>NZ_JAJSPA010000001.1:0-318971 GCF_021282295.1 Halomonas sp. G15 | reverse complement strand
ATAGCCCATCAAGGTCCGATGCTCATCAGAGCATCATTAACGAGACCGGATATACGTGTGCAGTCGTACCTACCGACCATCGTGCCTCGTGCTTGCAAACGGGGAGGACTCCATATACGCCCAGGGAGGGGTTCACAGCGCCTCCTCGAAGGCTTGTCGCCAGATCAGCCCCGAGCGACAAGTCATCTGCGATAGCCCTGAGTCAGACCAAGCGTTGATAGCCGTGGATGCGAGGCTGTGGTACACCTTCGGCAGATGATATTTCCGTCAGCTGCCGTAATGCAGGGTGATTAGCAGTCGATTCTGCTGTTGCGGCGGCGCTCATGACTCTTCCGACCGGTGCCACCCATTACAATGAAAGCCAAGTCCCGCTCCCTCGACCGCATCGACCTCAAGATCCTGCGCTGCCTGCAGGAGAACGCGCGTATCTCCTACGTCGACCTCGCCAGCCAGGTGGGACTCTCCACAACCCCCTGCCTTGAGCGGGTCAAGCGCCTGGAGCGCGCCGGGGTGATTCGCGGCTACCGTGCCGTGCTCGATCCCCGGGCGCTCAAGGCCAACCTGCTGGTGTTCGTGGAGATCAGCCTGGAGACCCAGTCGCCGGCGGTATTCGACGAGTTTCGCCGCGCCGTGGCGCGCCTGCCCCAGATCCAGGAGTGCCATCTGGTCTCGGGGCAGTTCGACTACATCCTCAAGTGCCGGATTCCCGAGATGTCTGCCTATCGCCAGCTGCTCGGCGACGTGGTGCTGACCCTGCCGGGGGTCAAGGAGTCCAAGAGCTACGTGGTGATGGAGGAGGTCAAGGAGGAGTTCTCCCTCCACGTGCCCGATATCGAGGAGTTCGACAGCAAGTGAGTCACGCCATGAACGACCGCGACCTGCTGCGCTACAGCCGACAGATCATGCTCGAGGCCATCGACATCGAGGGCCAGGAGCGCCTGCTTGCCGGCCACGCCCTGGTGGTCGGCGCCGGTGGCCTGGGGTCGCCGGTGGCCCTCTACCTGGCTGCCGCCGGTGTCGGGCGGCTGACCCTGGCCGATGCCGACGAGGTCGAGCTCTCCAACCTGCAGCGCCAGATCGCCCACGGCGAGGCGGACCTGGGGCGCAACAAGGCCGAGTCGGCCCGCGAGGCGGCGCAGGCGCTCAACCCGGGGTGTCGCATCGAGACGCTCACGACGCATCTGGAGGGCGAGAGCATGGCCGCGGCGGTGGCCGCCGCCGACGTGGTGCTTGACTGCACCGACCGCTTCTCCAGCCGTTACGCCATCAACGCCGCCTGCCATGCGGCCGGGGCGCCGCTGGTCTCGGGCGCGGCGATCCGCTTCTCGGGCCAGCTGGCGGTGTTCGACCCCCGCGATCCCGACTGCCCCTGCTACGCCTGTCTCTATCCCCCGGATGGCCAGGGCGACGCGGCGCTCTCCTGCGCCGAGAGCGGCGTGGTGGCGCCTCTGGTGGGGCTGGTCGGCAGCTTCCAGGCACTGGAGGCGATCAAGCTGCTCAGCGGTGCGGGCACCCCCCATCGGGGGCTCTCCACCTTCGACGGCCTGAGCGGCGAGTGGCGCCGCTTCGGCGTGCCGCGGGATCCTGCCTGCGTCACCTGTGGCAATCCCGTGACGGCATCGTGATCGTGATTTCTTGACGTTTGGCGCGCCGCGTCGAGCGCCTGTGCGATCGCGACGTACGGCCCTTCATGGCGCAGTGGCGATGCCAGGGCCGGTTGCCTGGGCGTCCGGGAAAGGGGGCTGTGGTGGTTGGGCGTTGTTATTGAATACTTGACATTCACGCGTCGCCTGGTGTCAAACTGATTCCCAGCAGCACCCGTCTTCACAACAACGACAATGGCCACCGGCGCCCAGCGCCCAACCCCGGGGAGCCCGCATGACCGACCACGCCGCACCGCCGAACTCCTGGTACCGCGACTCCATCGCCGTCGACCTCGGCGCCTGCCCGCCCCTCGAGGGCGAGGTGCGCGCCGATGTCTGCGTGGTGGGGGGCGGCATCACAGGCTGCTCGGCGGCGCTGGAGCTGGCCGAACGCGGCTACTCGGTGGTGCTGCTGGAGGCCGGCGTGATCGGCTACGGCGCCTCGGGGCGCAGCGGCGGGCAGATCCTGCCGGGGCTGGGCACCGACATGGCCACCGTGGAGAAGGCCCTGGGGCGTGAGCGGGCCCGCGATATCTGGCAGCTCAGTCGCGAGGCGGTACGCCTGACCGCCGAGCGTGTCGAGCGCCACGCCATCCCCTGCGACCTGCAGTGGGGCTACCTGCACGCGGCGGTCAAGCCGCGCCATGTGCGAGAGCTGGCCGAGCACCGCGAGCGCATGGCCCGGGACTATGACTACCATGATCTCGAGATGCTCGAGGGCGATGCACTGCGTGAACGGGTGGTCACCGACGCCTACCCGGCCGCCCTGCACGAGTCCGCTGCCGGGCATCTGCACCCGCTCAACTACACCCTGGGTCTGGCCCGCGCCGCCCGCGATGCCGGGGTGGTCATCCACGAGCAGAGCGCCGCCGTGGCCATCGAGCGTGGCCAGCCGGCCAGCGTGCGCACCGCCGCCGGGCGGGTCACCGCCGATTTCGTGGTGCTGGGCACCAACGCCTACCAGGCGGGGCTGGTGCCGGAAATGGGGGGGCGGGTGATGCGCGCCGCCAACTACATGATTGCCACCGCCCCGCTCAGCGAGGACCAGGCGGCGCAGGTACTGCCCCACAACGACGCCCTGTCGGATGCCAACTTCGTGCTCGACTACTACCGCCTCTCCGGTGATCGCCGCCTCATCTACGGCGGCGAGGTGAGCTACGACGGCCGCGAGCCCAAGGGCATCCAGGAGCGCATGGATGCCAAGATCGCGCGACTCTTCCCGGTGCTCGAGGGCATTTCCATCGACTATCGCTGGGGTGGCGACGTGGCCATCACGCTCAATCGTGCGCCGGACTTCGGCCGCCTCGGCGGCAATATCTACTATGCCCAGGGCTACTCCGGACACGGCATGGCCCTGGCGGGGCTGGCCGGGCGGCTGATGGCCGAGGCCATCGCCGGCCAGGCCGAATGTTTCGACGCCTTCGCCGCCATGCCTCATCGGCGCTTCCCGGGGGGAGCCCTGTTGCGCACCCCGCTGCTGGTACTGGCGACCACCTTCTACAAGCTGCGTGACCGGCTGTGACTGGCCGGCGAGACACCAAAACAACAGAGAGCAACGCCATGAACGATACCCTGACCCTGGATGCCGCCGAGGCCTCGCGAGCCGAGGCCGCCGAGTCGACTCGCGAGGCCTCCTCCATCGAGATGCAGGGGCTGCACAAGCGCTTCGGGCGCGACACTGTGGCCCTGGACGGCGTCGATCTGGTCATCGAGGCCGGCGAGTTCTTCACCCTGCTGGGCCCCTCCGGCTGCGGCAAGACCACCCTGCTGCGCATCCTAGCCGGGCTGGAGGAGGCCGATGACGGGCGCCTGGCCATCGGCGGCCGTGACGTCACCGAGGTGCCACCCCACAAGCGCAGCGTCAATACCGTGTTCCAGTCCTATGCGCTCTTCCCGCACCTCTCGGTGCGCGAGAACCTGGCCTTCGGCCTCAAGATGCGTGGCATGCCCCCTGGGGAGCGCGAGGCGCGGGTGGCGAAGATCGCCGAATTCATCAAGCTGGGCGACCTGGTGGACCGCCGCGTGGACCAGCTTTCCGGCGGCCAGCGCCAGCGTATCGCCCTGGCCCGGGCGCTGGTCAACGAACCCGACGTGCTGCTGCTCGACGAGCCGCTCTCGGCGCTGGACGCCGGCCTGCGCAGCCAGCTGCAGGTGGAGCTGCTGCGGGTACAGAAACGCCTGGGCATGACCTTCGTGTTCGTCACCCACGACCAGCAGGAGGCGATGGTGATGTCCGACCGCATCGCCGTGCTCAACGGCGGGGTGATCCAGCAGGTGGGTCCGCCCCGGGAGGTCTACGAGCACCCGGCCAACGCCTTCGTGGCGCGCTTCATGGGCCATGACAACCTCTACCCGATCAGTGCCCGCGACGGCGACCGCCTGACCACGTCGCTCGGCGAGCTTACCGCCGAAGGGGCCGGGGAGGGCGGCCTGCTGCTGATCCGCCCCGAGACCCTGGACCTGCTGCCCGGTGAGCAGGCCGGCGAGAACCAGCTGCCGGCCACCGTCAGCGAGCGGCTCTACCGCGGCAGCCACGCCGAGTATCGCCTGGAGGTGGGCGAGACGACGCTGCAGGCCACGCTGAACAACCGTGGACGGCGCCTGCCCGAGGTGGGCGACCGGGTCACCGTCAAGGTGGCCCCGGAAGACCTGGTCACCCTGAGCGAATGAGGAGTTTCCCATGTCCTACGCCGGCGTGACCCCGACGGCCCGCAGCCGGGCCATGGTGCGCGAGAGTCGCCACCTGCTGTTTACCGTCGCCCCCGGGGCGACCTGGATCATCATCTTCCTGGTGTTACCCAGCGCCTACCTGATGGGCGTGGCCTTCATGACCAACGGCCCCTACGGCCTGCCGGAGATGCCGCTGTCGCTGGAATCGTTCCGGCGCCTGGCGGGCTTCGGCTTCCTGGGCTGGAGCCCGGGCAACCTCTACACCCTGCTGCGCTCGCTGTGGCAGACCCTGGTCTCCACCGGCCTGGTGGTGATCGTCGCCTACCCCATCGCCTACTACATCAGCACCTGTCGCGCGAAGTGGCGGCCGATCATGCTGCTGCTGGTGGTGGTACCCAGCTGGACCAACCAGGTGATCCGCACCTTCGGCTGGATGAACCTGCTGGCCCCGGGCACCCCGCTCTCCGGCCTGGCCGAGGGGCTGGGGCTGATTCCGCCCAACATGGGGCTCTACCCCTCCAACTTCGCGGTGACCCTGGGCCTGGTCTACAACTTCCTGCCCTTCATGGTGCTGCCGCTCTACGCCGCCTTCGAGAAACTCGATACCGCCCAGGTGGAGGCCGCCCAGGACCTCTACGCCTCGCCGGTGCGCGCCTTCTGGCACGCGGTGTTCCCCCAGACCCTGCCGGGGCTGCTGGCCGGCATCGTGCTGGTGGCGATTCCCGCCTTCGGCATGTATGTGATCCCCGAGCTGCTGGGCGGCGGCAAGGGCATGATGCTCGGCAACCTGGTGGCCAACCAGTTCTCCGGTGGCGCCAACTGGCCGCTGGGGGCGGCCGGCGCGATCCTGATGCTGATCGCCACCTTCATCGGGCTCTACGCCATGCGTCGCATCGGCAAGCGCCTGGGTGGCGGCGAGGAGGTGGTGATATGAGAAAGCGCACGCTCAAGCGAGGCCTGACCGGCTTCTGGTGGTTCACCCTGGCCTTCCTCTACCTGCCGCTGGCCGTGGTGATGCTGTTCTCCTTCAACGCCTCCAACAGCGCGGCACGCTTTACCGGCTTCTCGCTGCGCTGGTACGAGCGGCTGCTGGGCAACGAGGAGATCATCTCGGCCTTCGCCAACAGCATGGTGCTGGCCATCGTCTCCTCGGTGATCGCACTGGGCGTCGGCTGCCTGATCGGCTACGGCATGTACCGTCACCGGCATCGCAAGCTGGGCTGGCTGATCGTGCTGATCTACCTGCCGATCGTGCTGCCCGACATCGTCTTCGGCATCTCGGAGATGGCCTTCTTCGTGCAGATCCACCGCCTGACCGGGCTCTTCCAGCCGGGGCTGGGCACCATGATCATCGCCCACGTCACCTTCCAGATCCCCTTCGTGGCGCTGATCGTCTACTCGCGCTTCGTGGGCCTGGACCCGACGCTCTTCGAGGCGGCCAAGGATCTCTATGCCACGCCGGCCAAGCGGGTGATCCACTTCATGCTGCCGACAATCAAGCCGGCGCTGATCTCGGCCTTCTTCCTCTCCTTCACCCTGTCGGTGGATGACTTCGTGATCAGCTTCTTCACCGCGGGGCCGGAGAGCGCGACCCTGCCGATCTACATCTGGGGCGCGATCAAGAAGGGGGTGTCGCCCGAGATCAACGCCATCGCTACCCTGATGATCGGCGCGGTAGCCATCGCCGCCATCATCAGCCTGATGTTCAGCCGTCGCCGGCAGGCCTGAGCCGGCACCTTACTCCACGGGGAAACCAGGAGAGTCATCATGACAATCAACAAGACCGCACTTGCCCTGTCCGTCGGCGCCGCGCTGCTCGCCGGCAGCGTCCAGGCCCAGGAGAACAAGCTCTACCTGTTCAACTGGACCGAGTACATGGACCCCGAGATCATCGAGGCCTTCGAGGAGAAGTACGACGTCGAGGTGGTGCAGAACTACTTCAACTCGCTGCCGGAGATGCTCTCCAAGCTCCAGGCCGGGGGTGTCTCCCAGTACGACATCATCGTGCCCTCCAACTACTACGTGCCGCGGCTGATCGAGACCGGCCTGGTGCAGAAGCTCGACAAGGCGAAGCTTCCCAACTTCGCCAACGTCATGGAGCAGTTCCAGGACCCGGTGTTCGACCCGGGCGCCGAGTACACCGCCCCCTACCAGTGGGGCACCACCGGGGTGGTCTACAACACCGAGACCTTCCCGGATGCGCCCAAGAGCTGGTCGCTGCTGTTCGACCCCGAGGTCAATCCGGACCATCCCTTCGCGCTGATGGGGGACGGTCAGGTCAGCCTGGGCGGCGCCTGCGCCTACCTCGGCCACGGCTACGACTGCACCGACCCCGAGGGCTGGAAGGAGGCCGCCCGCCTGCTGATCGAGACCAAGGGACGCGATACCTTCAGCGGCTTCACCGACGGCACCCCGGCGCTGCAGCAGCTGGCCCGCGGCGTGACCCATATCGGACTCTCCTACAACGGCGACTACCTGTTCTTCAAGGACGAGGACCCGGAGTCCTTCGAAACCCTGGACTTCATGATCCCCGACGAGGGGGCCGAGATGTGGGTGGACTCGATGATGATCACCTCCGAGGCCCCCAATGCCGACATGGCCCACAAGTTCATCGACTTCATCCTCGATGCCGAGGTGGGCGCCCAGCTCTCCAACTACAACTACTACGCCAGCCCCAATGCCGCCGCCGAGCCCTACCTGGATGAGGTGCTGACCGTGCCGCCAGTGCAGCCCAGCGAGGATGACATGGCACGCCTGCGCTTCACGCCGAGCCTGGAGGGCGAGTCCCTGCAGATCTTCCAGCAGCTCTGGTCGGAGGTTCAGTCACGCTGAGCGGACGGCCCCCGGTGCGCCGGGGGCCGCCTTACCATGATCAAGGACATTCCCATGAGTAACCGACAGGAGCAGCCGCTCCTCAACGACTGGTTCCAGAATCACGGTATCACCGAGGTGGAGTGCCTGGTCAGCGACCTGACCGGCATCCTCAAGGGCAAGATCATGCCCGCCGGCAAGTACCTCAACGGCGGGCGACCGCGCCTGCCCGACTCGATCTTCATCCAGACCGTCACCGGGGGGTATCCCGATGACGAGGATATCCGCTTCTGGAATCCCGCCGAGCGGGACATGGAGCTGGTGCCCGATCCCAAGGCCGTCTTCCTGGTGCCCTGGGCCGAGGATCCCACTGCCCAGATCATCCACGACTGCTACTACCTGACCGGTGAGCCGGTGGAGCTGGCGCCGCGCCATGTGCTCAAGCGGGTGCTGGAGCTCTATGCCAAGCGTGGCTGGACCCCGGTGATCGCCCCCGAGGTGGAGTTCTACCTGGTCAAGACCAACACCGACTCCGACTACCCCCTGGAGCCGCCCATCGGCCGTACCGGGCGCCAGGAGAGCAGCCGTCAGTCCTTCTCCATCGATGCGGTCAACGAGTTCGATCCACTGTTCGAGGAGATGTACGACTACTGCGAGGCCATGAATCTCGACCTGGACACCCTGATCCACGAAGAGGGAGCGGGGCAGATGGAGGTCAACTTCCAGCATGGCGACCCGCTGGCACTGGCCGACCAGGTGGTGATGTTCAAGCGCACCCTGCGCGAGACGGCGCTGCGCCACGGTATGTACGCCACCTTCATGGCCAAGCCCATGGCCAATGAGCCGGGCAGCTCCATGCATATCCACCAGAGCCTGCTGGACGCCAAGGACGGGCATAACGTCTTCGCCGGCGACGACGGCCAGCCCAGCCGGCTCTTCCACCACTTCATCGGCGGCCTGCAGAAGTACTTGCCGTCGGTGATGCCGCTGTTGGCTCCCAACGTCAACTCCTATCGTCGCCTGATGCGCACCGAGAGCAGCGGTTCGGCGCCGATCAACGTGGAGTGGGGCATGGACAACCGCACGGTGGGGCTGCGGGTGCCGGTCTCGTCGCCCGAGGCGACCCGGGTGGAGAACCGCCTGGCCGGCGCCGATGCCAACCCCTATCTGGTGATGGCGGCCTCGCTGGCCTGCGGCTACCTGGGCATGCTCAGCCAGCTCGAGCCGCGTCCGCCGATGACCGGCTCCGCCTGGTCCGGTGGCCACAAGCTGCCCGACGATATCGGCCCGGCCCTGGATCTGCTGCACGACTGCCAGCCCCTGGCCGATATCCTCGGTGAGCGTTTTACCCACAGCTACCTGGCGGTGAAGCGCGCCGAGCATCGTGCCTATTTCCAGGTGATCAGTTCCTGGGAGCGGGAGCATCTGCTGCTCAGGGTCTAGGCTTACAGCCGGGCGCCTCGATGCGCCCGGTGATCCGCAACAGGGAGAATGACGATGCCGATGACACCGAGACGCTGGGCGCCGCTCGCCGGACTGGGCCTGCTCACGCTGAGCGTGGCCGCCGCTGCCGCTGACGGCAAGCTGCGGCTGTTCAACTGGTCGGACTACATGGACCCGGCCATCATCGAGGACTTCGAGGAGGAGAGTGGCCTGGAGGTGGTACAGAACTACTACAACTCCAACGCCGAGCTGTTCTCCAAGCTCACCGCCGGGGGCGACGCCCAGTACGACCTGATCGTGCCCTCGGACTACTTCGTGCCGCGGCTGATCGACGCCGGGCTGGTGCGTCCCCTGGCCGCCGAGGGCGAAGCGCTAGAGGGGCACGACAATATCCTCGACGAGTTCCGCGCACCGAGCTATGACCCCGAGGGCGCCTATACCGTGCCCTACCTGTGGGGCGCCACCGGTATCGTCTACAACACCGAGACATGGCCCGACCCGGTACCGAGCTGGGGCCTGCTCTATGATCCCGAGGTCAACGGCGACTACCCCTTCGCGCTACTCAAGGGTGACGCCCAGTTCACCTTCGGCACCGCCTGCGCCTTCCAGGGGGCCGGCTTCGACTGCGTGGGGCAGGAGCCCTGGGTAGCGGCGGCCAGGCAGGTCATCGAGACCCGCGGCCGAGACAACTTCGTCGGCTTCGTGGATGCCACGGCGGCCATCGAACAGGTGGCCAACGGGGTGATCCACGCCGGCATCGCCTACAACGGTGACCTGGCCGGGAAGCGTGCCGAGGATCCCGAGACCTACGGCAAGCTGGGCTTCTTCATCCCCGAGGAGGGATCCCAGCGCTGGGTCGACGTGCTGGCGATCCCGGCGCGCGCCCCGAACCCCGAGGCGGCGCAGGCCTTCATCGAGTACCTGCTGCGTCCCGAGGTGGCCGCCCGACTGGCCAACTACAACTTCTATACCACGCCCAACGAGGCGGCCCTGGCGCTGGTCAACGATGCCCTGCGCGAGCCGCCGGTGATGCCCGATGCCGCCGCCCGCGAGCGGCTCCACTTCACCCCCTCGGTGAGTGGCGAACAGCTGGAGCTGCTCCAGGAGCTGTGGAACGAGGCGCGCAGCCGCTGAGGCTGGCCGCGCTCGCCATCACGCCGCCGGGGGCACCCTCGGCGGCGTCTTTTTTGGTGAGTATATAGTGCCATCATGATTGCCATTCTCCGGGATGGGTCGGTAATATGGCGATCAAGTGTTGAATAAAATTTCCAAGGGGTCTCATGTCCGTCTCGTTCGAGCCCGATCACGCCGCGTCCTGGTACGCGGCCACCGCCAACCCTGCTCCCGAACGCCCCGCCCTCGAGGGCGAGGTCGAGTGTGATGTCTGCGTGGTGGGCGCCGGCTTCACCGGCATCTCCGCCGCCCTGCACCTGGCTGAGCGGGGCCTCTCGGTGGTGGTGCTGGAGGCCGTGCGGGTCGGCTACGGCGCCTCCGGGCGCAATGGCGGCCAGATCGTCAACAGCTACAGCCGCGACATGGACGTGATCGAGGCCAAGTACGGTGCCGAGACCGCCCGAGCCCTGGGCGACATGGCCTTCGAGGGCAACCGCATCATCCGCGAGCGCGTCGAGCGCTATGCCATCGACTGCGATCTCAGGGACGGCAACCTCTTCGCCGCCTGCAATCAAAAGCAGCTCGAGGGGCTGCGCGAGCACCAGGCGCTCTGGGAGCGCTATGGCTATCGCGAGCTCGAGCTGCTGGAAGGCGAGGCACTCAAGCGCGAGGTGAACTCCGACCGCTACACCGGCGCCCTGGTGGATCACGGCGGCGGCCACCTGCACCCGCTCAACCTGGTGTTGGGTCAGGCCGCCGCCCTGGAGTCGCTCGGCGGGCGCATCTTCGAATACTCGCCGGTGACCGGCCTTGCGCATGGCGAGCCCGTGGTGGTGAGCACCGCCAACGGCCGGGTGCGCGCCGAACGGGTGGTGATGGCGGGCAACGCCTACCTCAAGGGGGTGCTGCCGGAGATCGAGGGCAGGTCGATGCCCTGCGGAACCCAGATCATCACCACCGAGCCGCTGGGCGAGGAGCGGGCCCGTGAGCTGATTCCCAATGGCCTGGCGGTGGAGGACTGCAACTACCTGCTCGACTACTACCGCCTGACCCGCGACAACCGCCTGCTCTACGGCGGCGGGGTCAACTACGGCGGCAGCGACCCGGCGGACATCACGGCGGTGATCCGTCCCAAGATGCTCAAGACCTTTCCAGAACTCGCCGACGTCAAGGTCGACTACGCCTGGAGCGGCACCTTCCTGATGACCTTGAACCGTCTGCCCCAGTTCGGGGTGGTCAACGGCAATGTCTACTTCGCCCAGGGCTACTCCGGCCACGGAGTCACCTGCACCCACCTGGCCGGCAAGCTGATCGCCGAGGTCATGCATGGCCAGGGAGAGCGCTTCGATGCCTTCGCCGGGCTGCCCCAGCTGCCGTTCCCGGGCGGGCGCCTGCTGCGGGTGCCGCTCTCGGCCATCGGCGCCTGGTATTACCAGACCCGCGACAGGCTAGGGAGATAAGCACCGCTCCCCCCTTACCGATGCCGGGATAATGACCGGCGCGGGAGGCGGGGCGGCTGATCAGCTGAACTTGCGGAACAGGCTCGTCATGTCGAACAGCTCATCCAGTCGCTCATAGCGATCACGGGCTTCCGGCCAGCGCTGCTCCTGCACCGCGGCGATCATGGTCTCCAGCAGCATCATGGTCGCCACGCTGGAATCCCATCCCGAGGGAATCTCGACCCAGCAGTTGAAGGTGAAGTCGGCCAGCGAGGAGATGGGGGAGCCCCACTGGTCGGTGAACAGCACGACGCGCACGTCACGCTTGCGCACCATCTCCGTGAGCCGCAGCAGGTTGGTCTCGTAACGGCGGATATCGAAGATCAGCAGGGTCTCACCCGGCTCCATGTCCAGTACGTAGTGTGGCCAGGTGCCGGAAGACGAGGTCATATGGGTCACGCGAGGGCGCACCGCCTGGAAGTGCGTGAAGGCGTAGTCGGCGAGCGCCTGGGTGATGCGTCCGCCGACGATGTAGAGCCGCCGGTCGGCATCGGCCAGTTGAGCGGTGGCCCGGTCGAACCGCTCCGTCTCGATATGCGCGAAGGTCTGCTGGATGTTGCCCGTGACCGCCTGGGCGAAGCGGTTGAGCAGATGGGTCTCGGGGGCTTCGGATGACCAGTTGGCGCGCCTCTGGGTAGGGCCGACCCCCGTTGCCTCCAGCTCGCCCAGAAGCGCGCGGTGAAACTCCGGGTAGCCCTTGAACCCCAGCTTCTTGACCATCCTTGCCACCGTTGGAGAGGAGACGCCCACGTTGCCAGCCACGATGGTGATGGAGGCCAGGCCGGCCGCTGGATAGTTGTCGAGCAGGGCGTTGGCAAACTTGCGTTCCGCTTGCGTGAGCGCCGGGTAATGCTGGCGGATCAGCTCTCGCACGGTGGGGGGGGAGTTGGCGGTCGTCATGACGAGTCCTCCATAACGCGTCCTTCCTGGTAGGCATCGGTTACCCGATTACGCGGGCGGATCGACGTTGAAACGGTGATTGAAGAAATATTGACACGCCGACTTTTCGACGTCTATATCTTTACAGGACCGTGGAGGAGTCCTGATGTCCAGCGCAATCGAGTCGTCATCCCCGAGTGTCGAGATCCATAACCGTCAGGGCAGCGGCCCCGCCGTGATCCTGTGCGAACATGCGTCTCATCATATCCCCGAGCGATACCATGACCTGGGTCTGAAGCCCGAGCATCGTTGCAGTCACGCGGCATGGGATCCCGGTGCTAGGGCCGTGGCCGTGACGCTGTCGGCGATGCTGGATTCGCCGCTGGTGGCCAGCCGGATCTCCAGGCTGGTCTACGACTGCAACCGTCCTCCCGAGGCGGAAAGCGCGATGCCCGAGCGCGTGGAAGTCATCGACGTGCCGGGCAATCACCAGCTGACGGCAGATGAGCGCTTGGCCCGGGTCGAGGCGGTCTATCGTCCGTTCTGCGACGCCGTGGCTAGGGTGATCGACGAGCGTGCGTCGCGCCGTACCCCGACGGTGCTGATCACTATCCATAGCTTCACGCCGAGCTTTCATGGTCAGGCCCGCACGGTCGAGATCGGCATCCTGCATGATGTCGACCGGCGAATGGCCGATGCGATGCTGGCGCAATCCCACCTCCTGCCACATCGAAAGATTCAGCGTAATGCTCCCTACGGGCCCGAGGATGGGGTAACCCACTCGCTGAAGCGGCATGGCATCGACAACGGGCTGGCGAACGTGATGATCGAGATTCGCAATGACCTGCTGGCCACGCCGGAAGGGGAGGAGGCGCTGGCCCGGGAGCTGTCGCAGCTGATCCGGCCCGCCCTGGCCAGCCTGGGGATGGCGCCAGCGGCCGGGGAGGGGCAGCAAGATGCCTAGGGCCATCCTGATCTATATCGGTGCCATCGAGGCCATGAACCGCGTCATCGGTCGAATGGCGATGTACCTGATCTTCGTGCTGATGGCGGTACTGCTCTGGTCATCGACCTCCAAGGTGTTCATGACGCCCTCGGCGTGGACGCTGGAAACTGCGCAATTCGTGATGGTGGCCTATTTCGTGCTGGGCGGGCCCTACTCGATCCAGTTGGGGTCGAACGTGCGCATGGACCTCTTCTATGGCGACTGGAGCCCGAAGACCAAGGCCTGGGTCGATGCCATCACGGTCTTCTTCCTGATCTTCTATCTCGGCGTGCTGCTCTATGGCGGCCTGGTGTCGACGGCGTATTCGCTCGGCTACTTCGGCAGCGAGCCGTTCGACTTCTTCCTGTCCCTCATCGCTACCTTCTTCACCGAGGGCCCGTCGGCGGCGGGAGAGAAGCTCGGCTTCCTGGAGCGCAGCCCCACGGCCTGGCGACCCTGGCTCTGGCCGATCAAGACAATACTCTGTCTCGGCGTGTTCCTGATGATCCTCCAGTCCCTCGCCGAGTTCTTCAAGGATATCGGCCGTCTGCGCGGGGTGCTCGATTGATGCCGTACGAGATGATCGCCATCGTGATGTTCAGCGCCATGATGCTGATGCTGTTTACCGGCCAGCGTGTGTTCGGCGCCATCGGTTTCGTCGGTGCACTGGCCGGCGTGCTGCTGTGGGGGACGGGCGGAGTCGATATCCCGTTTTCATCGGCGATGAAGCTGATGAAATGGTATCCGCTGCTGACCCTGCCGATGTTCATCTTCATGGGCTATGTGCTCTCGGAGAGCCGCATCGCCGATGACCTCTACCGCATGTTCCATGTCTGGATGGGGCCGGTCAGGGGAGGCCTTGCCATCGGGACGATAGGGCTCATGGTGCTCATCTCGGCCATGAACGGCCTGTCGGTGGCCGGGATGGCGATCGGTGCCACGATCGCCTTGCCCGAACTGCTGCGGCGGGGCTACGACAAGATCATGGTGACCGGCGTCATCCAGGCGGGCTCCAGCCTGGGGATTCTGGTGCCGCCTTCGGTGGTGCTGGTGCTCTACGCGATGATCGCGCGCCAGCCCGTCGGGCAGCTTTGGCTTGCCGGGGTGCTGCCGGGGCTGATGATGGCGACGCTGTTCATCATCTATATCTATGTCCGCTGCCGCCTGCAGCCCTCCCTGGGCCCGGTCCTGCCTGTCGAGGAGCGCAATGTCTCGCTTGCCGAGAAACTGCGCCTGCTGAGGGCGGGCCTGCTGCCGCTGGTCATCTTTGCGGTGATGATGGTGCCCTTCGTCAAGGGCTGGACATCACTGGTCGAGAGTTCCGCCGTGGGGGCGGTGACTGCGCTGCTGGCGGCAACGCTCAAGGGGCGGATGACCCGCAAGGTGTTCGAGGTATCGGTGCGCCAGACCCTGGCCATCACCTGCATGTTCATGTGGATCATCCTGGCCGCGCTCGCCTTCGGTGCCATCTTCGATGGGCTGGGCGCGGTCAAGGCCATCGAGGACCTCTTCACCGAGCGCCTGGGGCTGTCGCCCTGGATGATCCTGATCCTGATGCAGCTCAGCTTCATCGTGATGGGGACCTTCCTCGACGATACCGCCATGCTGGTGATCGTGGCGCCGCTCTATGTCCCGCTGGTCGACGCGCTCGGCTTCGACCTGATCTGGTACGGGGTGCTCTACACGATCACCACCCAGATCGCCTACATGACGCCGCCGTTCGGCTATAACCTGTTCCTGATGCGTGCCATGGCGCCGCCCGAGATCGGGCTGCGCGATATCTATCGGTCGATCCTCCCCTTCGTCTTGGTGATGACGGTCGCCCTCAGCCTGGTGATGGTCTTTCCTCAGATTGCACTCTGGCTTCCGGGCTATATCTATGGGAGCTGACCATGGCAGGAGTCAACAACAAGAGCCTCACCAGGGGCCGACAACGTGTCACATCCGGTAGTTAACACCAGGAGAGCGAGAAAATGACAACAAGACGCAAGTTTCTGATCAATGCCGCGGCCGGTGCCGCCATCGCGCCGTTGGCCTCACGGGTCATGGCCCAGTCGTCCTCCGAGCCCACCATTAAGTGGCGCATGCAGACCTATGCCGGTGCCGCCCTGGCGGAGCATGTCGCCAAGCCGGCCATCGACCTGTTCAACAGGATCGCCGGGGACCGCATGCAGATCGAGCTCTACTATGCCGACCAGCTGGTACCGACGGGTGAGCTCTTCCGTGCAATGCAGCGCGGGACCATCGATGCCGTGCAATCGGATGACGACTCCATGGCATCCCCCACCGAGGTCACCGTCTTCGGTGGCTACTTCCCCTTCGGGTCACGGTACAGCCTCGATGTGCCGGTGCTCTTCAACCAGTATGGGCTGAAGGAGATCTGGGAGGAGGAGTATGCCAAGGTCGGTGTCAAGCATGTCAGCGCCGGTGCCTGGGACCCCTGCCATTTCGCCACCAAGGAGCCGATCCGCAGCCTCAAGGACCTGGAGGGCAAGCGCATCTTTACCTTCCCCACTGCGGGACGCTTCCTGTCGCAGTTCGGCGTGGTGCCGGTGACCCTGCCCTGGGAAGACATCGAGGTGGCCGTGCAGACCGGCGAGTTGGATGGCATCGCCTGGTCCGGCATCACCGAGGACTATACGGTGGGCTGGGCCGACGTCACCAACTACTTCCTTACCAACAACATCTCGGGTGCCTGGATCGGGCACTTCTTCGTCAATATGGAGCGCTGGAACGAGCTCCCGGAAGACCTGCGCCTGCTGTTCGAGGTGTGTTGCGAACAGTCCCACTACTACCGCCAGCACTGGTACTGGGGCGGCGAGGCCAAACTGCGCGTCCACGGCGACAAGCTGGAGCTTACCTCGATCCCCGATGCCGAGTGGGATCAGGTGGAAGCCGCCGCCCAGGAGTTCTGGGATGAGATCGCGGCGGAGTCGGAGACCAAGGCCAGGGTGGTCGAGATCTTCAAGCAGTACAACGCCGACATGCGCAAGGCCGGCAGGCCTTATCGTTATACCGATGCCTGATCAGGTCACATGCCCCGGCGGCGCCGGGGCATGTCCCTTGGGCAGGCCCCCTTCCGGTGAGGGTGGGCCTGGATATGTTGATGCAATGAGGAGCGTCGGTAATGACCAATGCGCTGGCTTTGGATGCCCTTGAGGACCTGAAGGCCAAGGTGAGAAGCGGTGAGGTGGATACGGTGCTCGTCTGCATCGTCGACATGCAGGGGCGCCTGATGGGCAAGCGACTCCATGCGCGTCACTTCGTGGAGGAGGGGTGGGGCGAGACCCATTGCTGCAATTACCTGCTGGCCACCGATCTCGAGATGGAAACGCCGGATGGCTATGCCAGCACCTCCTGGAGTGCCGGCTACGGCGACTACATCATGAAGCCGGACCTGACCACGCTGCGCCCCGTGCCATGGCTGGAAGGCACGGCAATGGTGCTGTGCGATGTGCTGGATCATCACACTCACGACCCGGTGCCCCATGCCCCGCGTACCATCCTCAAGCGCCAGCTCGCACGGCTTGAGACGCTGGGCTTCGATGCGGTCATGGCCACCGAGCTCGAGTTCTTTCTGTTCGAGAAGAGCCTCGACGAGATCCGCAGGAACGCCTTCCGCGATATCGCACCGATCAGCGGATATAACGAGGACTACCATATCTTCCAGACCACCAAGGAAGAGCATGTGTTGCGCCCCCTTCGCAACCATCTCTATGCGGCGGGCATACCGGTGGAAGGTACCAAGGGCGAGGCCGGTTCCGGCCAGGGTGAGCTCAATATCCGCTATGCGAAGGCGCTCGATACCGCGGACTATCACACCATCGCCAAGCATGCGACCAAGGAGATCGCCTGGCAGCAGGGCAGGGCGGTGACCTTCATGCCCAAGTGGCATCACGACCATTCGGGCAGCTCCACCCATATCCACCAGTCTCTGTGGCAGGGAGGTAGCCCGGCCTTCTTCGACGAAAGCGATGCCCATGGCATGTCGGCGCTGATGAAGCACTACCTGGCTGGCCTGCTGAAGTATGCGGCGGACTACACCTACTTCCTGGCCCCCTATATCAACAGCTACAAGCGTTTCCAGAAGGGCTCCTTCGCCCCGACCAGAACGGTCTGGTCGGTCGACAACCGCACCGCCGGGTTCCGTCTATGCGCCGATAACACGCGGGCGGTTCGCATCGAGTGTCGCATCGGCGGTTCGGACCTGAATCCCTACCTGGCCATGGCGGGACAACTCGCCGCCGGCATCAAGGGCATCGAGGAGAAGCTCGAGCTGCCACCGCCCGCCAAGGGGGACACCTACGAGGGAGAGACGGGCCTGATACCGCAGAACCTGCGTGATGCCATGCACGCCCTGAAGGCGTCCGCCATGCTGCGCGAGGCCATGGGGGATGCGGTGGTCGACCACTACACCCGCGCCGCCGAGGTAGAGCTCGAGGACTTCGACCGGGTGGTCACCGATTACGAGGTGGCACGCGGCTTCGAGCGCTCGTGAAGGCGCGCCATGCCGGCCGGCCCCTGCGCACGAGGGCAGGGGGCGCACTTTCCACACACTGGAGAAGACCATGAGTCATGTCCTGACATGCATCTCGCCGATCGACGGATCGATCTACGCCGAGCGTGAAGCCCTGTTGCTGGACGCCGCACAGCAGGCTGCCGCGCGGGCGCGCTCGGCCCAGGCGAGCTGGGCGGCGCGCCCTCTCCAGGAGAGGATCGCGCTGGTTCAGGCGGGTATCGCCGCGGTAGGGGAGATGAATGACGAGGTGGTACCGGAGCTGGCGCACATGATGGGTCGCCCGGTTCGCTATGGCGGCGAGTTCGCTGGCTTCGAGGAGCGCGGCAGCCACATGGCGGCAATCGCCGAGGAGGCGCTGGCCGATATCGCGGTGGGAGAGGACGCCACGGCCAAGCGCTTCATCAAGCGAGTCCCACATGGGGTGGTGCTGGTGGTGGCCCCCTGGAATTATCCCTACATGACCGCAATCAACACCCTGGCCCCGGCCTTGATCGCGGGGAATGCGGTGCTGCTCAAGCATGCCACCCAGACGCTGCTGGTGGGCGAGCGCCTGGCGCGTGCCTTCCACTCGGTCGGAGTGCCCGAGGAGGTGTTCCAGAACGTCTACCTGGATCATGCGACGACCTCGGCATTGATCGCCGAGCGGGCCTTCGACTTCGTCAACTTCACCGGCTCGGTAGGCGGAGGCCGCGCCATGGAGCTGGCGGCGGCCGGCACCTTCACCGGGCTGGGCCTGGAACTGGGCGGCAAGGATCCGGGCTATGTCATGGAGGATGCCGACCTCGATGCCGCGGTCGCCACCCTGGTCGACGGGGCGATGTTCAATTCGGGACAGTGCTGCTGCGGGATCGAGCGCATCTATGTGCACGAGAGCCTCTTCGAGGCCTTCGTCGACAAGGCGGTGGCGATCGTCGAGGGCTACAAGCTGGGCAACCCCCTGGCCGCCGATACCGATATCGGTCCGATGGCGAATATCCGCTTTGCCCGGGAGGTGCGTGCCCAGATCGACGAGGCCCTGGCGGCCGGTGCGAAGGCGCATATTGCCCGCAAGCCCGAGGATGATGGGGGCGCCTACCTGACGCCGCAGATCCTCACCCGGGTGACCCATGAGATGCGCGTGATGCGTGACGAGAGCTTCGGGCCGGTGGTCGGCATCATGCCGGTGGCGAACGATGAGGAGGCGATCCGGTTGATGAACGACAGCCGGTTCGGCCTGACGGCTAGCCTGTGGACCGCGGATATCGAGCGGGCCCAGCGCGTGGGAGACCGCGTCGAGACCGGTACCGTGTTCATGAATCGCGCCGACTACCTGGACCCGGGCCTGTGCTGGACCGGCTGCAAGGACACCGGGCGCGGCGGCGGCCTATCGGTGATCGGCTACCACAACCTGACCCGGCCGAAGTCCTACTATTTAAAGAAAACAACAACATGATCAAGAAGGTGACGACATGATGCTGACCGGAAACTGGACCTATCCCACTGCCATCCGCTTCGGCGCGGGGCGGATCAAGGAGCTGCCAGAGGCCTGTGCCGAGGCGGGCATGAACCGGCCGCTGCTGGTCACCGACCGTGGCCTGGCGGACCTGCCCATCACCCGGGCAGCGCTGGATATCCTCGAGGCAGCGGGGCTCGGCCGCGGCCTGTTTGCCGAGGTGGATCCCAATCCGAACGAACAGAATCTGGCGGCAGGGGTCGAGGCCTTCCGGGCCGGCGGCCATGACGGGGTGGTCGCGTTCGGCGGCGGCTCGGGGCTGGACCTGGGCAAGATGGTGGCCTTCATGTCCGGCCAGACGCGTCCGGTGTGGGATTTCGAGGATATCGGTGACTGGTGGCAGCGCGCGGATGCCGAGACGATTGCTCCCATCGTGGCGGTGCCCACCACCGCCGGGACCGGTTCGGAGGTCGGCCGAGCCAGCGTCATCACCAACTCCCGCACCCATGAGAAGAAGATCATCTTCCATCCGAGGGTGCTGCCCAGGGTGGTGCTGTGCGATCCCGAGCTGACGGTCGGCATGCCCCGGCCGATCACCGCCGGGACCGGGCTGGATGCCTTCGCCCACTGCGTCGAGGCGTTCTCCAGCCCGCATTATCACCCGATGAGTCAGGGCATCGCGCTGGAGGGCATGCGCCTGGTCAAGGAGTACCTGCCGCGCGCCTATGCCGACGGCACCGACCTGGAAGCGCGGGCGCACATGATGAGTGCGGCACTCATGGGGTCCACGGCGTTCCAGAAGGGGCTGGGGGCCATCCACGCGATGAGCCACCCCATCGGGGCGGTGTTCAACACCCACCATGGCACCACCAATGCGATCTGCATGCCGGCGGTGCTCGAGTTCAACGCCGACGTGATTCGCGAGCGATTCGACATGGCGGCCGGTTATCTGGGTATCGAGGGTGGCTTCGACGGCTTCCGGGCCTTCGCGCAGGAGCTCAATGATCGGCTGGGCATCCCGCGGACCCTCTCCGAGGTCGGGGTCACCTCCGATCGCCTCGACGACCTGGCTGCCATGGCGATCCATGACCCCAGCTGTGGCGGAAACCCGGTGAACCTGACCGTGGAGAACCTCAAGGCACTGTTCCACCGCTGCCTGTGACCGATGCCCGGCATGGGTGTCATTCGCCGGGGGAGTCAGCGCCAGGCGTTCGTCGCCTCCCGCGGATATCAGGTGAGTCCCGTGATCTCTCCCTGGTCATCGATATCGAGCCGTGTGGCGGCGGGTGAAGGACTGAATCCCGGCATGGTGAGGATGTTCCCGGCCAGGGCGTAGACGAAGCCGGCGCCGGCGGAGAGGCGCACCTCGCGCACCGGCAGCCGCCAGCCGGTCGGGGCGCCGAGCCGTTTCGGGTCGGCCGACAGCGACATATGTGTCTTGGCGATGCACACCGGATAGGCTCCGTAGCCCTGGTGCTGCCAGGTCTCCAGTCGCTCGCGTGTGCCGGGGGCGAAGTCGACCCCCTCGGCGCCGTAGAGGCGCGTGGCGATGCGCTCGATCTTCTCCGCCAGCGCCATCTCGGCGGGGTAGAGGAAGTGGAAGCCGTTCCCGGTGGTGTCGGCCTCATCGATCGCCGAGATCAGCGCCTCTGCCAGGGCCATGGCACCCTCGCCGCCGTCACGCACATGAGTGGAGACTTCGGCGCGCACCCCCACCGAGGCGCACAGCTCGCGGATGGCGGCATGCTCGCTCGGGTGGTCGCCGGGGAAGGCATTGATCGCCACCACGGGGGTGAGGCCGTGGGCGCGCACGTTGTCGATCTGCTTGAGCAGGTTGGCGCCCCCCTCCCGGACCTCGTCCGGGGATTCCCCCAGCAACGAGGCGGGCAGTGGCTGGCCGGGCATCACTCGGTGGCGGCCGCTGTGGTACTTCAGGGCGCGTACCGTGACCACCAGCACCGCGGCATCCGGGACGAGGCCCGAGGCCCGGCACTTGATGTTGAAGAAGCGCTCGGCACCCATGTCGGCACCGAAACCCGCCTCTGTGATCAGGAAGTCGCCGGCGTGAAGGCCGATGCGGTCGGCGACGATCGAGGAGTTGCCGTGGGCGATGTTGCCGAAGGGGCCGGCATGGATCAGCGCCGGGGCGTGCTCCAGGGTCTGCAGCAGGTTGGGCTTGAGCGCCTCCTTGAGCAGCACCGTCATGGCACCGGCGGCGCCGATCTGTTCGGCGGTGACCGGCTCGCCGTCGCGGTCCAGCCCCACGATCAGCCGGCCCAGGCGTCGGCGCAGGTCGGCCAGGGAGTCGGCCAGCGCCAGTACCGCCATCACCTCCGAGGCGGCGGTGATCTCGAAGCCGCCCTGGCGGGGGACCCCGTCGCTGCGCCCGCCGAGACCCATCACCAGATGCCGCAAGGCGCGGTCGTTGAGGTCGATGACACGCTGCCAGCGTACCTCGCGGGGATCCAACTCGGGGGCCAGGCGATGGTGAAGGTGATTGTCGACCATGGCCGCCAGCAGGTTGTGGGCCGCTCCCACCGCGTGGATGTCGCCGGTGAGGTGCAGGTTGATGCGCTCCATGGGCAGCACCTGGCTGTAGCCTCCGCCGGTGGCACCGCCCTTGAGGCCCAGCGTCGGGCCCATGGAGGGCTGGCGCAGGGCCACCGTGGCGGTGTGGCCGAGGCGCTGGAGCCCCTGCACCAGGCCGATGGCGGTGGTGGTCTTGCCCTCCCCGGGCGGGGTGGGGGTCATCGAGGTCACCACCACGTAGCGCCCCCTAGGACGCTCGGCCAGGCTCGCCATGGCCGTCAGGTCGAGCTTGGCGATGCCGCGGCCATAGGGCTCCACCGCCTCGCCTGGCAGGCCCAGGCGATGGGCGATCTCCTCGATGGGCCAGAGTCTCGCCGCACGGGCGATGCTCAGGTTGTCAGCCGACGGGGCCGCCGCCGGTTCGCTCGCTTGTGGGGCCATCGCTCTCTTCTCCTGGGCAGCGGCGAGTCGTGCTCGTGTTGCGTTCAGTATCGTGCGCCTCGCGCGATACTCTTGCCTGCCGACGTCCGCGGCCTTGGGCGTAACGACATACCTCCTGCGCCTCTGCTCTTGCCGAAAGCCGAAGGGATGGGCTATGCCTGATGACAACCTCGCCGCGGTCGTGCGCTGGCGATGATCAGGAGGCGTGATGGATGCTCCCGTATCGGCCAAGGGTCACTATGACATCGGCTTCCTGCTACTGACAGGATTCTCGCAACTCGCCTTCTCCGCGGCACTGGAGCCATTGCGCATGGCCAACCATCTGGCCGAGCGCCCCCTCTATACCTGGCACCTGGTGAGTCGCGATGGCACCGCGGTGATGGCGAGCAGTGGCCTGCCCACGGCGGTGGACCAGGCGCTTGCGCCCATGCCGCAACTGGACCTGCTGCTGGTGTGCGGTGGGGTGGACGTGCAGGCGCACTGCGATCACGCGACGCTTACCTGGCTACGGCGCCTGGCCGAACGGCACATCCCCCTGGGCGCCGTGTGCACCGGGGGTTATGTGCTGGCCCGAGCGGGGCTGCTCGACGGCTATCGCTGCACCCTGCACTGGGAGCATATCGGCAGCCTTCACGAGGCGCGACGCTTCCCCGAGGTAACCTTCACTTCTCATCTTTTCGTCATGGATCGCGACCGCTACACCTGCTCGGGCGGCATCGCCCCCCTGGACATGATGCTCAACCTGATCGGTCGCCAGCAGGGGCTGGCACTGGCCGAGGCGATCGCCGAGGAGTTCATCCACGAGCGGATCCGCGGCGTGGGCGACCGTCAGCGCAGCCCGCTGCGGGTGCGCCTGGGTCACAGCCATCCCAAGCTGGAGGAGGTGGCCACGCTGATGGAGGCCAACCTCCAGGAGCCATTGGCCCTGGACGAGCTGGCCCGCTATGCCGGTCTGTCGCGGCGCCAGCTGGAGCGCCTCTTCCAGCGCTACGTGGGCTGCCCACCGCTCAAGTACTACCTGGAGCTGCGCCTGGCCCGGGCGCGGCTGCTGCTGCAGCAGACGCGGATGCCGATCACCGAGGTGGCGCTGGCCTGCGGTTTCGTCTCACCGCCCCACTTCACCAAGTGCTACCACGATCACTTCGGCCACTCGCCCAGCGGCGAGCGCAAGCACCGGCAGCAGCGGCAGGACGAGCTGGAAAACGCCGACGACCGGCTGCCTTGAGCCTGAGTCCTCAGCCTCGCGGCCGGGCGTTCTCCGGGTCATAGAGGGCCCGGTAGCCGACGGCGGCCACCCGCATCGGGTAGTGCTCGGCGAAGTACTCCAGCAGCAGGGGTCGTCCCTCCTCGGCATAGCCAGCGGGCAGGTAGGCCAGGGCGATGTTGCGCCCGAGCGAGGGCCCGTAGGCGATGCTGGTCACGTAGGAGCGCCGGCCCAGGGCGTCCACCGGCACCTCGCCGCTCTCGGGGTCGAGCAGCGGTGACTGGCCGACCGGGAAGCGCGGGGTGCCGGTGGCGTCGTGGTGTGCCTCCATCACCAGGGTGCAGAGCGTGGCCGGCTGGCAGGGCCGGTCGCGCTGTTCCAGGTAGGCGGCCTTGCCGTGGAACTCCGTGGCCTTGACCCTAGGCCGTGCCAGGCCCGCCTCGTAAAGGTTGTAGTCGGTGAGCAGGTCGACGTTCTGCAGCCGCAGGCTCTTCTCCAGGCGGCGGCTGTTGGCGTAGGTCTCGATGCCCACTGGCGTCACGCCGGCGTCGAACAGTAGGTCCCAGAGCGCCAGGCCGTAGCTGAAGGGCACGTAGAGTTCCCAGCCCTGCTCGCCCACGTAGGAGATGCGGAAGGCCCACACCGGCAACCCCTGGATGCGGATCTCGCGGGCGGTGGCGAAGGGGAAGCGAACGTCGGAAAGGCCCTCGGGATCATCCGCCAGGGCCTGCAGGGTACGCCGGGCGTTGGGGCCCCACAGGCCCAGGGTGGCCAGGGCGTCGCTGCGATCCTCCAGGTGCCAGCGTGTCAGGCCGGCCGCTTCGGCGCGCCGGGTGATCCACATCAGGTCGCGGTGACCGGTGTCGCCGCCGCAGATCACCCGCCAGGCGTTCGTGGCCAGGCGCACGAGGGTGAGGTCCGAGTGGACGCCGCCGGCGGCATCCAGGAAGTGGGTATAGACTCCCTTGCCGATGGGGGTGTCGCCGCCGATCTTGGCCACCGAGAGCCACTCCAGCAGCGCCTCGGCATCGCGGCCCGAGATGTCGTAGATGGCAAAGTGGGAGAGGTTGATCATGCCCACGTCGTCGGACAGTGCCAGGTGCTCGGCATTGGAGACCCGCCAGAAGTGGCGAGCGTCCCACTCGGCCGGACGCTCGGGCACCCGCTCGCCGTAGCGCTCCAGCAGCGCCTCGTTGGCGGCATAGCCGTGGGCGCGCTCCCAGCCGGCGGTCTCCATGAAGTGACCGCCGAGCTCCCTCTCGCGGGGCCAGAAGGGGCCGCGGCGCAGGTCCCGCCCGCTCTCGAAGGGCTCGCGGGGGTGCACCGGCGGGTCGTAGATCTTCCGCGCGATCTCCCGGCAGCGGCCCTCGACGTGGTGGGGTGTCTTCTGTATCGGGTAGAAGCGTGCGATGTCGATGCCGCAGGGGTCGGGCTCGGCGCGGCCATGGGTCAGCCAGTCGGCGAGCAGCTTGCCCATGCCGGGGCCGTCCTTGACCCAGACCGCCTCGCAGAACCACAGGCCCCGGGTCTCCGGCGACTCGCCCACCAGCGAGCCGCCGTCCGAGGTGACCGAGAGCAGGCCGTTGAAGGAGTGCTTCTCGTCCCAGCCCAGCTCACCGAGCATCGGCGTGAGCTCGATGGCCCGCTCGAAGGCCTCGGCCACCTGGTCCAGCTCCAGGTCACGCATGGAGGGCGAGAGGCGCGCCCGGTCGCTCGGGAGGATGGCGTAAGGGGCCACCAGCCGCGGCTCGCGCTGCTCATAGTAGCCCCACTCCAGCAGTCCGCCCTCGGTGCTGGTCGGGTCGCCGGTATCGCGCAGGTAGGCGGAGTTGCCCTGGTCGCGCAGCAGCGGGTAGCCGATCTCCTTGCCGCTGCCGGCGAAGGTCTCGAAGGGGCCGAAGAAAAGCAGCGGATGTTCCACCGGCATCAGCGGCAGGGTCGCGCCGCCCATGGCGGCGGGGATCGGGCCCCAGATGCCCGAGGTGATGATCACCCGCGGGGTGGCGATGTAGCCCCTGGGCGTCTCGACTCCGCAGACCCGGCCGTCCCGGACATCGATATCCAGTGCCGGGGTCTCGGCGAAGGCGCGCAGGTGGCCGCTGGCAACGGCCTTCTCGACCAGTTCGCCGGCCACCCGCTGGGAGCGCGGGATCACCAGGCCGGCGTCGGGGTCCCACATGCCACCCAGCACCCGGTCACGGTCCAGCAGCGGGAAGCGCGCCACCACCTCGTCGGCGCCGACCATGCACACGTTGGTGCCGAAGGCCTTGCCCGAGGCGACCTTGCGCTGCAGTTCGGCCAGCCGCGCCTCGTCGCCGACCCGCGCGATCTCCAGCCCACCGGCCCTGTGGTAGTGCCCCATCGCCTCGTAGAAGCGTCGGCTGTAGGTGGTGGTATAGCAGGAGAGCCGATCATGGGAGGTCATGAAGCAGAAGTCGGAGGCGTGGGCGGTGGAGCCGATATCCGAAGGCAGGGCGGACGTCTCGAGCCCCACCAGGTTGGTCCAGCCCTGCTCGATCAGGTGATGGGCCACCGAGGCGCCGACGATGCCGCCTAGGCCGATGATCACCGCGTCTGCCTGCGAGGGAAGTGCCGCCATGATCGTGCTCCTGATGTCGAGGGTTTCTCGCAGCATAAGGCAGGTCTCACGAATCACGCTGTTCTGCAGCGACACCCCCTTGCTTGGCGGCGACAGGGTCATCCGCGCCCTGTCGCCCACGGCTAAGAGCTCGACGCCCATAGCGAGATGGAGGCTGGTCAGTGGAGCTAGTGTCGAAGGCAAGGGTGCCGGCGGGTGCCGGTCCCCGGTAAAGCGACAGTGGAGGGAGGCGGTCATGTCCCAGGCCATCGAGAGCATCCAGAGCACGCACGAAACCCCGTCGACGCCGGAGATCCTGCTCTATCCGCGTATCCGCAAGTCACCGTTCTTCTACGCCTCGCGGCGGCACGGGGTGCGCAAGTACAGCGTCTACAACCATCACTACCATCCGCGCCTCTACACCGACCCGGTGGACGAATACTGGGCTCTGGTCCAGGGCGTGACCCTCTGGGATGTCGGCGTCGAGCGCCAGATCGAGATCAGCGGGCCCGACGCCTTCGCCTTCGTCCAGCGGCTGGTTCCCCGGGACATGCGCCACTGCCAGGTGGGGCAGTGCAAGTACGTCTTCGTCACGGCCCCCGATGGCGGTATCCTCAACGACCCGGTGCTGCTGCGCATCGAGGAGAACCGCTTCTGGCTGTCGCTCGCCGACAGCGACATCCTGCTGTGGTGCCAGGGCCTGGCGGTCAATGCCGGGTTCGACGTGACCATCCGGGAGGTGGACGTGGCACCGGTCCAGGTCCAGGGGCCGAAGGCCAAGGCGGTGATGGTGGACCTGTTCGGCGAAGCGGTGCTGGGCATGCCCTACTACCACCTGATGGAGGCCGATCTCGATGGCATGTCGGTGGTGATCTCGCGCACCGGTTACTCCGGGGAGATCGGCTACGAGATCTATCTGCGTGAGGCCAGCCGCTTCGGGGAAGCGCTCTGGCAGCGGGTCTTCGAGGCCGGCCGGCCCCACGACATGCAGGTGATCGGCCCGTGCCACATCCGCCGCATCGAGGGCGGGATCCTCGCCTTCGGCTGCGACATCTGGTACGACACCAACCCCTTCGAGGTGGGCATGGGCTACGACTGGATGGTCGACCTGCGCGGCGCCGACGACTTCATCGGCCGCGCCGCCCTGGAGCGCATCAAGGCCGAGGGGGTCTCGCGCAAGCTGGTGGGAGTGGAGATCGACGGCCCGAGCGTCGGCTACTTCACCGACGGCACGATGATCGATGTCTTCCCGGTATTTGACTCGGGGGGCGCGCCTATCGGCAAGGTGACCTCGGCCACCCGCTCGCCGCGCCAGGAGCGCAACATCGGCTACGCCATGGTCCCGATCGAGTATGCCGAGCTGGGCACGGCGCTGCGTATCGAGGCCAATACCGGTGCCCAGGACGCTATGGTGGTGGAGAAGCCCTTCCACGACCCCAGCAAGGCGATTCCCAAGGGGTAAGCTGACATGAACGAGGCCAATCGGGCCGCCCTGGCGGCGGCCCTCGCCCGGCCCGCCTGGCAAGCGCCCCGCTTCGAGCTGCTGCCCATCGCCGGCATGCAGGAGGCGGCCCGCGCCCTTCCCGAGGGTGCCGTGGTCAGCGTGACCTGCTCGCCGCGCCATGGCCTGGCGCGGACCCTGGAGGCCAGCGAGTGGCTGGTCGGGGAGGGCTTCCACGTGGTGCCGCATCTCGCTGCTCGACTGATCCAGGATCGCGCTCATCTCGAGCGACTGCTGGAGCACCTGGCGCAGTTGGGAATCGACGATGCCTTCGTGGTGGGCGGCGATACCGAGCAGCCGGTGGGTTCCTTTCCCCACGGTCGGGCGCTGCTCGAGGCCCTGGCTGGGTGTGAGCTGCGCCCGGCGCGGCTCGGCGTGCCGGCCTATCCGGAGGGGCATCACCGCATCGAGGCGGCGGCGCTGCAGTGCGACCTGGAGGCCAAGGCGGCGCTGGCCGACTACGCCGTGACCCAGCTGTGCTTCGAGGCGCAGCCGCTGCTGGCCTGGCGGGAGCGGCAGCGGCGGCTCGGCATGACGCTGCCGGTGGTTGCCGGGATACCCGGAGTAATGGAGCCCAGGCGACTGCTGGCCATCGCCCTGCGTCTGGGGCTGGGACCCTCGGTGCGTGCCCTGCGTCGCCGGTCAGGCTGGATGTCACGACTGCTGCGGCCCTCTCCCTATTATCCCGATGGCTTGCTCGAACAGCTGGCCCCGCGGCTCGGCGATCCCCTTGGCGGTTTTGTCGGTCTGCACGTCTACACCTTCAATCGAGTCGAAGCTGCCCGCCGTTGGCTGGATGGGCGTTGGGGGCTCGCGGCGCCGCGGGCCGCAGTGGCCGAGCCGGAAGGCGAAGCCGTCACCTCCGCCGGCGAGCCCCTGGCCTGATTGCCGCGACTGTCTCTGCTGACCTGACTGTCGCCAGGCGGCGACGGCCAGGGAGAGTCTGTGGAAGTCATCTCCACCGGGCCCTCGACAGGACGCATCATCCTATACTGGGTTTCGTCGGGTGGCGCCGGATTGCGCTGCCCCTCTCATCGCCCCAAGCCGTCATGGTCACTCACGCCTGGAGCCCGATGGTGTTTCAGCGAGTGGTGTTCCACTCTCTTCAGGAGGTGACAGATGAGCAAGTCGATAGTCGTCGGTGCGACGCTGGCAGTGCTGGGCCTGGGTGGACTGGCCTTCGGTGCCTGGCAGGTCCAGCAGCCACGCGGGCCGGAGTACGCCGAGATCCTGGCCGTGCAGCTCGTGACCCGAACCGTGGAACGGCCCCGCGAGGTCTGCGAGGACGTTGAGCGGGTCGTGAGCGAGGAGGTGCCGGTCGAGGTGCCGGTTCAGGTACCAGTGGAGGCGCCGGCCCCGAGCGGCCCGGCGGCCAGCCGGGATCCTCACCGTATCGTCGGTGGTGCTGCCGGTGCCGTCGTCGGTGGCCTGCTGGGCAACCAGATCGGTGGTGGCAGCGGCAAGAAGCTCGCCACCGTGGCCGGTGCCATCGGCGGTGCCCTGGCCGGGCGGGAGGTGCAGGAGCGTGTCGAGGCCCGCCAGCATGCCCAGGCACAGCCGCAGGTCCAGTACGAGACCCGTTACGAGACGCGCTACGAGACCCGCGAGCGAGTGGTGACCGAGGAGCAGTGCCGCACGGTCATGGAGGAACATGAGGAGACTCAGGGCTATGACGTCACCTACCGCCTCGACGGAGAGGAACAGTCGCGACGCCTCGATACCGCTCCCCAGGCCGAGCGCCTGCCGGTAATTGACGGCGAGGTACAGTGGCAGGCCGAGCCCGAGGTTCGGGAGGGCGAGTCCACCGAGGTGTGAGCCTGTGGTGTTCGCGCCCTGAAGCCTGTCGGATGTGACCGGCCCTCGCCGTGAGGCAGCCTGGAGTCCGGCAGGCGCCTAGACCTGGCGCAGGTACCAGTCGGTCTCCAGGCGGCTGACATGCTGCATGGCGAGATCGCGTTCGGCACGTCGATTGGCTAGGAAGACCGTCAGGAAGTCGTCTCCCAGGGCCGCGCGGAGCGGCTCGCTTGCCTCCAGCAGGTCGAGCGCCTGACACCAGCTGTTGGTCAGGCTCGGCTCGACCTGGGCATAGGCGTTGCCGGTGATCGGCGGCGGCGGGGTCAGCTCCCTGGAGAGGCCGTAGTCGATGCCCGCCAGCAGGGCCGTCAGCAGCAGGTAGGGGTTGGCATCGGCGCCGGCCACCCGGTGTTCGAGCCGCCGAGCGGCGTTGGGTCCCGAGGGGATGCGCACCGCCACCGAGCGATTGTCGAAGCCCCAGGTGGGCGCCATGGGCACGTAGAGTCCCGGCTGGAAGCGGCGGAAGGAGTTGAGGTTGGGGGCGAACAGCGCCACGCTGGCCGGCATCAGCGTCAGCAGGCCGGCCGCCGCGTGATGCAGGTCGGGAGTGCCCAGGGGGTCACCGTCGGTGGCGGCGAAGACGTTGTCGCCGTCCTCGTTCAGCAGGCTGATATGCACGTGGGTGCCGTTGCCCGCCTCGAGGCCGTAGGGCTTGGCCATGAAGGTGGCCTCGAAGCCATGGTTCTGCGCCACTCCCTTGATCAGTCGCTTGAGCAGTACCGCCGCGTCGCAGGCGGCCAGCACGTCCGCGCCGTGCTTCAGGGTGATCTCGAATTGCCCCGGGGCACACTCCTTGAGCATGGTATCCAGCGGCAGCCCCTGGATGTCGGCCGCGCTCTGCACCTCACCGAGGAAGTCCGCATACTCGTCGAGCTCGCTGACCGAATAGAGCTGGCTCTGGCTGGCGCGCTCGCCGGTCGCCGGTGAGCAGGGCGGCTGGATCGTGCCGCTGGCGTCGCGCTGGCGGTCCACCAGATAGAACTCCATCTCCACGGCGACCACCGGGGTCAGGCCACGCGCCGTGAGGCGCTCGAGTTGCCGGCCGAGCAGCTGGCGCGGCTCGGCGAAGAAGCCGCTGCCGTCGGGCTCCTGCATATGCATCAGCAACTGGGCCTGGCGGCCCTGGCGTCGCCAGGGGGTGGGCATCAGCGTGCCGGGAAGCGGCCGGCACACTCGATCGGCGTCGCCGCTGTCGAGGCCCAGACCGGTCTCCTCGATGGTATTGCCGAGGATATCCAGGGCGTAGACCGAGGCGGGCAGGTTGATACCCTGGGTATAGGCCTTCTCCAGATTCTCTGGAGAGACCCGCTTGCCGCGCAGCACGCCGTTGAGATCGCTGATCAGCAGGTCGATGGCGTCGATCTCGGGGTGCTGAGCGAGGAAGTCCCGGGCCTCGGAGGCGACGTGTGGCGACATGATGGCAGAGTCCCTTGTTTGGCTTGGCTTGGTGCTATCTTTGTGGTGGCACCTGGGTGTTGTCAAATACTTTACGTTATGCGCGGCCCGTAGATAGCGGTATCGGTATCCTCTGGTCGCTGCTTCCTCATGGTTTCCCATCGTATCCTGAGGCCTTTCGGCTCCCGCTTGGCATCCGTCCCGGGACAGGCTATGTTGAACAAAGCATAACATCGAGATTCATTGACGAGAGGAGAGCGCAATGTCGTCCCGACCCCTGGTGGGCGTGATTGCCTGCCGCCGCGAGGTGGAGGGCCATCCGGCGCATATGGTCACCGACAAGTATCTTGCCGCCCTGCGCGAGTACGGCCTGGCGCCGGTGATCCTGCCGGTGTGGGAGGACGCCGTGTCCGGCGACCTGCCGGCCCATCTGGATGGCCTGCTGCTCACCGGCAGCTATACCAACGTCGAGCCGGGCCGTTACGGGGCCGAGCGGGAGCCGGAGAATACCCGGGATGATCTCCACCGCGATGCCGCAGCCCTGGCCTGGATTCCCGCCGCACTGGATCTCGGCCTGCCGCTGCTGGGCATCTGTCGCGGCTTCCAGGAGCTCAATGTGGCCTTCGGCGGGACCCTGCATCAGGCGGTGCAGCGGGTGCCGGGCATGCTCGACCACCGTGAGCCCGCGGGAGAGAAGGCGGAGCAGTTCGCCCCGAGCCATGACCTTGCCATCGTGCCTGGCGGCCGGCTGGCTGCCCTCTATCCCGAACCCCACGCCCAGGTGAACTCCCTGCACCAGCAGGGCGTCGCCACCCTGGGGCCGGGCCTGGTCGCCGAGGCCCACACCCCGGACGGTCTGGTCGAGGCGATCTCGGTGGGCGATGCCCCGGGCTTCGCCCTGGCCGTGCAGTGGCACCCCGAGTGGCACCCCACCGAGCATCCGCTCTATGACGCCCTGTTTCGTGGCTTCGCCGAGGCGTGCCACTCCCGTCGGGCCGCCCGAATTCCCCAGCCTGGAGTCGTCGACCATGCAGACCTCTGACTACCAGCGGCTCGACCGCGCCCACCACCTGCACCCCTTCACCGACTTCAAGTCTCTGGGTGAGGAGGGCAGCCGCATCATCGAGCGTGGCGAGGGGGTCTATATCATCGACTCCGAGGGCAACCGCATCCTCGACGGCATGGCGGGGCTGTGGTGTGTGAACCTCGGCTACGGCCGCGAGGAGCTGGTGGAGGCCGCCACCGCCCAGATGCGCCAGCTCCCTTATTACAACAACTTCTTCAAGACCACCCATCCGCCGGCGGTCAAGCTCGCCGAGACGCTATGCCGGCTGGCGCCGCCGCATATCAACCGCGTCTTCTTCACCGGCTCCGGCTCCGAAGCCAACGACACCGTGCTGCGCATGGTGCGCCGCTACTGGGCCCTGAAGGGGCAGCCCGAAAAACAGTGGGTTATCGGCCGCGAGAATGCCTACCACGGCTCCACCGTTGCCGGGCTGAGCCTCGGTGGCATGGCGCCCATGCACGAGCAGGGTGGCCCCCTGGTACCGAAGATCGCCCATGTACGCCAGCCCTATTGGTTTGGAGAAGGGCGGTTTGGAGAGGGGCGTTCCGAGGGCCAGGACCCCGAAGCCTTCGGGCGCGAGTGTGCCGCGGCCCTGGAGGCGAAGATCCTCGAGCTCGGCGAGGAGAACGTCGCGGCCTTCATCGCCGAGCCGGTGCAGGGCGCCGGCGGCGCCATCATCCCCCCGGCGAGCTACTGGCCGGCGGTCAAGGAGGTGCTGGCGAAGTACGACATCCTGCTGGTGGCCGACGAGGTGATCTGCGGTTTCGGCCGGCTGGGCGAGTGGTTCGGCAGCGTCCACTACGGGCTCGAGCCCGACCTGATGCCCATCGCCAAGGGGCTCTCCTCCGGCTACCTGCCCATCGGCGGCGTGCTGGTGGGCGACCGAGTCGCCGACACCCTCATCGAGGAGGGCGGTGAGTTCTTCCACGGCTTCACCTACTCCGGCCACCCCACCTGTGCCGCCGTGGCGCAGAGGAACCTCGAGCTGATGGAGGCGGAGGGCGTGGTCGAGCGGGTGCGCGACGACCTCGGCCCCTACCTGGCGCAGCGCTGGCAGGCACTCGCCAAGCATCCGCTGGTGGGCGAGGCGCGCTCGCTGGGCCTGATCGGCGCCCTGGAGCTGATCGACCCCGCCACCGGCGAGCGCTTCGACAAGGCGCTTGCGGTGGGCAACCTGTGCCGCGACCTCTGCTTCGCCTCGGGACTGGTGATGCGCTCGGTGGGCGATACCATGATCATCTCGCCGCCGCTGGTGATCACCCACGCCGAGATCGACGAACTCGTCGACAAGGCGCGCGCCGCCCTGGATGCTACCCTGGCTCGACTGGCCGACACCACCACCGATCAGCAAGAGGAGACCTCCGCATGAGTCGCCCCGAGATGCCCAAGACCCTGGCCGAGTGGCAGCAACTCGCCGCCGACCTGACCGCCGCCCTCAAGTCCGATAGCGGGCTCGAGACCCGCGCCTTCATCAATGACGTCTTCGTCGCTGCCGCCAGCGGCGAGACCTTCGAGAGCGTCAATCCGGCCACCGGCGAGGTGCTGGCTCGGGTGGCGAGCTGCGATACCGCCGACGCCGACGTGGCGGTGAGCCACGCCCGCGCCGCCTTCGATGGCGGTGACTGGTCACGCCTCGCCCCGGGCAGGCGCAAGAAGACGCTGCTGCGCCTGGCCGACCTGATGGAGGCCAACAAGGCCGAGCTCGCCCTGCTCGATACCCTGGACATGGGCAAGCCGATCGCAAGCTCGCTCGGCGACATGAGTGGCGCCATCGCCTGCTTCCGCTACCAGGCGGAGTGCATCGACAAGCTCTACGGCGAGGTGGCCCCCACCGGCGAGGAGGCCCTGGCGCTGGTGCTGCGCGAGCCGCTGGGCGTGGTGGCCTCCATCGTGCCCTGGAACTTCCCGCTGATGATGACCGCGTGGAAGGTGGCCCCGGCGCTTGCCGCCGGCAACAGCGTGATCCTCAAGCCCTCGGAGAAGTCGCCGCTCTCGGCGCTGCGCCTGGCCCAACTGGCCCGGGAGGCGGGCCTGCCGCGGGGCGTCTTCCAGGTGCTGCCGGGCTTCGGCCATACCGTGGGCAAGGCGCTAGCGCTCTCCATGGAGGTGGACTGCCTCGCCTTCACCGGCTCCACCGGGGTGGGCAAGCTGCTGATGCAGTACGCCGGCGAGTCCAACCTCAAGCGCCTCTACCTGGAGTGCGGCGGCAAGAGCCCGAATATCGTCTTCGCCGACTGCAAGAACCTGGATCGGGTGGCCAAGCATGCCGCTGCGGCGATCTTCCATAACCAGGGCGAGGTGTGCATCGCCGGCTCCCGGCTGCTGGTGGAGAACAGCATTCGCGAGGCCTTCATCGACAAGGTGGTGGCCGCGGCCGAGACCATGCAGCCCGGTGACCCGCTCGATCCGGAGAGCTTCATGGGCGCAATGGTCGACGAGACCCAGTACCGCCGGGTGCTGGAGTTCATCCGCCGTGGCCAGGAGGAGGGTGCCCGACTGCGTGCCGGTGGTGAGGCCACCGTGGTCGATGGCAAGGGGTTCTTCATCCCGCCCACGGTGTTCGATGGCGTCACCCCCGAGATGGCCATCGGCCGCGAGGAGATCTTCGGTCCGGTGCTTTCGGTGTTCGGCTTCGACAGCGAGGAGGAGGCGGTGCGCCTGGCGAACGACAGCGTCTACGGCCTGGCGGCAGGCCTGTGGAGCCAGGACATCGACCGCATCATGCGGGTGACCCGGCGGTTGCAGTCGGGCCAGGTGTTCGTCAACAACTGGGCCGGCGGCGACCAGACCATGCCCTTCGGTGGGGTCAAGCAGTCCGGCAACGGCCGCGACAAGTCCCACCACTCCCTGGAGGAGTACTCTGACCTCAAGAGCGTATGGATGTCGCTGGCCAACTGAGCCGCGTGATCCTCCGCAACACGACGAGGCCGGCGCCATGGCGCCGGCCTCATTGTATTGAAGTGAATCATTCGTACAACTCTTGTATCGATTTATCCTGCCGAAAGGGGTAGGCTGTGGGAACACCCCCAGAGGAGATGCCCCATGTTCGGACTCTTCAAGACGGACCCGACCAGGAAGCTGCAGAAGGCCTACGAGCAGAAGCTCGAGCAGGCGATGCACGCCGCTCGCAACGGCGACATGCGCGCCAACGCCTCCCTCACCGAGGAGGCGGAGGCGCTGCGCGAGGAGATCGACAAGCTCAAGAAGGGCTGATCCCGGGCCTCAGAAGGCCCGGGCGGGGGTCGCACAGCTCACCAGGCGGCAGGGCTCGCCGCCCGGGTTGCGGAAGCGGTGGGGCACGTTGGTCTCGAAGTAGTAGGCCTCGCCGGCCTTCAGCATCCGCGACTCGGCGCCGATGGTGATCTCGATCTCTCCCTCCAGCACCACGCCGGCCTCCTCACCCTGGTGGGCGATCATCTCGCGGCCGGTGTCGGCGCCGGGGGGATAGGTCTCGATCATGAAGGCCAAGGCCCGGTCGCGACGATCGGCGCCCACCAGCTTGTAGATGACGTCGCCTGCGCCCACGTCGGCCAGGTCCTCGGCCGAATAGAAGACTCGGCGGCCGTTCTCCAGGTCCATGGTGAAGAAGTCACCGACGCTCATGGGTATGGCGTCGAGGATCTTCTTCAGGGAGCTCACCGAGGGGCTCACCTTGCCCTGCTCGATAAGCGACAGGCTGGAGTGTGTCACCCCGCAGCGCTTGGCCAGCTCACGCTGGGAGATACCGCGCAGGGTGCGCAGGGTGCGCAGCCGTGCGCCGACGTCATCGGCCATGTCGGACCTCCTCCTGGGCTCCGAGTGTCGTCCCCGTCGTCAGCACAGGGCGTCGAGCTTCTCTTTGAGCAGGCCGTTGACCTGCTGCGGGTTGGCGGTGCCGCGGGAGGCCTTCATTACCTGGCCGACGAAGTAGCCGATCATCTTGCCGCGCTTCTCCGGCTCGGCGTCGCGGTATTGGGCCACCTGGGCGGGGCTGTCCGCGATCACCTGGTCGATCATCGCCTCGATGGCGCCGCTGTCGGTGACCTGCTTGAGGCCCTTGGTCTCGATCACCTCGTCGGCGCTCTCGCCCTGGCCGTTCCACAGCGCCTGGAACACCTGCTTGGCGGCCTTGCCGTTGATGGTGTCGTCCATCACCCGGGCGATCAGTCCACCGAGCTGAGCGGCGGAGACGGGGCTGTCCTGGATCGCCAGGCCCTCACGGTTCAGGGCACCGGAGAGCTCGCCCTGCACCCAGTTGGCGGCCTGCTTGGCGTCGCCGCAGGCGTCCTTGACCGCCTCGAAGTACTCGGCCATCTCGCGGCTGGCCGCGAGCACACCGGCGTCGTAGGCGGAGAGCCCCAGCTCGTCCTGGAAGCGGGCGCGCTTCTCGTCGGGTAGTTCCGGCAGGATCTCGCGCAGGTGGTCCACGTAGGCGCCGTCGAGCACCACGGGCAGCAGGTCGGGGCAGGGGAAGTAGCGGTAGTCGTTGGCCTCCTCCTTGGTGCGCATGCTGCGGGTCTCGTCGCGCTCGGGATCATAGAGGCGCGTCTCCTGGACCACCTTGCCGCCGTCCTCGATCAGCTCGATCTGGCGCTCCACCTCGAACTCGATGGCGCGCTCCACGAAGCGGAAGGAGTTGACGTTCTTGATCTCGGCGCGGGTACCGAACTCCGCCTGGCCCACGGGGCGCACCGAGACGTTGACGTCGCAGCGCATCGAGCCCTCGGCCATGTTGCCGTCGCTGATGCCGAGATAGGTGACGATGGAGTGGATCGCCTTGAGGTAGGCGGCCGCCTCCTTCGCCGAGCGCATGTCCGGCTCGGAGACGATCTCCAGCAGCGGGGTGCCGGCACGGTTGAGGTCGATGCCGGTCATGGCGTGGCCCATGCCGTCAGAAAAGGATTCGTGGAGCGACTTGCCGGCGTCCTCCTCCAGGTGGGCGTGGTGCACCCGGATGCGCTTGGCCTCGCCCTGCTCCAGGGTGATCTCCACCTCGCCGGGGCCGACGATGGGGTGATACATCTGGCTGGTCTGGTAGCCCTTGGGCAGGTCGGGGTAGAAGTAGTTCTTGCGGTCGAACACCGAGACCTCGGGGATCTCGGCGTGGATCGCCAGGCCGAACTGCACCGCCATGGCCACCGTCTGCTCGTTGAGCACCGGCAGCACCCCGGGCAGGCCCAGATCCACGGCACAGGCCTGGGTGTTGGGCTCGGCGCCGAAGGCGGTGGGGGCGCCGGAGAAGATCTTGGACCGGGTGGCGAGCTGGACGTGGACCTCAAGGCCGATCACGGTTTCCCATTGCATCAGGCGCTCTCCTCGACAAGCTGGGGACGACGCAGGTGCCAGTCGGTGGCCTGCTGGAACTGGTGGGCGACGTTGAGCAGGCGCTGCTCGGCGAAGTGGGTGCCGAGTATCTGCAGCCCCACCGGGCGCTTGCCCACGAAGCCCGCCGGCACGCTGATGCCGGGGATGCCGGCCAGGTTGACGGCGATGGTGTAGATATCCTGCAGGTACATGGAGACCGGATCCTTCTGGGCGCCCAGGTCGAAGGCAGGGGTGGGAGAGGCCGGGCCCATCAGCACGTCGACCTCCTCGAAGGCATCGAGGAAGTCCTGGCGGATCAGGCGGCGCACCTGCTGTGCCTTCTTGTAGTAGGCGTCGAAGAAGCCCTCGGAGAGGGTGTGGGTGCCGATCAGGATGCGCCGCTTGACCTCCTCGCCGAAGCCCTCGGCGCGGGAGCGCTTGTAGAGGTCGATAAGGTCGCTGGGGTTCTCGCAGCGGTGGCCGAAGCGCACGCCGTCGTAGCGGGAGAGGTTCGACGAGGCCTCCGCCGGGGCGATGACGTAGTAGGCCGGGATCGCGTAGTGGGTGTGCGGCAGGCTGACCTCGCGCACCTTGGCGCCCAGCGACTCGTAGACCGCTACCGCCTCGCGCACCGCACGCTCCACCTCCGGGTCGAGGCCGTCGCCGAAGTACTCCCGGGGCAAGCCGATCTTGAGGCCCGCCAATGGCGCGTTGAGTTCCTCGCGGTAGTCGGGCACGCCGCGGGCCACGCAGGTGGAATCCCTGGGGTCGTGGCCGGCGATGGCGTTCAGCAGCAGGGCGCAGTCATCGGCGGTGCGCGCCATGGGGCCCGCCTGGTCGAGGCTCGAGGCGTAGGCGATGATGCCCCAGCGCGAGACCCGGCCGTAGGTGGGCTTGAGGCCGGTGATGCCGCAGAAGGCGGCCGGCTGGCGGATCGAGCCGCCGGTGTCGGTGCCCATGGCGGCGGGAGCCAGTCCCGCGGCCACCGCGGCGGCGCTGCCACCGGAGGAGCCGCCCGGCACGGCGCTGGTGTCCCAGGGGTTCTTCACCGCGCCGAAGGCGCTGTTCTCGTTGGAGGAGCCCATGGCGAACTCGTCCAGGTTGGCCTTGCCCAGGCTCACCGTGCCGGCGGCCTTGAGTCGCTCCACCACGCTGGCATCGTAGGGGGCGACGAAATTGGCCAGCATCTTCGAGCCGGCGGTGGTCAGCACGCCGTCGGTGCAGAACAGGTCCTTGATCGCCACCGGCAAGCCGGTCAGCGGCCCGGCCTCGCCGCGGGTACGCGCGGCATCGGCGGCGTCGGCCGCGGCCAGGGCTTGCTCCGGGGTGACGGTAATAAAGCTGTTGAGCTCACCGTCGTGGCGCTGGATACGCCCCAGCAGATGTTCGGTCAGCTCGCGGCTGGTGAACTCGCCGGCCGCCAGGCTGGCGGCGAGCTCGGTCAGTGTCTTGTCATGCATGGGCCGGAGGCTCCGTAGAAAGTGGCTCACTCGACGACGCGGGGTACCAGGTAGAGGCCCTGTTCCACCGCCGGGGCGCAGCGCTGGAAATGGTCGCGCCGGTCGCTCTCGGTGACCTCGTCGGCGCGCAGCCGCTGGGTGGCGTCCAGGGGGTGGGCCAGGGGGGCAACGCCCTCGGTGTCCAGTGCCTGGAGGCGGTCGACCATCTCGAGGATGCGGCCGAGGTCGTCCAGGTAGTGGACGGCGTCTTCGTCGGAGAGGCCGAGCCGGGCGAGATGCGCGGCCCTGAGCACATCAGCGTGTTCAAGCGCCATGAGTCGGGTGTCCTCGATGAGAAAATCAGGCCGCTGAAGGTACCATATTCGGCGTCGCTCGGGCAGGGCCTCGATGTGCCGCTGCCCGGGGGTTTCGCTTGCTGCTGAGGGGGTGCGGTGATACCGTTTGCCTCCGCACAGGGTTCCCGGACTGCACTAGGTAACGACTTCCATGTTCAAACGCTTGAGGGGGCTGTTCTCCAGCGATCTGTCGATCGATCTGGGCACGGCCAATACGCTGATCTACGTCCGCGGCCGAGGCATCGTGCTCGACGAACCATCGGTCGTGGCCATTCGCCAGTCCGGCAACATGCGCAGCGTGGCCGCCGTGGGCTCCGACGCCAAGCGCATGCTGGGCCGCACCCCTGGCAATATCACCGCCATCCGGCCGATGAAGGACGGTGTGATCGCCGACTTCACCGTCACCGAGCAGATGCTCCAGCACTTCATCCGCAAGGTCCATCAGAGCACCTTCCTCACTCCGAGTCCGCGGGTGCTGGTGTGCGTGCCCTGCATGTCGACCCAGGTGGAGCGCCGGGCCATCAAGGAGTCCGCCGAGGGCGCGGGTGCCCGTGAGGTGTTCCTGATCGAGGAGCCCATGGCGGCCGCCATCGGTGCCGGCCTGCCGGTGGAGGAGGCCCAGGGCTCCATGGTGGTGGATATCGGTGGCGGCACCAGCGAGATCGCCATCATCTCCCTGAACGGCATCGTCTACTCCGAGTCGATCCGCGTCGGCGGTGACCGCTTCGACGAGGCGATCATCGGCTATGTGCGGCGCCACTATGGCAGCCTGATCGGTGAGGCCACTGCCGAGCGCATCAAGGAGGAGATCGGCTGCGCCTACCCCGGCGGCGAGCTGCGCGAGATCGACGTGCGCGGCCGCAACCTGGCCGAGGGCATCCCTCGCAGCTTCACCCTCAACTCCCACGAGATCCTCGACGCCCTGCAGGAGACCCTGGCCTCCATCGTCGCCGCGGTGAAGAACGCCCTGGAGCAGTCGCCCCCGGAACTCGCCTCCGATATCGCCGAGCGTGGCCTGGTGCTGACCGGCGGGGGTGCGCTGCTGCGCGACCTGGACAAGCTGATCGCCGAGGAGACCGGCCTGCCGGTGATCGTCGCCGAGGATCCGCTGACCTGCGTGGCGCGCGGCGGCGGCAAGGCCCTCGAGATGATCGACCAGCACACCTTCGAGCTGCTGTCCAGCGACTGACCCGGGGAGACGCGTCATCAAGCCGCTGTTCTCGCATGGCCCGCTGCCTGTCTATCGCCTGCTGGTCTGCGCGATCGTCGCGGTCGGACTGATGGTCGCCGACCTGCGGTTGACCCGCATGGAGGAGGTGCGCGCCCAGCTCTCCACGGTGGTGGCGCCCGTCCAGTGGGTGGTCAGCCTGCCCAGCAGCGTGCTGAGCTGGGCGACGCTGGCGCTCTCCGACCAGCGCGCCCTGGTCGATGAGAACGGTCGACTGCGTGAGCAGATCCTGACCCTCTCTCACCGCGTCCAGCGCATGGCGGATCTCACCGCCGAGAACGTGCGCCTGCGCGAGCTGCTCTCCGCCGCTCGCCAGCACGACATGCCCTTCATCACCGCCGAGCTGCTCTCCCTGGACCCCGATCCCTTCGCCCACCAGATGGTTCTGGACCGCGGTCGTCGCGATGGGGTGCAGGTGGGGCAGCCGGTGATGGATGCCGCCGGCCTGGTCGGGCAGGTGACCTCGGTCTCGGCCTACTCGAGCCGGGTGCTGATGGTGGCCGATGCCAGCCATGCGCTGCCGGTACGGGTCAATCGCAATGGCCTGCGCTTCATTCTTCAGGGCGGTGGGCGCTACGACCGCCTCAGCGTGCTGCATGTCCCCGATACCGCCGATATCCGTGTGGGCGACCTGCTGGTGACCTCGGGCCTGGCACGACGCTTCCCCCCCGGTTACCCGGTGGCCCGGGTCAGTGAGGTGGTGCACGACCCTGGCGAGCCGTTCGCCCGGGTCAGTGCTGCGCCGGTGGCCCAGCTGCAGCGCTCGCGCCACTTCCTGCTGCTCTTCCCGCCCAGCCAGCTGCGCTTCGATGATCCCGGGTGGGACGGCGACATCGAGGCGATGGCCATCGAGGCAGCCCGGGCGGTGGTCGGCAACGCTGCACGGGCGCCCGCCCCCGAGGACGACGACGAGGAGGATCGCTGATGGCCGCCCCCTCCGCCGCCAACCTGGCCCTGCCCTGGATCTGGTGCTCCCTGTTGCTGGCGCTGTGCCTGCAGGTGATGCCGCTGGCCGAAGGCTGGCAGATCTGGCGGCCCGACTGGCTGGGGCTGATGCTGGTCTACTGGTGCATGAAGACTCCCTATCGGGTGGGCGTCTTCCACGCCTTCGTGCTGGGCATCCTGCTCGACCTGATCGAGGGGGCGGTGCTCGGCCAGAACGCCCTGCTGCTGTCGCTGCTGGCCTTCCTGTGCGCCCTGGTCTATCCGCGCTTTCGTGCCTACTCGCTGGTCCAGCAGGCCCTGATGGTGCTGGTGCTGCTGGGCAGCGTGCAGCTCCTGGAACAGTGGTTGCGCACCCTGCTCGGCCCCTTCGCCATCCACCTCTCCTTCCTGACGCCGTCGCTGATCGGTGCGCTGCTCTGGCCCTGGTTCGCCACCCTCTTCAATGCCCTGGGGCGGCGCCTGGCCGGCGATTGACCGGAGCCTGTCAATGTCCGCTACCCCCTCTCCCTTGCTCTGCCTGGCCTCCGCTTCGCCGCGGCGTCGCGAACTGCTGGCCTCCATCGGCGTGCCGTTGACGGCTTGTCCGGTGGATATCGACGAGACTCCTCTCCCCGGCGAGTCCGCCGAGGCGTATGTGACGCGCCTGGCCCGGGAGAAGGCGCTGGCCGGTACGCGCCTCTCTTCGCTGCCGACCCTGGGCTCCGATACGGCAGTCGTCCTCGATGGCGCGATCCTCGGCAAGCCCGAGGGGCCGGCGCATGCGGCCGCCATGCTGCGCTCGCTCGCCGGGCGCGAGCACCGGGTGCTCACCGCGGTGGCGGTCACCGGCCCCGCCGGCCTGCTCGACGCCTGCGTGGCCACCACGGTGACGATGCGCGAGATCTCGGATGACGAGATCGCCGCCTACTGGGCCAGCGGCGAGCCCGCCGACAAGGCGGGAGGCTATGCCATCCAGGGACGGGCGGCGGTGTTCGTCGAGCATATTGCCGGCAGCCACTCTGCGGTGGTGGGTCTGCCGCTGTTCGAGACCGCCGCGTTGTTGCGCCGCCAGGGGGTGGCGCTGTGGGATGGCGCCCTCGGCTGAGGCCGCGGCCCATCTCTGCGCCTTGGGGGCGGGTCTCTATGTCATAATGGCCGCAAAGCAATCTGGACAAGGATTTCCGCATGAGCGGCGAAGTACTGATCAACCTGACGCCGATGGAGACCCGCGTCGCTGTGGTGGAAAACGGCGTGCTCCAGGAAGCCTTCATCGAGCGCAGCCGGCGACGCGGCATCGTCGGCAATATCTACAAGGGCCGGGTGGTGAGGGTACTGCCCGGCATGCAGGCGGCGTTCGTCGACATCGGCCTCGACCGTGCCGCCTTTATCCATGCCCACGAGGTGATGCCCCCCGGCACCCCGGCCGAGGAGCAGCTCTCCATCGGCCACCTGCTCCACGAGGGCCAGGCGCTGGTGGTGCAGGTCACCAAGGACCCCATCGGCTCCAAGGGGGCGCGGCTCACCACCCATCTGTCGGTGCCGTCGCGTTACCTGGTCTACATGCCTGACGCTCCCCATCACGGCGTCTCCCAGCGTATCGAGGACGAACGCGAGCGTGAGCGCCTGCGCGGCCTGATCGAGGAGGCCCAGGCCCAGCAGAGCCTGGAGGTGGCCGGCGGCTTTATCGTGCGCACCGCCGCCGAGGGGGTGGGCGTCCAGGAGCTGGCCGCTGACATGCACTTCCTGTTGCGGCTGTGTCGCAAGGTGAGCGAGCGCAAGGTGACCTCTTCGGCGCCCAGCGTGATCTACGACGACCTGCCACTGTTCATGCGCATCCTGCGCGACGTGATGCGTGACGACATCGAGAAGGTGCGCATCGACTCCCGGGAGAACTACGTCAAGCTGATCGAGTTCGCCGAGGAGTTCATGCCCGACGCCGTGGAGCGCATCGAGCACTACGCCGGCGAGCGGCCGATCTTCGACCTCTACAGCGTCGAGGACGAGATTCACAAGGCGCTGGGCCGCAAGGTTCAGCTCAAGTCCGGTGGCTACCTGGTGATCGACCCCACCGAGGCGATGACCACCATCGACGTCAATACCGGCGGCTATGTGGGGCACCGCAACCTCGAGGAGACCATCTTCAAGACCAACCTCGAGGCCGCCACCGCCATCGCCCGCCAGCTGCGGCTGCGCAATCTCGGCGGCATCATCATCATCGACTTCATCGACATGGAGGATACCGAGCATCAGCGCCAGGTGCTGCGCATGCTCGAGAAGTCGCTGGAGCGCGATCACGCCAAGACCAAGTGCACCGGGGTCACCGAACTGGGCCTGGTGCAGCTGACCCGCAAGCGCACCCGGGAGAGCCTCGAGCAGACGCTCTGCGAGGCGTGCCCGACCTGTGCGGGCCGTGGCACTCTCAAGACCCCCGAGACGGTCTGCTACGAGATCTTCCGCGAGATCCTGCGCGAGGAGCGTGCCTACAGTGCCGAGACCTACATGGTACTGGCGGCGCAGGAGGTGGTGGACCGCCTGCTCGACGAGGAGTCGGCGGCGGTAGCCGACCTGGAGGAGTTCATCGGCAAGCCGATCCGCTTCCAGGTGGAGGCCCACTACTCCCAGGAGCAGTACGACATCGTGCTGATGTGAGCCCATGGCCATGACTCGCCCGGTGATTCGCTGGACCCTGACCCTGGTGGCCTTGCTGCTGGCGGGGGTGGCGCTGCTGGTGCTGCTGGCGCGCCTGGCGCTGGGGCTGGCCGATGGCCTGGTGCCGCGGCTGGAGGCGCTGCTCTCGGCGCGCTTCGCGGCGGAGGTGCGGATCGCCTCCCTGGAAGGGGGCCTGGCGTACCTCGACCCGCACCTCAGCCTGGATGATCTAAGCCTGAGCACCCGGGAGGGCGACAGGCCGCTGCTGGAGGTCCGGTCGGGCCACCTTCGCCTGGACAGCTGGCAGAGCCTGCGCGAAGGGCTGCCGGTGGTGGAGGATGCTCGCCTCGAGGGCGTGACGTTGCACCTCTACCAGACTCCCGACGGGGGCTGGCACTGGCCCGATCCCGCCGAGCTACCGCCCGAACTGCAGCCCGAGGGCGAGCTCGACCTGGAACGTATCGACTTCTGGGTCGGGGTCCTGCTGCGTCAGCGCGCCTGGGCCGAGCGGGTGAACGTGGTGCTGCATGGCCTTGAACGGCGGGTCGCCTTCGAGGCGCCGCGACTGCTGATGACCGGCGATGACCGACGCGCCCATCTCGAGGGGGAACTGCGCCTGGTGGGCGATCCGGATGTTGCCATGCAGGTGGCCCTGGAGGTGCTGCCGGGCCAGGCCGGATTTCGCGATTTCGGCGCCGCCCTGCAGGCCGAGTTGCGTCTCGACAGCCTGGTGGAGCTGGCCGCGGTGTTGGGTAACAGCCAGCCGCTGCGCCTCGACGAGGCGCGTGGCGAGGCGAGCCTGTGGGGACGCTGGCAAGGCGGCAGCCTGGCCGACGCCCGCCTGGCCCTGGACATCGAACGGCTGGCGGTCAGCCACCGGGACGCGGCGGGAGAGCGCCATGACCTGGAACTCGACAGCGTGACCGGGCGCGGCCAGTGGTTGAAGGGGGAGAGCGGCTGGCAGGCGTGGTTCCAGGGCGACGCCGAGAGCCCCGATGCCAGCGAACTCGATGTCCCCGCACCGCGCTGGGGCCCGGCCTTGCCCTATCGCTGGCACCTGAGCGGCGATGCCGACGGCTGGTGGCTCAACACCAGTGCCTTCGACCTGGGGTCGCTGGCCGCCTGGCGTGACCGGGTCCCGCTGCCCGAGGCCCTGTCGCGGGTGGTGGACAGCCTCGACCCGCGCGGGCGCGTGATGGGCTTCGGCCTGGGTTTTCAGGAGGGAGAGTGGCAGGCACGGGCCGCACTGCGCGGGGTGGAGGTCTCGCCCTGGCAGCAGGCGCCGGGCGGAGGGCCCTTCGACATGTGGGTGGAAGCCCGCGGGGGGAGCGGGCTGGTGCGCTTCGTCGGCGGCGACGCCGCCACGCTGCATTTTCCCGAGGTCTTTGCCGGCCCCATGGCGCTCGAGCACGCCTCGGGCGAGGTGCGCTGGGTCTATGATGGCCCGCGCAGCATGGTCAGCGGCCGCGACCTCGTGGTGGGCTGGAACGGCGCCGAGGTCAGCGGCGGCTTCGGCCTCTCCGTCGGCCGTGGTGCCCGGGGCGGCTTCGGCCTGACCCTGGCCCTCGAGGAGGTCGATGCCGTGGAAACACCGCTTATCGAGTGGCTGCCGGTGGGTATCCTCGGTGATGAACTGCACGACTGGCTCGCCGACGGCGTGGCGGGGCGGGTGCCCGAGGGTTCGCTGCGCCTGCATGTGCCGCTCTTCGGGGGCAGCGACGAGCGCGTCGCGGCGAGCTTCGGCCTCGACCTCGCCATTCGCGATGGTCGCCTGCCCATCGCCCCGGCCTGGCCGATGCTGGAGGGCATCGAGGGGCGGTTGCGCCTCAACGACGGCGTACTCGATGCCGAGGTGACCCACGCCGAGAGCCTCGGCGTGGAGGCGCACGACGGCCGGGTACGCCTGGCCGACGAACGCCTCGAGGTGGAGGGCCAGCTGGCCACCGAGGCGGCCGGGCTGCGTCGCTTCCTGCTGGCCATGCCGGTGGAAGGTATGCAGGCCCTGGATGCCTGGCAGGCCGAGGGGCGTGCCGAGGGCGCGCTCTCCCTGGCGCTGCCCCTGGCCGAGCCCGAGGGCCTCGAGCTGGATATCGTCACCGAGACCGCCTTCCCGCGCCTGGAGTATCGCCCCCTTGGCCTTGCTTTTCGCGACCTCGCGGGGCCGCTTGCCTGGCGCCAGCGTGGCGACGAGGGCGGTCTCGAGGGACGCATCGAGGGCCAGGCGCTGGGTGGGCAGGTGCAGGCCGATATCGATACCCTGCAGGGTGGTCTCGAGCTTGCCGGCACGGCCGAGACGAGAGCGCTGCTCGAGCTGGGCGGCGTCACCGCACTCGGCGAGCGGCTGTCGGGCCGTTTCGACTGGCGCGGACGGCTGGGCGTCGGCGAGAGCGTTTCCTTGCGCCTGGAGAGCACTCTCCAGGGGCTGGCCGCCGACCTGCCTGCCCCGCTGGGCAAGTCGGCAGGGGAGACGCGTCCGCTGCGGCTCGACATGGACCTGACCGAAGGGCGCCTGGAGGGGCGCCTGGGTGAGGCGCTGGCACTGCGCTGGCGGGCGCTGCCGGGTGGCGACAGCGGCCAGGGGCAGGTGTGGCTGGGCCGCCCGGCCTCCGGCAGCTGGCCAACGGGGGCGGGCTGGTGGGTCGACGCCTACCTGCCGAGGCTGTCACCCGCCGCCTGGGGCGAGTCGCTCTCCGGCCAGGTGGGCGCCGGCTCGGGAGCGGCAGGCGGTGCCCTGAATCTGCGCGAGGTGCGCCTGGCGAGTGACTGCCTGCATCACGATGACCGCTGTCTGGGTTCCTTCTACGCCACGGCACGCCCCCAATCCGGAGGCGGCTGGCGCCTGGCGCTGGATGGCAGCCTGCTGGAGGGAAATCTCGACTACCGGCCCCAACTCGCCGAGCCCCTGGATATCGGCCTGGCTCGGCTCTCCCTGGATGCGCTGATGCCGGGCAGTCGTGAAGTCGGCTCGCTGTTCGACGAGATCGCCACCCCACCCGAGCCGCAGCCACTGCCCGAGTGGGTGGCCGACCTCCCCGACGGACGCCTGCGCGTTGCCGACATCGAACGCGCCGGCCAGCGGCTGGGTCCCCTGACCGCCCGCTGGCAGGCCACACCCGAGCGACTCAGTATCGCTCCCCTGGGGCTGACCCTGGGCGAGGTCAGTGCCCGTGGTGAGCTGGTCTGGGAGACAGCCGGTGCCGGGGCCAGCCTGACCCGTGCGCGTCTCGACCTGGATGGGCGCGACCTCGGCACGGCGCTGGAGCGCCTTGGGCAGGAGGCGGTGATCCGCAGCCAGGAGACCCGGGTCAAGAGCCAGCTCGCCTGGCCGGGGGCCCCCTGGCAGTTTGCCCTGGAGCGCTCCCGGGGCAGCGTGGAGGCGGAGCTGCGTGACGGGCGTTTCGTCAACCTGGAGTCCACCCCGGCGCGCCTGGTGGGTCTGCTCAATATCGACAACCTGGTACGTCGCCTGCGTCTGGACTTCTCCGACGTGACCGGACAGGGGACCGCCTTCGATCGTGTCAGTGGCGCGGCGACCCTGTATGGTGGCAGTCTCGAGACACGGGGGCCGGTCGAGGTCGTGGGGCCCGCCACCCGCTTCTCTCTGGATGGCAGCGTCGAGCTGGCACGGCGGGAACTCGACATGCGGCTGGGGGTCACGCTACCCGTCAGCCGCAACCTGCCGCTGGCCGCGGTGATCGCCGGCGCCCCGGTAGTAGGTGGCGCCCTGTTCATTGCCGACCGCCTGTTCGGTGATGCCATCGACAGCGTGACCCGAATTCATTATCGCGTGCTCGGTCCCTGGACCGCGCCGCAGATCTCAGTGGAAAGCGCCGAATGACCCAAGCGAGACACGCACTGCTAGACGAAGCCGCCGGTATCCTGCTGGCTCCCGGCGGCCTCTCCCTGGATGACCTGGATGCCGGCCTCGGCCACGCCATGGGCCCGGGCATCGACTATGCCGACCTCTACTTCCAGCGCAGCTGGCATGAGGGATGGGTGCTGGAGGACGGCGAGGTCAAGGAGGCCAGCTACAATATCGACGGCGGGGTGGGCGTGCGCTCCCTGGCCGGCGAGAAGACCGGCTTCGCCTACTCCAACCAGATCACCGCCGACGCCCTGGGCGAGACCGGGCGCACCGCCGCGGGCATCGTGCGCAGCGGCAAGCGCCTGAGCCTGGGCGTTCCTGTCGCCGTCGCGCCCACGGCGCGCTATGCCGGGGTCGACCCGCTCTCCGGCCTCTCTGCCGAGGAGAAGGTCGCCATGCTCAAGGAGGCGGATCGCGTGGCCCGCGCCGCCGATCCCTCGGTCAGCCAGGTCAGTGCCTCACTCTCCGGGGTCCATGAGGTGGTGCTGGTGCGCGCCAGCGACGGCACCCTGGCGGCGGATATCCGCCCTCTGGTGCGCTTCAACGTCAGCGTGATCGCCGTGCGGGGCGGCCGTCGTGAGCGCGGCAGCGCCGGTGGCGGTGGCCGCTATCCCATGTCGCGCCTGCGCGACGAAGGCGTGGCCGAGCGCTACGCGAAGGAGGCGGTACGCCAGGCACTGGTCAACCTGGAGGCGGTCGACGCCCCGGCCGGCCAGCTGCCGGTGGTGCTGGCGCCGGGCTGGCCCGGCATCCTGCTCCACGAGGCGGTAGGTCACGGCCTGGAGGGCGACTTCAACCGCAAGGGCAGCTCGGCCTTCGCCGGACGCATGGGCCAGCGCGTCGCCGCGCCGGGGGTGACGGTGGTGGACGATGCCACCCTGGCCGACCGCCGCGGCTCGATGAGCGTCGACGATGAAGGCACTGCCGGTCAGCGCACACCGTTGATCGAGGATGGCATCCTGACCGGCTACATGCAGGACAAGCTCAATGCCCGGCTGATGGGCATGGCGCCCACCGGCAACGCCCGCCGCGAATCCTTCGCCCACCTGCCCATGCCGCGCATGACCAATACCGTCATGCTGGCCGGGCAGGACGACCCCGCCGATATCCTCAAGAGCGTCAGGCGTGGCCTCTATGCGGTGAGCTTTGGCGGCGGCCAGGTGGACATCACCTCGGGCAAGTTCGTGTTCTCGGCAAGCGAGGCCTACCTGATCGAGGATGGCCGGATCACCGCCCCGGTGAAGGGCGCCACGTTGATCGGCAACGGCCCCGAGGTGATGGGGCAGGTGTCGATGATCGGCCATGACATGGAGCTGGATAGAGGCATCGGCGTCTGCGGCAAGGAGGGTCAGGGCGTGCCCGTGGGCGTCGGACAGCCGACCCTCAAGATTGACGAGCTGACCGTGGGTGGTACGGCATCATGAACGAACGTGCCTGCGCTCGCCCATACGGCGTTGGCGCTCGGCTCGCCATGCTCATTTAGGGCCCCTAAACTCCGTTGGCTCGCCGAACGCCGCCTTGTCTGGCCTTCGCTCGGCGACGTTCCGCGAGGGAAGAGGTCTAGAGTCCTGCGGTATCGCGGATCAGCTTGAACAGCTTGCGGGCGCTGGCCGGGGGCTTGCCCTTCTCGCGCTCTCGCTGGGCGTTGCGGATCAGCTGGCGCAGTGCCTGGCGGTCGGCGTCGGGGTAGTCGGCCACGAAGGCTTCCACCGCGGCGTCGCCCTCGTCGACGAGGCGGTCACGCCACTTCTCGAGGCGATGGAAGGCGTGGTCACGGCGCATCGACTCCTGCTCGATCTCGTCGTGGACGGCACGGATCGCCTCGAGGTCCTCGCGGCGCATCAGCTTGCCGATGTACTGCATATGCCGGCGTCGGCCCTCGTGGGAGCGGATGCGCGTGGTCTCTTCCACCGCGGCGAGCATGTCGTCGGAGAGTGGAAAGCGTGCCCGCTCGCCGGGTGTCATGGCGATGATCTGTTCGCCCAGCGTCTGCAGCGCCTGCATCTCGCGCTTGAGCTGGGACTTGCTGGGGCGTTCGTCGTTGTCCGGCTGCTGAAGGATCTGATCGAGCAGCTCGCGGGGAGATTCCTGGGACATGCCGCTTCCATCGGTTGGGGGCTGGTTGTCCCGACAGTATACCAGCCCGCTACACCGGGCTGAGAATGAACATCACAGGCGTGGCCTCCGGGTCCGCCGAAGGAGGAAAGAGATGACTCAGGCTTTCGATGCCGCCGCCCAGCAGATCCAGCTGGAGAGCCGTTCCCGACAGGCCTTGGAGCTGGCCCGCAAGCTCGGCGCCGATGCCTGCGAGGTGGGCGCCAGCGTCGACCAGGGCGTCGGCGTCAGCGTGCGCGAAGGGGAAGTGGAGACCGTCGAGCTCTCTCGTGACCAGGGCATCGCGGTGACCGTCTATCTCGGGCAGCGCAAGGGCAGCGCCTCCTCCACCGACGCCGGAGAGGCCTCCATCCACGCCGTGGTCGAGAAGGCTATCGCCATCGCCCGCTACACCGGTGAGGATCCCGCCGCCGGCCTCGCCGACGCCGAGCTGATGGCCACCCATCTGCCGGATCTCGACGTGCACCACCCCTGGCCGCTGACCACCGAGGAGGCGATCGACCTGGCGCTGGCCTGCGAGGCCGCCGGTCGCGGCAAGGCGGGAATCAAGAGCTCCGACGGGGCCTCGCTCTCCAGCGGCGAGGGGGTGCGGGTCTATGCCAACAGTCACGGTTTCCTGGGCAGCCAGTGCGGCAGCCGCCACTCCCTCTCCTGCATGCTGATCGCCGAGGACGCCGCCGGCATGCAGCGCGACTACGACTTCACCAGCGCCCGGAACCCCCGCGACCTGCTGGCTCCCGAGCGCGTCGGCGAGAGCGCCGCCGAGCACACCCTGCGGCGCCTGGGCGCCCGCCGGCCGGCCACCGGGCGCATGCCAGTACTCTTAGACCCCAATCTGGCCGCGGGCCTGGTCGGCTCGTTGATGGGCGCCATCGCCGGCGGAGCGCTGTTCCGCCAGTCCTCCTTCCTCTGCGACCGCCTCGGCGATGAGCTCTTCCCCGAGTGGTTCAGCCTGCAGGAGAAGCCCATGGAGATCGGCGCCATGGCCAGCTCGCCCTTCGACAACGACGGCGTGCAGACCCGCGACAATGTGTTCATCGAGAACGGGCGCCTGGCCAGCTACATGCTCTCGGCCTACAGTGCCCGCCGCCTCGGCATGCAGACCACCGCCAACGCCGGTGGCGCCCGCAACCTGCGCATCGCGGCGCCGCTGGCCTCACGCGACGAGTTGCTCGCCCGCATGGGGCGCGGCGTACTGGTCACCGAGCTGATGGGGCAGGGCGTCAATGCTGTCACCGGCGACTACTCGCGCGGCGCGGCAGGCTTCTGGGTTGAGAACGGCAAGATCCAGTACCCGGTGGAGGAGTTCACCATCGCCGGTAACCTGGAGGCGATGTTCCGCGGACTGGCCGGCGTGGGCAGCGATATCGACACCCGCGGAAGCATCCATACCGGCAGCTGGCTGATCGACGAGATGACCGTGGCCGGCAGCTAGTCATCCTCGTCGAAGCGGGCCTCGAACAGCGCCTGCACGGCGTCGAGGGCCGCCTCGGCATCCTCCCCCTCGGCGCTGACGGTGAGTTCGGTGCCGCAGGGGGCGGCGAGCATCAGCAGCGACATGATGTTGTCCGCCTCGCCCTGCATGGCGCCATTGGCCACGCAGATACGTGCGTCGAAGGGCTGGCAGCACTGCACCAGCCGGGTGGCGGCGCGGGCGTGGAGCCCACGCTTGTTGGTCAGGGTCAGCTTGCGTTGCAGCACGCTCAACTTCCTTGATGAGGTGTGGCGTCGGGGCCGGGCAGGGTGTTCTGGGTGCCCAGCTCACGGTGGCGCAGGCGTACATGGGTCTGGCTCTGCGCCAGCTGCATCGCCAGCCGCTCGGCGATATAGACCGAGCGATGCTGCCCGCCGGTGCAGCCGATGGCCACGGTCAGGTAGCTGCGATGGCTGGCCTCGTAGCTGGGTAGCCAGCGGGTCAGCCAGGCGTGGATATCCTCGAGCATCGCCTGGACCAGGGGATAGCCCTCGAGGAAGGCGATGATCTCGGGGTCCTGGCCGGTGAACGGCCTCAGGCGCGGGTCCCAGTAGGGATTGGGCAGGCAGCGGGCATCGAACACCAGATCGGCGTCGAGGGGCACGCCGCGCTTGAAGCCGAAGGATTCCACGGTCAGGGTCAGCTGCTCGGGGCGATGCCGGGCCACCTGGTCGGCGATGCGACCGCGCAGCTCGTGCACCGACAGCCGTGAGGTGTCGATCACCAGGTCGGCCAGGTCACGGATCTCGGCCAGCGCCTGCTCCTCGGAGTCGATCGCCTCGGCCAGCGTCATCTCGCTTCCGCGGGTGAGGGGGTGGCGGCGCCGGGTGGCAGAGTAGCGTTCGATCAGGATGCGTGCGTCGGTGGTGAGGTAGATCACCTGGCAGTCGATGCCGCGGTCACGCACCTCCTCGAGCAGGCTGGGAAAGCGCTTCAGGGCCTGGGGCAGGTTGCGGGCGTCGATACTGACGGCAATCGAGGAGCGAGGGGACTCGGGGTTGCCCAGCTCGTCGATCAGCGAGCCCAGCAGCATGGCTGGCAGGTTGTCGATGGCGTAGTAGCCGAGATCCTCCAGGGCCTGCAGGGCGATCGACTTGCCCGAGCCGGAACGGCCGCTGATGATCACGAGCTGCATGGGGATCTCCTGGTCGTCCTGGCCGAGCGGGTGCTCAGCCCTGTCGTCGGATGGCCTCGATCAGGCCCTCGTGGAGTTCTCGCTGACTGGCGCTACGGCGCAGGCGAGTTCGGGTGTCGACGTCGTTCATGATGCCGGCCACCTGGGCCAGCAGGGTCAGGTGGGCGGCATCGGCCTCCTCGGGCACCAGCAGCACGAACACCAGGTCGACGGGCTCGCCGTCGATGGCATCGAAATCCACCGGCTCGGCCAGCTTCAGGAAGCCGGCGATGGGGGCCTTGCAGTGGGGGCTTCTGGCATGCGGGATGGCCACGCCATTGCCGATCCCTGTACTGCCTAAGCGTTCGCGGGCGATCAGCCGCGCGAACACCTCCTGGCTGTCGAGGCTGGGAGTATTCTGGGCAATGAAGGTGCTGAAGAACTCCAGCACCCGCTTCTTGCTCCCCCCGGGCACATCGAAGAGGGTGCGCTCGGGGGGCAGGATGGTTTCGAGAGACGACATCGTGGACTCAGCGAACGCCGGCGCCCTGGGCGCGGGCCTGAGCCTTTTCCTTGTGCTTGACCAGTTGGCGGTCCAGCTTGTCGGCCAGGGCATCGATGGCGGCGTACATGTCGTTTTCCTGAGCCTCGGCGTGCAGATCGGCACCGGCGGCGTGCAGGGTGCAGGCAGCAGACTGGCGCTCCTTCTCCACCGACAGGGTCACCTGCACGTTGGTGATATTGTCGTAGTGGCGCTCCACGCGCGTCAGTTTCTCGCTGACATAGTCACGCAGGGCATCGGTCAGTTCCACATGATGGCCGGTGATGTTGACTTGCATGACACGCTCCTTGCTCGTTGGTTGTGTTTCGATTGTAACCCTTTTTCCTGCCTTGCATACCCCCGTGCCGACGCCCTGGATGTCGGTCATGACGCGGGTCATGCCAGCCGCTTGCGTTCGCTGGAGGAGGGGATGCCCATGGCCTCGCGGGTAAGCTTTGGAGAGTGCCACGGTGCGGCGCCGCGCGGGGTTATGCCAGCCGCTTGCGTTCGCTGGATGAGGGGATGCCCATGGCCTCGCGGTACTTGGCCACGGTCCTGCGCGCCACCTGGATCCCGGCTTCGTCGAGCAGGCTGACCAGCTTGCTGTCGGAGAGCGGCTTGCGTGGCGGTTCCGCCTGGATCAGCTTGCGGATGTGTGCGCGGATGGCGGTGCTGGAGTGGGCGTCGCCATCGCCCTCGCCGCGGACCTGGCTGGAGAAGAAGTACTTGAGTTCGAATACTCCCCGCGGCGTGTGGATGAACTTCTGGGTGGTGACCCGCGAGATGGTGGATTCGTGCATCTCCACCGCCTGGGCGATATCGGCCAGGATGAGTGGCTTCATCGCCTCTTCGCCGCGCTCGAGGAAGTCGAGCTGGCGGGCCAGGATCTCACGGCCCACTCGCAGGAGGGTGTCGTTGCGGCTGGACAGGCTCTTCATCAGCCAGCGCGCCTCCTGGAGGTGCTCCTTGAGGAACTGGTTGTCGTCACTCCTGACGGCGCGGCGCACCAGGGCGGCGTAATCGGGTTGAATGCGCAGCCTTGGCAGTGCCTCGGGGTTGAGTTCGACGTGCCAGCCACGCCGGTCGTGGAAGGCGACGAGGTCGGGGATCACATAGTCGTCGGTCACGCTGGCAAAGGCACTGCCGGGTCGTGGGTCCAGTCCTCGAACCAGGTTGATGGTGGCGTCGAGCGTGGCATCGTCCACCCCCAGACGCCGTTTGAGCAGGCGTCGGTCGCCGCTGGCCAGGGCCTCCAGGAACTGGCGTACCAGGCGCCGCGCCTGGGGCAGCAGCGGTGTGTCGTCGGGGAAGGCGGCGAGCTGCAGCTGCAGGCATTCGCGCAGGTCGCGTGCGAAGATGCCGGTGGGTTCGAACTGCTGCAGGCGCAGCAGCACCCGCTCCATCTCCGGGCTGCGCAGGTCGGCAAGGCCCTGCTGCTTCAGGCCGTCACGGATCTCGTCGAGGGGGGCGGCCAGGTAGCCGGCATCGTCCACGGCATCGATCAGGCTCTCGGCGATCTGTCGTGCCCGGGGATCGAGGTCGCTCATCGCCAGCTGCCAGGCGAGGTGGCTCTGGAGGCTCTGGCCCTGGGCCTGGCGCTCGAAATCGGGCCCCTCACCGCCGGCGGGCGCGCCCAGGTCCTGGTAGGTGTCGGACCAGTCGCTGTCGGTGACGAGCTGTTCGGGAATCTCGTTTGCCCAGTCGTCTTCCGCGGGCTCCTGAGTGGCCTGCTCGCCGAACCCGTCGTCGAGCTCCAGCAACGGGTTGTTCTCCATCGCCTGCTGGATCTCCTGGCGCAGGTCCAGGGTGGAGAGCTGCAGCAGGGCGATGGCCTGCTGCAGCTGGGGTGTCATGGTCAGCTGGGTGCCGACCCGCAACTGCAGGGATGCCTTCATGGCCATGGCAGGCGTCCTCCTGGCGTGTCGGAAAGCCTTACCCTAGCGCCTGGCCTCGCAGGGCGCAACAATCCTATAAGCAATAATCATGCCATTGATGGATTGCCCGCCGGAATATGAATATAGTGAGGCGCTTGTTCCGGCCGGTGATCACAGGCGGAAGTCTTCACCGAGGTAGACCTCGCGCACCCTCTGGTTGGCGAGGATCGATTCGGCGTCGCCCTCGGCGATGATCTTGCCGTCGCCGACGATATAGGCGCTGTCGCAGATGTCGAGGGTGTCGCGGACGTTGTGGTCGGTGATCAACACGCCGATGCCGCGGGCCTTGAGCTGGCGGATGATGCCCTTGATCTCGCCCACCGAGATCGGGTCGACCCCGGCGAAGGGCTCGTCGAGCAGGATGAAAGCGGGTTCCGTCGCCAGCGCCCTGGCGATCTCCACCCGGCGCCGCTCGCCGCCGGAAAGGCTCATGCCCGGGTTGTCGCGAATATGCGTGACATGGAACTCCTCGAGCAGCTGTTCCAGGCGTGCGCGACGCCCCTCCCGGTCGAGATCCTTGCGGGTCTCGAGGATGGCCATGATGTTGTCGGCCACCGACAGCTTGCGGAAGATCGAGGCCTCCTGGGGCAGGTAACCGATCCCAGCCCGGGCTCGCTCATGCATGGCGGCCCGGGAGAGATCCAGGTCATCGATGGCCACCGAGCCCGCATCGGCACGCACCAGTCCCACGATCATGTAGAAAGAGGTGGTCTTGCCGGCGCCGTTGGGCCCCAGCAGTCCGACGATGCTGCCCTGGGGGATAGACAGGCCGATGTCCTGCACCACGCGGCGGCGCTTGTAGCTCTTTGCGAGATGGCGTGCGTGTAGGGTCTTCATGGCATCCTTACTGCTGTTCCGGCTGGAGCGTCATGCGGATTCGCTGGCTGCCTTCGACGCCTTCGGCATCGGCGCGGGCCTGCACCACGCGGCGGTCGAGGAAGTACTCCAGGTAGCCGCCTTCGAAGGTGTCGCCGCCCTGGTGGAGCTCGGCGCGATCGATCAGCTCCACGCGGCGTTCGGCCACGTGGTAGATGACGGTGCGGCCCCAGCCCTTGACCACCGGCTCGGCGGGATCGGGCTGCTGTTCGAGGTAGGCCCGTTCGCCGGTGGCAGTCGCCAGGGAGAGCTCGCCGGCCGCGTTGCGGCGGATCTCCACCCGGTTGCCGGTCAGGCGCATGCTGCCCTGGCGGATATCCACGTTGCCGGTGTAGACGGCGGTGCCGGCGCGGTCGTCGAGGTCGAGGCGGTCCGCCTCGACCAGGATGGGGGCATTGGCATCCTGATTCTGGGACTGGTTCTGTGCCTGGCTGGCGGGGGCGATAGCCAGCGTCAGCAGCAGTGCACAGGCCAGTGTGGAGAGCGGATGGCGCGTCATGACGAGGACTCCTCGGCTGTCTCGGGCGGATGGTGGCCGCGCACATTGTCGGTCAGGCGCGCCCGGTTGTCATGAAGCCAGGCGTCGAAACGCTCGCCGCTCATGCGCTGGGGGGGCTGGCGCAGCGTGGCCGGGGTGGTGCTCCAGGCATGCCCGGTGTCGGCATCGTAGTGCAGCGTCTCGGTCTCGAGCTCCCAGCGCTCGGCGGGGGCGCGCAGGCGGGCGTCGCCGTCGAGCAGCAGCGGGTTGTCTCCCGGCCCCAGCTCGCCGCGCTCGGCCTCGGCCAGCCATAGCCGACCCTCGCGGTCGTGGAGCCGGGCAAGCGGAGTCTCCAGGCGGGTCACGTCATCTAGCGGGGTATGCACCAGCCGCGGCGTGGTCACCCGCTGGTGGGGCTGGCCCTCGCTGTCGAAGCGGGTGAGGCGCGCGTTCTCGAGGTAGAAGTCGGGTTCGCCCGCGGCATCGCGCGGTACCTGACCGGTGGGGCTGGGGTCGCGCAGGTCGAGCAGCGCCAGGCCTCCGCCCAGCGCCAGCAGCAGCAGGGTCAGCCAGGTGCGAAAGCCCGGGCGCGGCAGGGCCATGATCTCAGCCGGCCCCGTGGAGGTAGGTGTCGATCACCGCGTCCCAGTGGCCCTGGGCGCGCAGCAGGGTGTCGGCGATCTCGCGGGCCGCGCCCTGGCCGCCGCTGCGTTCGGTGACCCAGTCCGCGTGCTTCTGGATATAGCTCGGTGCATTGGGGACGCTGATGCCCACGCCGGCACGGCGGATGGCGCCCACATCGGGCATGTCGTCCCCGCAGTAGGCGACCTGGTCGAACTCCAGGCCCAGGCGCGCGATTAGCTCACGCAGGACCGGCAGCTTCTTCTCCACACCCTGGAAGACATGCTGGATGCCCAGGGCAGCGGCGCGGCGACTCACGGTGGGGGATTCGCGGCCGGTGATCAGCGCGACCTGAATGCCGGCACGCTTGAGCAGCTTGAGGCCGTGACCGTCCTGGACATTGAAGGCCTTGATCTCGATGCCGTCGGCCTGGAAGTAGAGCTGGCCGTCGGTGAGCACGCCGTCGACATCAAGCGCGAGCAGGCGGATGCGGCGCAGGCGGTCGGTCAGCAGCGGATCCTGCAGGGGGGAGGTATGGGTCATGGGGACTCCGTGTCGTTGAGGTCAGATCACGCCACTGGCGAGCAGGTCGTGCATATGCAGGGCGCCCACGGGGCGGCCCTCGTCATCGACCACGGCCAGGGCGGAGATGCGGTGGTCTTCCATCAGGCTTACCGCCTCGGCGGCCAGGGTCTCCGGGGAGACGCGCTTGCCGGGGCAGGTCATCACCTCATCCACGGTCAGCCCGGTGAGGTCACTGTGCTGGTCCAGGGTACGGCGCAGGTCGCCATCGGTATAGACCCCGGCGAGGCGGCCGTCGGGGGCCACCACGCAGGTGAAGCCCAGCCCCTGGCGGGTGATCTCCAGCAGGGCGTCACGCAGCGGACTGCCCAGTGCCACCCGGGGCAGCCTGTCACCCGAGTGCATCAGGTCACCGACGCGCAGCAGCAGCCGCTTGCCGAGGCTGCCGCCGGGGTGGGAAAGGGCGAAGTCCTCGGCGGTGAAGCCGCGCGACTCCAGCAGCGCCACGGCCAGGGCATCCCCCATGGCCAGAGCGGCGGTGGTGGAGGCGGTCGGGGCGAGGTCGAGAGGACAGGCCTCGCGTTCGACACCGACATCGAGATGCGCCTCGGCGTGGCGGGCCAGGCTCGAGGCCGGGCGGCCGGTCATGCTGATCAGCGGCACCTTCATGCGCTTGAGCAGCGGCAGCAGGGCGGTTACCTCGGCGGTCTCGCCCGAGTTGGAGAGGGCCAGCACCACGTCACCAGGCGTGATCATGCCGAGGTCGCCGTGGCTGGCCTCGCCGGGATGCACGAAGAAGGCCGGCGTGCCGGTGCTGGCCAGGGTGGCGGCGATCTTGCCGGCGATATGGCCCGACTTGCCCATGCCGGTGACCACCACCCGGCCGTGGCAGGCCAGGATCAGTTCGCAGGCGCTGTCGAAGGCGTCATCGAGGCGCGCCACCAGGGCGCCCACGGCCTGCTGCTCGAGGCGAAGGGTGCGTTTGGCGCTGTCACGGAGGGCCGAACCGGCCGAGGGGGTATCGGATGTCATGGCGACGATTGTTGCCTGTTCGAGGGGTTCACTCAAGAGCCGCCGCCCAGACTGGTCGTGCCGAGCCAGATCAGGTAGCCGAAATAGCTGGCCGCCAGTGCCGCGCCGGGGAGGCGGCCCAGATGGTTGCGGCGGTGCCACAGCAGCAGGGCGCCGAGTACCAGGGTCAGCACCAGCAGCAGCGGATAGTCACGCTCGCCGGCGGCGGGGTCGGTCGGGCCCGGCGCAAGCAGGCCGGGTACCGGCAGTACCGCCAGCAGGTTGAAGAGGTTGGAGCCGATGATATTGCCGATGGCCAGGTCGTGGTGACGCTTGAGGGCGCTGGCCACGCAGGCCACCAGTTCGGGCAGGCTGGTACCGATGGCGACAATGGTCAGGCCGATGACCAGCTCGCTGACCCCCATGCTGCGGGCCAGTTCGCTGGCCCCCCACACCAGGCCCCGGGAGCCGGCGACCATCACTGCGAGGGTCACCACCAGCCACAGCAGTGCACGCGCCAGCGTCATCTCGGGTATCTCGCCTGCCACTTCCTCCTTGGCGTCCGGGGTATCGGCACGGAACAGCCACCACAGGCTGAACACCAGCAGGGCGATGAGCAGCGCGGCATCCATTCGCCCCAGGTGACCGTTGGCCAGGGCGTAGCCGGCCAGTCCGGTGGCGCCGAGCAGCAGCGGCAGCTCGCGGCGCACGATGGAGAAGCGAACCGGGATCGGCACCACCAGCGCGGTGATGCCCAGCACCAGCCCGATATTGGCGATGTTGGAGCCCAGGGCGTTGCCGGTGGCCAGGTCGGGAATGCCGTCCAGGGACGCCATCAGCGAGACCACGATCTCGGGCGCCGAGGTGCCCAGGGCGACGATGGTCATGCCCACCAGCATCGTGCTCATGCCGGCGCGGCGGGCGGTGGCGGCCGCCGCGCCGACGAAGTGGTCGGCGCTCCACAGCAGGGCCACGAGGCCTGCGGCGACGGCGATCAGGGGAAGCAGCATGGCAAGCGTCTCGTTCGTTCGGCCAATGTCGGAAGGGCGCCATTAAACGTGCTGACCAGCAGTGGTGCAAGCCGGGTAGACGGCATCGGGCTGGCACCCGGCAGGGCAGTTAGGATACGATGTTCGATAATTTTACTGGGATGGCTGAGCCGATGAGTGACACTCCCTTCGTGGCGGTGGAGGGGCTGCATTTCGCGCGTGGCGACAAGGAGATCTTCCGCGGCGTCGACATGCTGATCCAGCGAGGCGGCATCACCGCCATCATGGGCCCCAGCGGCAGTGGCAAGACCACCCTGCTCAGGCTGATCGGCGGCCAGCTCATGCCCGACGCCGGCCGGGTGCTGATCGAGGGTCAGGACGTGCATCGCCAGTCGCGCAAGGCGCTGTTTTCCATGCGCCAGCGCATGGGCATGCTGTTCCAGAGCGGGGCGCTGTTCTCGGACCTCAGCGTGTTCGAGAATGTGGCCTTCCCGCTGCGGGTGCATACCGATCTGCCGGGTACCATGGTCCGCGACCTGGTGCTGATGAAGCTCGAGGCGGTGGGGCTGCGCGGAGCCCGGGAGCTGATGCCCGCGGAACTTTCCGGGGGCATGGCGCGCCGGGTGGCCCTGGCCCGGGCCATCGCCCTGGATCCCGAGCTGATCCTCTATGACGAGCCGTTCGTCGGCCAGGACCCGATCTCCATGGGCGTGCTGGTGCAGCTGATCAAGCGCCTCAACCAGGCGCTGGGGCTGACCTCCATCGTGGTCTCCCATGATATCAAGGAGACCCTGACCATCGCCGACTACGTCTACGTGGTCGCCGATGGCCAGGTGATGGCCCATGGCACGCCCAAGAGCCTCGACGTGGACCAGGATCCCCGGGTCAGCCAGTTCGTCCACGGCGAGCCGGATGGGCCGGTGCCTTTCCACTACCCGGCGGTGGACTTCATCAGCGACATGCTCAGCCCGGGAGGTCCACGATGATCCAGCGAATCCGGCGCCTCGGGCGCCGCGGCTGCGACCTGCTCGAGGCCTTTGGCCGCGCCGGCATCTTCCTGGTCCAGTCCGCCGTGGGGCTGCCGAGTCGTGAGGGCCTCTACCTCTGGGTGCGCCAGATGCATTTCGTGGGCGTGCTGTCGCTGGCCATCGTGCTCGTCTCGGGGCTCTTTATCGGCATGGTGCTGTCGCTGCAGGGCTATACCATCCTGGTCGATTTCGGTGCCGAGGATGCGCTGGGTCAGATGGTGGCGCTATCTCTGCTGCGTGAGCTTGCCCCGGTGGTGGCGGCACTGCTGTTCGCCGGGCGCGCCGGCTCGGCACTGACCGCCGAGATCGGCCTGATGAAGGCCACCGAGCAGTTGACCAGCATGGAGATGATCGGCGTCGACCCGCTGCGCCGGGTGGTGGCGCCACGCCTGTGGGCGGGCTTCGTGGCCCTTCCGCTGCTTACCGTGGGCTTCGGTGTGGTGGGCATCTACGGTGGCTACCTGGTCGGGGTCGACTGGCTGGGCGTCTTCGAGGGCTCCTACTGGTCCAACATGCAGGCCAGCGTCGACTTCATCGACGACGTGGGCAACGGCATCATCAAGAGCCTGGTGTTTGCCGTGGTGGTGACCTGGATCGCGGTTTTCCAGGGCTATGACCTGGTGCCCACCTCGGAGGGCATCTCGCGGGCCACCACCCGTACCGTGGTCTATTCCTCGCTGGCCGTGCTCGGCCTCGATTTCGTGCTGACCGCCGTGATGTTCGGCGGCCTCGCCTGAGCGGCGAACGATCGCCCTGATGTGTGGAGATACTGATGAAGCGCAGCAAAACCATGGAGCTGGGGGTGGGGCTTTTCATGCTCGCCGGCATCCTCGGCCTGGTGTTTCTCGGCCTGCGGGTCAGCGGCATGACCCTGCAGACCCCCGGCGATACCTTCCGCCTGGAGGCCAATTTCGCCAATATAGGCGGCCTCAAGCCCCGCGCACGGGTCACCATGGCCGGGGTCACGGTGGGACGCGTGGCGGCCATCGAGCTCGATACCGACTGGTACGATGCCCGTGTAGTGCTCGAGCTCGATGATGACTTGCAGGGACAGCTCTCCCGTGACACCACCGCGGCGATCCTGACCTCGGGCCTGCTCGGCGAGCAGTACGTGGGGCTTTCCGTGGGTGGCGATCCCGAGACCCTGGCCGACGGCGATACCATCCGCGATACCCAGTCGGCCCTGGTGCTTGAAGAACTCATCCAGCAGTTCGTGTCAAACATGGTCAGCGACTAGCCGCTGACCGATTTTTCATCGACCCCGACATGGAGACGTTGATCATGATCCGTTATCCCCTGGCCCTGGCAACGTTGCTGCTGAGCCTGCTGTTCAGCCTGGCCGTGCAGGCCGCCCCCGAGCGCACCCCCGACCAGGTGATCCGCCACAGCGTCGAGACGCTGACCGGCCAGATCGAGGGCCGGCGCGACCACTTCGCCAACAACATGGATGAGCTCGAGGCGCTGGTCGACGACAGCCTCGATGAGATCGCCGACTTCCGCTACATCGGCGCCAGCGTGATGGGGCGCTATTTCGCCAACGCCACGCCGCAGCAGCGTTCGCGCTTCGTCGAGACCTTCCGCCAGACCCTGATCGATACCTACGCCAAGGGACTGGTGACCTTCGACTATCGCGACCTGCGTGTGCTCGATACCCAGCGGGCCCAGCGCCACGAGGACCAGGCCAGCGTGGACATGGAAGTGGTGGCCGAGGATGGTACCGTCTACCCGGTCAGCTACTCCCTGCGCCTCTCCGGTGGCGAATGGCGAGTGGTCAACGTGATTGTCAACGGCATCAACCTGGGGCTGACCTTCCGCAACCAGTTCGATCAGGCGATGCGTGACAACGCTCGCGATTACGACGCCGTGATCGACGGCTGGTCGCCGGAGGTGGGTGTCGAGGAGCTGGAGCAGGGCGCGTGAGCGACCTGCTGGCGCGCGATGGCCTGAGGCTGGAGGCCGGTGATGCTGGTCTGGTGGTGCGCGGCGAAGTGGGCTTTGAGCATGCCGCCGAGCTCGCCGAGGCGGGCAGTCGCTGGCTCGCGCAGCGCCACTCGGGCGAGACGGTGAGCTTCGACCTGCGTGGTGTCGCCGGCGTCAGCAGTGCGGCCCTCTCCGTGCTGCTGGAGTGGGCCCGTGCGGCGAGCCGTGCCGGGCTCGCCCTGGAGCGGGTACAGCTGTCGGCGCCCCTCTGGCGTCTCACCGACCTGGCCGGCCTCGAGCGCCTGCTGCCGCTGGAGGCGGCGGGCGAGTAGCCGGGGCAATCGCCAAGCGCGATGCTTTTCATTACCATGGGTCATCCCTATTGCCTGTCGACGACGAGGTGGCTGTCGTCGACGGACCCGTTTCAGCTCTTTCATTTCAGTACTACAAGGAGTGCCTCACCATGCAACCCAGTGACGTCAAGGGGCTGCTCGAGTCGCGTATCGACGGCTGCGATTTCCATATCCAGGGCGAGGGCTGCAATTTCCAGGTGGTGGCCGTGGGCGAGCTCTTCGAAGGTCTGTCGCCGGTCAAACGCCAGCAGCTGATCTATGGCGCGCTCTCCGACGAGATCGCCTCCGGCGCGCTGCATGCGGTGAGCATCAAGACCTATACCCCGGCGCAGTGGCAAGACGCGCCGGAGAATTCCCGCGCCTGAGACCTCGACCCTCCATGGACAAGTTGATCATTACCGGCAACGGGCCGGTCGATGGCGAGGTGTGGGTCAGCGGTGCCAAGAACGCCGCCCTGCCCATCCTTTGCGCCACCCTTCTGGCCGACGAGCCGGTGACCATCGGCAACCTGCCGCACCTGCAGGACATCACCACCACCCTGGAGCTGCTCGGCCATCTGGGGGTGGAGCCGGTGATGGGCGAGAAGATGACCATCCAGCTCGATGGTTCCCAGGTGAAGCACTGCGATGCGCCCTATGAGCTGGTCAAGAAGATGCGTGCCTCGATCCTGGTGCTGGGCCCGCTGGTGGCTCACTTCGGCCACGCCGATGTCTCCCTGCCAGGGGGGTGCGCCATCGGTTCGCGTCCGGTGGACCTGCACCTGCGTGGCCTCGAGGCCATGGGGGCAGAGATTCGCGTCGAGGCCGGCTATATCCGTGCCCGGGTGGAGGGGCGGCTGAAGGGAGTCACCATCTTCTTCGATACCGTGACGGTGACCGGTACCGAGAACCTGCTGATGGCGGCCGTGCTGGCGGAGGGCACCACGGTGCTCGAGAACGCCGCCCGGGAGCCTGAGGTGGTCGACCTGGCCGAGTTGCTGATCAAGATGGGGGCCAACATCCGCGGCCACGGTACCGATACCATCACCATCGAGGGGGTGGAGCGCCTGCACGGTGCCTACCATGACGTGATGCCCGACCGCATCGAGACCGGCACCTTTCTGGTCGCCGCTGCACTGTCACGCGGACGCGTCCGGGTGCGGCGCACCCGCGCCGATATCCTCGAGGCGGTGCTGGCCAAGCTCGAGGAGGCCGGCGCGGAGATCACCATCGGCGATGACTGGATCGAGCTGGACATGCACGGCAGGCGCCCGCGGCCGGTCAATATTCGTACCGCGCCCTATCCGGCCTTTCCCACCGACATGCAGGCCCAGTTCGTGGCCATGAACGCGGTGGCCGACGGCACCTCGCGGGTAGTCGAAACCATCTTCGAGAACCGCTTCATGCACGTCCAGGAGCTCAATCGCATGGGGGCGAAGATCGCTCTGGAGGGTAACACCGCTGTGATCGAAGGAGTCGAGCAGCTCTCCGGTGCCCCGGTGATGGCGACCGACCTGCGCGCCTCGGCGTCGCTGGTGATCGCGGCGATGATGGCCGAGGGGGAGACGCTGGTCGACCGTATCTACCATATCGATCGCGGCTACGAATGCATCGAGGAGAAGCTGCAGCTGCTCGGCGCGCGCATCCGTCGCGTACCGGGCTAGCCTGCACCCTGACCAAGGCGAGAGCATGAGCAAACAACTGATCGTGGCCCTCTCCAAGGGCCGTATCCTGGACGAGACCCTGCCGCTGCTGGCCGACGCTGGCGTCGAGCCGGCGGAAGACCTGGGCAGCAGCCGCAAGCTGCTGTTCGATACCAACCTGCCCGACGTCAAGCTGGTGGTGATCCGCGCCACCGACGTGCCGACCTATGTGCAGCTGGGCGCCGCCGATCTGGGGGTGGCCGGCAAGGACGTGCTCCTCGAGCACGGCGCGGCGGGGCTCTACGAGCCGCTGGACCTGGAGATCGCTCGCTGCCGGCTGATGACCGCCGGCATCACCGGCGCCGAGCCGGCCCGTGCGCGTCGCCGGGTGGCCACCAAGTTCGTCAACGTCGCCCGGCGCTGGTATGCCGAGCAGGGTATCCAGGCCGAGGTGATCAAGCTCTACGGCGCCATGGAACTGGCGCCGTTGATGAACCTGGCCGACGAGATCGTCGATATCGTCGATACCGGCAATACCCTGCGCGCCAACGGCATGGAGCCCCGCGAGCTGATCGCGCCGATCTCCACCCGCCTGGTGGTCAACAAGGCGGCGATGACCATGAAGCATGCGCGTATCAAGCCGCTGCTCGAGCGCCTCGAGCAGGCGGTGACCGCACGTCGCGAGGGCGTCGCTGGCTGAGATGCCGGCGATGGACCCGACTGGATAGTCCCGACACGATATGGATGCTGCCATGACCGAGACCACTGCTCCCTCCGGAATTGCCCGCCTCGCCACCACCGACGCCGACTTCACGGCTCGGCTCGACCACCTGCTGGCCTGGGAGGGGGTCTCCGACTGCGAGGTCCAAGCACGGGTCGCGGAGATTCTCGCCGCGGTGAAGGATCGCGGCGATGCCGCCCTGGTGGAGGCCAGCAACCGCTTCGATCGCCTCTCGGTATCGAGCATGGCCGAACTGACCCTCAGTGCACCGCGCTTGCGCCAGGCCTATGAGGGGTTGCCCGCCGAGCAGCGCGAGGCGCTGGCCCAGGCCGCCGAGCGTATCCGCCTCTACCACGAGCGTCAGAAGCCCGAGTCCTGGCACTACACCGAGGCGGACGGCAGCGTGCTCGGCCAGCAGGTCATGCCGCTGGACCGCGCCGGCATCTATGTGCCGGGTGGCAAGGCGGCCTATCCCTCCTCGGTGTTGATGAACGCGATTCCCGCCCACGTGGCCGGCGTTCGCGAGATCATCATGGTGGTGCCCACCCCGGATGGGGTGCTCAACGAGCTGGTGCTGGCCGCGGCGCATCTCGCCGGGGTCGACCGGGTGTTCACGGTGGGCGGCGCCCAGGCCATTGCCGCCCTGGCCTACGGCACCGAGACGGTGCCGCGGGTCGACAAGATCGTCGGGCCGGGCAATATCTACGTGGCGACGGCCAAGCGCGCGGTGTTCGGCCAGGTGGGCATCGACATGATCGCCGGCCCCTCGGAGATCCTGGTGGTCTCCGATGGCGGGACCGCCCCCGAGTGGCTGGCCATGGACCTCTTCTCCCAGGCCGAGCACGACGAGGACGCCCAGGCAATCCTGGTGGGCTGGGATGACCAGCACATCGACGCCGTGGAGGCCGCCATCGACCGCCTGCTGCCGACCCTGGAGCGCCAGGCGATCGTCCGCGAGTCGCTCTCCCGGCGCGGGGCGCTGATTCGTTGCCGCGATCGCGCCGAGGCGATGACTCTGATCAATCGCATCGCGCCGGAGCATCTCGAGCTCTCGGTGGCCAACCCCGAGGGCTGGCTTCCCGAGGTGCGTCACGCCGGCGCCATCTTCATGGGTCGCTATACCGCCGAGGCGCTGGGGGACTACTGCGCCGGTCCCAACCATGTGCTGCCCACCTCGGGCACCGCACGCTTCTCGTCGCCGCTGGGGGTCTACGACTTCCAGAAGCGCTCATCGATCATCCACTGCTCCGCCGAGGGGGCGTCCGAGCTGGGGCGGGTGGCCTCGGTGCTGGCTCGCGGCGAGTCGCTTACCGCCCATGCGCGCAGCGCCGAGTACCGCATCAAGACGTGATCGACCGACGTGGCTGGACGCAGAGAGGGCCCCGCCGGATGGCGGGGCCCTCTGCGTCGTGGGGAGCGTGGGCGCGGCGTGGGCGAGTGGCTACTCGGGGTCGCGCAGCTCGGGGGGCGGCCGCTCGCCGACCTCTACCGTCAGTTCCAGCTCCTCGCCGCCGCGTACCACGGTGAGCGGCAGGCTGTCGCCGGGCTCCACCGCGGCGATGTCAGACATCGTTTCCCGGGCGTCGAGGATCGGCCGGCCCTCGATCGAGAGCAGCACGTCGCCGGGGCGCAGGCCGGCCTGGTCGGCAGGGCCTCCCGGAACCACTCCGGCAATGATCACGCCGCGAGGTGCCTGCAGGCCGAAGGAGGCGGCCAGCTCCGGGTTGAGCTCCTGGGCCTCGACTCCCAACCAGCCACGGATCACCCGCCCCTGGGTGACCAGCTCCTCGAGGATGTTTCGCGCCAGGTTGGCGGGGATGGCGAAGCCGATGCCCTGGGAGCCGCCGGAGCGCGAGAAGATGGCGGTGTTGATGCCGACCATGGCGCCGTCGGGGCTGATCAGCGCGCCTCCGGAGTTGCCCGGGTTGATGGCGGCATCGGTCTGGATGAAGTCCTCGTAGGCGTTGAGCCCCAGGTGGCTGCGGCCGGTGGCACTGATGATGCCCATGGTGACCGTCTGGCCGACCCCGAACGGGTTGCCGATGGCCAGGGCCACATCGCCGATGGCCACCTCGGCGGAGTCGGCGAGCTCGATCACCGGCAGGTCGTCGAGCTGGATGCGCAGCACGGCGAGGTCGCTCTCGGGATCGGTGCCGATCACCTCGGCCAGGGTCTCGCGGCCGTCGCGCAGCGCGACCTGGATCTGGTCGGCGCCGCCGATGACATGGTGGTTGGTCAGCACATAGCCCTCTTCACTGACGATGACGCCCGAGCCGAGGCTCGAGAGCATGCGTTGGCGCGTCGGCATGTCGTCGCCGAAGAACTGGCGGAAGAAGGGGTCCGACATCAGCGGATGCTGGTCGCGCTCGACGACCCGGGAGGAGTAGATATTGACGACCGCCGGGGCGGCGCGCTCCACCGCGGCGGCGTAGCTGGCCGGCCCCTGTTCGCGGGCGAGCGGCGGTGCCTGGCGCAGTGCCGGGGCGGGGCGCTCGGTTTCATCGCTGGATGCCGCGACATCGGGGGACACCGCCAGCGGCTCGCGCCGGGTCGGGGAGGGCGCTTGTGGCGCCGGCGAGTCGGCCGTATCGCGGCCGGTGAGCTGCGGGAAGGCGTTGAGCAGTACCACGGCCAGCAGCACCCCGATCAGTACCGGCAGCAGGTAGGGGGCGAGGGAGCGAAGGCGATGGCGCGGTAGTCGGTACGGCATGCGGGACTCGGTTCTCGTCCGGGCGGTCGCGTCAGGTCTGTGACGGTCGCCGGCACTCGTCGGTGACGGTTACAATCGGCGCATGGTAACACCTTCATTCCACAGCGTCCGGAGGAGACGATGACCCATCGCGACACCCTGGTGGCGGCCTGCGCCAGCAAGCTGCAGCCCGAGCGCTTCAAGGACTACACCGTCAACGGCCTGCAGGTGGAGGGGCGTGACGAGGTCAGACGGGTGCTGAGCGGCGTCACCGCCTGCCAGGCGCTGCTCGACGAGGCGCTGGCGTGGGAGGCCGACCTGGTGCTCGTGCACCATGGCTATTTCTGGAAGAACGAGCCGGTGGCCATCACCGGCATGAAACGGCGCCGCCTGCAGACCCTGCTGGCCCACGACATCAGCCTGCTGGCCTATCATCTGCCGCTGGATGCCCATGCCGGGCTCGGCAATAACGCCGAGCTGGGGCGTCGGCTGGGCTTCACGGTGGAAGGGTGCGCCGACGGTGAGCTCGGGGAGGGGCTCCTTTGGCTGGGGGCGCCACCGTCGGTGATGGATGCGCGGGCGCTGGCCGACCACGTCGGTGAGCGTCTGGGGCGCGAGGCGCTGCTGGTGGAGGCGCCGGAGAGTTGGCGCATCGAGCGGGTGGCCTGGTGCACCGGCGGTGCCCAGGACATGATCACCGCGGCCTGGGAGGCGGGCGCCGACGCCTTCATCTCCGGAGAGATCTCCGAACGCACCACCCATCTGGCCCGCGAGCTGGGCATCCACTACCTGTGTGCGGGGCACCACGCCACCGAGCGCGACGGTGTGCGCGCGCTGGGCGAGTGGCTGGCCGGAGAGTTCGGCATCGAGCACCGCTTCGTGGATATCGATAACCCGGCATGAGGTCCTGAAACCGCAACGCCCCGCCGGTGGGGCGGGGCGCTGGTGGCTGGCACTCGGCTCAGTAGCGAGGAGCCTCGGGCTCCCGGCTGGCATCGTCCTTGAGGCCGAAGTCCTCGGAGAGGGTGCCGCCGGAGCCGTCGGCATAGTCACGCGGCGTCGCCAGGGCTTCGTCGCTCGTCGCCTCGGCGGGAGGCGCTGCCTCCTCCACGGCCAGGCCGCGGTGGCGCCTGGTGCGTCCCCCTAGGCTGCTGGCATCCTCGGCGAGACGGGCGGCCAGCGCCTCGCTGTCCCGGCGCAGCAATTCCGCCAGTCGGCTGACCTCGTCGAAGTGCTCGTCGAGGCCGTCGCGCAGGGCCGCAAGCTCCCGGTCGCGTTCGGCGAGTCGCTGGCGCAGGCGCTGCATGCCGTGTGCACCGGCATTGAGCAGGTGGTAGCCCAGTGCTCCCAGGCCGATACCGGCCAGCAGGCAGGCGATGGCCAGAATCCAGTTGATGTTGCTCTCGTCCACGTCGGTCTCCCTGCGGCGGTGAACGATCCAGCGGCCGGCGTTTCGGCGGGCGGATCCGGTGGTGGGGCGGTAGCCCCGGCGCGCACCATTATAGGGGCGAGCGCCGTCGCCGGGTCAACGCGGACAGGCGTCGGCGATGCGCTTCGTGGATCAGGCGCGTATAATATGCAGCCTGTCGAAGCCGCAACAGGCCGTTTTCGCCCCCATGAGTGCCGCACATCGAGACATTCGTCCGACCCCCATGGCCCGCTATCGGGCCGATCTGGAACGTGACGACTTCCAGTATGACGCCGCCCAGGAGCAGGCCGTGGCGCATCTGCAGCGTCTCTATGATGACCTGCTCGCCGCGCCGGCGTTGCCGCCGCGGCCCGCCGCCTCTGGCAGTGGCCTGGCCTCCCGTGTGGCCGGGCTGTTCGGCAAGCGTGCACGCAGTGAACCCGAGGCGCCGGTGTTGCCGGAGGTCCGCGGGCTCTACTTCTGGGGCGGTGTCGGGCGCGGCAAGACCTACCTCGTGGACGCCTTCTACGAGTCGCTGCCCTTTCCCGAGAAGATGCGTACCCACTTCCACCGCTTCATGCAGCGGGTGCACAACGAATTGGAGCACTACAAGGGCGAGAAGAATCCGCTGCGCCTGATCGCCGCGAAGTTCGCCGCCGAGGCCAGGGTGATCTGCTTCGACGAATTCTTCGTCAAGGACATCACCGATGCCATGATCCTGGCCAACCTGCTCGAGGCGCTGTTCGAGCGTGGGGTGGTGCTGGTGGCGACCTCCAATATCGTGCCCGGCGATCTCTACAAGGATGGCCTGCAGCGCGCACGCTTCCTGCCGGCCATCGACCTGCTCGAGCGCCACTGCGAGGTGGTCAATGTCGACTCGGGCATCGACTACCGGCTGCGCGCCCTGGAGCGTGCCGAGATCTTCCACTCGCCCCTCGACGAGGCAGCCGAGGTGGAGCTGGCGCGCAGCTTCCGCGAGATCGCCGGCCATGACGGCGAGGTCGATGTGCCGCTGGAGGTGAACCATCGCGTGCTGCACGCCCGTCGGCTCCACGACGATGTGGTGTGGTTCGAGTTCCGCGAGCTCTGTGACGGTCCGCGCAGCCAGAACGACTATATCGAGCTGGCCCGGGAGTTCCATTCCGTGCTGGTCTCCAACGTGACCCGCATGAACGGGGCGACGGATGATCAGGCCAGGCGCTTCATCAATATGGTCGACGAGTTCTACGATCGCGGCGTCAAGCTGCTGATGTCCGCCGAGATGCCCGCCGAGGCGCTGTATGCCGACGGGCGCCTCGAGTTCGAGTTCCAGCGTACCCTGTCGCGGCTGCAGGAGATGCAGTCCCACGACTACCTGGCACTACCCCACAAGCCCTGAGTGGCATTGCCTTGTGGGCCGTGCCCATGTAGAATTCGCGCGCTCTACTCGTTGTGCCCGCCAGTCGGGGGCAACCAAGAAGAATAGGGATGGTTGCATGCCGGATGATCGGCTGATAACCCAATACACTTGATTGGTGAGATTCCATGAAGACGTTCACTGCCAAACCGCAGTCCGTCGAGCGCGACTGGTACGTCGTCGACGCCACGGACAAGACGCTGGGCCGTCTGGCCACAGAGATCGCTCGTCGCCTGCGCGGCAAGCACAAGCCGGAGTTTACCCCGCACGTGGATACCGGCGACTACATCGTCGTTATCAACGCCGAGAAGGTGAAGGTCACCGGCAACAAGGCCAAGGCCAAGACCTACTATCGCCACACCGGTTACCCGGGTGGCCTGCGTTCCATGACCTTCGACAAGATGCTCGACCACGCCCCCGAGCGTATCATCGAGAGTGCCGTCAAGGGCATGCTGCCGAAGGGCCCTCTGGGCCGCGCCATGTACACCAAACTCAAGGTCTACGCCGGCGCCGAGCATCCGCACGCCGCCCAGCAGCCGCAAGAACTGAACTTCTGAGGGAATCTTCGCCATGACACAGCAGTATTACGGTACCGGGCGCCGCAAGACCTCTACCGCCCGCGTCTTCCTTAAGCCGGGCACCGGCAAGATCACCGTCAACAGCCGTGAGCTGGACCAGTACTTCGGTCGCGTCACCGGTCGCATGGTGGTCCGTCAGCCCCTCGAGCTGACTGAGACCCTGGGCCAGTTCGACGTCTACGTGACCGTCAAGGGCGGTGGTGGTTCTGCCCAGGCCGGTGCGATCCGTCACGGCATCACCCGCGCCCTGATGTCCTATAACGAGGACTTCCGTGCGCCGCTGCGTGAGGCGGGTTACGTGACCCGTGACGCGCGTCAGGTCGAGCGCAAGAAGGTCGGCCTGCGCAAGGCGCGCCGCCGTCCGCAGTTCTCCAAGCGCTGATCGCCAGCCATCTTGGAAGCTTCGACGCCCGGGTTTATCAACCCGGGCGTTTCTTGTTCTGGGTCAACAATTTGTGTGTGCCATGCCACCTTGGTCAAGGTCCTTTTCCTTGTGCGGGGCGGCTCGATTTCTTAACATGTACCGCATTTGGTGTCCGTGTTCGCGGGGATGATGCCCGTGATGGATCAACGGGTAAGCTGATGGGAGAAACCTTGAAATGGCAGATAACGGCGTGAACAAGGGTCGGCGCCGTTTCCTCGTGGGTGCCACCACCGTTGTAGGTGGGGTTGGTGCCGTCGGGGTTGCGGTCCCCTTTGTGGCTTCCTGGCAGCCGAGTGCCAGGGCGAGAGCGGCGGGCGCGCCGGTTCAGGCTGATGTGTCCAAGCTGGAGCCGGGTCAGCAAATGACCGTGGAGTGGCGTGGCAAGCCGGTCTGGATCGTCAACCGCACCCCGGAGATGATCGAGCGGACCGAGGGCTTCGACGCCTCGCGGCTGGCCGATCCCGACTCCGAAGTGCCCCAGCAGCCCGCGTATGTGAGCGGACCGCTGCGGGCCATCAAGCCCGAGATCGGGGTGCTGATCGGCATTTGTACCCACCTGGGCTGCTCACCGCTGTTCAAGCCTGAGCCCGATGCCGAGGGCGTGGGCACCGACAACTGGCCGGGAGGCTACTTCTGCCCCTGCCACGGTTCGCGTTTCGACCTGGCGGGCCGGGTATTCCGCAACGTTCCGGCGCCCACCAACCTGGAGGTCCCGCCGTACCGCTTCGAGACCGACGATATCATTGTCGTGGGCGAAGATGAGGAGACTGCCTGATGGGTAACCCGAACAAGGCGATGGCGGAGAAGGGGATCATGCGCTGGGTGGATGAGCGCTTCCCCGCGACGCAGATGTGGCAGGAGCACCTGTCCAAGTATTACGCCCCCAAGAACTTCAACTTCTGGTACTTCTTCGGCTCCCTGGCGCTGCTGGTGCTGGTCAACCAGATCCTTACCGGCATCTGGCTCACCATGAGCTACAACCCCTCCGCGGAGGGCGCCTTCGCCTCCGTCGAGTACATCATGCGCGATGTAGAGTGGGGCTGGCTGATCCGCTATATGCACTCCACCGGCGCCACGGCCTTCTTCGTGGTGGTCTACCTGCACATGTTCCGCGGCCTGCTCTACGGCTCCTACAAGGCGCCCCGCGAACTGGTGTGGATCTTCGGCATGGCGATCTACCTGGCGCTGATGGCCGAGGCCTTCATGGGCTACCTGCTGCCCTGGGGGCAGATGTCCTACTGGGGGGCTCAGGTCATCATCTCGCTGTTCTCCGCCATCCCGGTGATCGGCCCCGACCTGACCCAGTGGGTGCGCGGCGACTTCCTGATCTCCGGTATCACGCTCAATCGCTTCTTTGCCCTGCACGTGGTGGCGCTGCCCATCGTGATCCTGGCGCTGGTGGTGCTGCACATCATTGCCCTGCATGAGGTCGGCTCCAACAACCCGGACGGCATCGACATCAAGCAGAAAAAGGACGAGACCGGCAAGCCGCTGGACGGCATCCCCTTCCACCCGTACTACACGGTGAAGGATATCGTCGGTGTGGCGGTGTTCCTGTTCGTCTTCGCGGTGGTGATCTTCTACTTCCCCGAGGGGGGCGGCTACTTCCTCGAGAAGCCCAACTTCGAACCGGCTAACCCGCTGAAGACCCCGAATCACATCGCCCCGGTGTGGTACTTCACCCCCTTCTACGCGATCCTGCGCGCCATCAACTTCTCGCTGTTCGGCCTCGACGCCAAGCTCCTCGGCGTGATCTGCATGGGGGCGGCCATCGCGGTGCTCTTCGTGTTGCCCTGGCTCGACCGCAGCCCGGTGCGCTCCATCCGCTACAAGGGCTGGATCTCCAAGGTGATGCTGGCGCTGTTCGCCATCAGTTTCGTGATCCTCGGAGTGCTGGGCGTGCTGCCCGCCACCGATGGCCGGACCCTGGTGGCCCAGATCTGTACCGCCATCTACTTCGCCTTCTTCCTGCTGATGCCGTTCTACACTCGGCTGGAGAAGACAAAACCCGTTCCGGAGAGGGTGACTGGCTAATGAAAAAGCAACTGTTCGCACTGCTCTTCGCGCTGGTGCCCCTCGCGGCGATGGCCGCGGGAGGCACCAGCGTCCCGTACTCCATGACGCCGGACCTGGACGACAAGGCGTCGTTGCAGCGGGGCATGCAGCTCTACACCAACTACTGCATGGGCTGTCACTCCCTCGAGCACCAGCGCTTCGCGCGGGCCGCCGAGGACCTGAACATGCCCCAGGATCTGGTCGAGGAGAACCTGATCTTCTCCTCCGACCTGGCCTTCAACGACCAGATGCATATCGCCATGAACAGCGGCGATGCCGAGACCTGGTTCGGGGCGCCGCCGCCCGACCTGACCCTGGAGTCGCGCCTGCGCGGCACCGACTGGATCTACTCCTACCTGCTGTCGTTCTACAAGGATCCGAGCACCGGTACCGGGGTGAACAACGCCGTGTTCGACCTGGTGGCCATGCCCAACGTGCTGGAACCGCTGCAGGGTGTGCAGGAGAAGGTGTGTGCCGAGACCGACCGCCCGGTAGAAGGGGCCGAGCTCGATCCGCTGACCGGCAAGTACCAGTCCTGCGAGACCCTGCAGGTGACCCAGCCCGGTGAGATGGAGCCCGCGGAGTTCGAGGAAGCGGTCTATGACCTGACCAACTTCCTGGCCTACGTCGGCGAGCCCTCCAAGCTGCAGGCCCAGGCCCTGGCGCCCAAGGTGCTGATCTTCATCTTCATCTTCGGTGTCATCGCCTACCTGCTCAAGCGCGAGTACTGGCGCGACATCCACTGATCCACCGCGGTGGACAATGCGGGGGCGCACGGCCAACGGCCATGCGCCCCCGCGACGTATGTGCCGGGCGAAACGCTCCCCCGCGGAGCGCTGCCCGCGTGTTATCATAGTCGTTCGATTTGATGCGAGGATTGTTTCATGGGTGTAGTGGCCAAGCGGTCGTCGATGATCTTCTATTCCGGTGGTACCGATCACTTCAGTCATCGGGTGCGTATCGTGCTCGCCGAGAAGGGTGTGGCGGTGGACATCGTGGAAGTCACCCAGGACCAGCCCCCCGAGGAGCTCGCCGACCTCAACCCCTACAACAGCGTGCCGACCCTGCTGGATCGTGATCTGGTGTTGTACGAGTCCAAGGTGATGATGGAGTACCTGGACGAGCGCTTCCCGCATCCTCCGCTGCTGCCGGTCTATCCGGTGGCGCGTGCCCAGAGCCGCCTCTGGATGCATCGCATCGAGCGCGAGTGGTGCCCGCTGGTGGAGCAGATCGAGCAGGGGGCCAAGAAGGAGGCGGACAAGGCACGCAAGGAGCTGCGCGAGAGCCTGGTGGGTATCTCGCCCATCTTCGAGGACATGGCGTTCTTCATGAGCGAGGAGTTCACCCTGGTGGACTGCTGCCTGGCACCGATCCTGTGGCGCCTGCCGGCACTGGGCATCGAGCTGCCCGAGAAGCAGGTGGGGCCGCTGCTCGGCTACATGGAGCGGGTCTTCGAGCGTGATGGCTTCAAGGCCTCGCTGAGTGAACGCGAGCGCGAGATGCGTAGCTGATACACTTCCGGTCGCCTGCGGGCGGCCGTTCAACGGAGGAGGGCCTGACGATGGATTCCAGTCGTCCCAACCTATCCAGTCGCCCCTACCTGGCCAGGGCCCTGTTCCAGTGGCTGCTGGACAACGACCTCACGCCGCATATCGTGGTCGATGCGGAGCACCCCGACGTCGAGGTCCCGCGGCAGTTCGTGCAGAACGGCCAGATCGTCCTCAACCTGTCGCCGACCGCGGTACGTGATCTCGCCATGGAGAACGACGCGATCAGCTTCGGGGCCCGCTTCGGTGGCCAGCCCATGCGGGTGATGGTGCCGAGCGACGCCCTGGTGGCCATCTATGGTCGCGAGAATGGCGTGGGCATGGTCTTCGGCCATGAGCCGGTGATGCCGCAGCCCGCCGATGCCGCCGACGAGGAGGCGCCGACGCTGACCGAGGTGGAGAGCGATGGCGATGCCTCGGCAGGCGAGGAGCCACCGGCCGAGGAGGGCGAAGGTAACCGTCGCCCGCCCAAGGGCAGGCCCTCGCTGCGCGTGATCAAGTAGTTCCCGGTCAGGTGTGGAAACGCAGGACGGCAGGCCCGAGGGCCTGCCGTCCTGCGTTGGGGGCTTGTCGCGGTGCCCGTCGGGCACGTCGGTCAGTCGAGCCCGTCAGTCAAGCCCGTCAGTCAAGATAGTCGAATACCTTGACGATGCGCTGCATGCCGCCCAGCTGCGAGACCGCCTGGACGATGCGCTCGGCCTCGGCACGGGTCACGATGCCCATCAGGTAGACGCTGGCATTCTCGGTGATCACCCGGATGCGGCTCGAGTCGATGCTCTCGTTGGCGGCCAGGTGGGTGCGGATGCGCGTGTTGAGCCAGGTATCCGAGAGCCGCTGGCTGGCGGGCAGGTTGCCGGCGATGGTGAGCTCATTGTGAATGGTGCGCACGTTGCGCACGTCACTGGCCACTTCGTTGGCCAGGGTCTTGAGCTCCTCGCTGGGGACCTGGCCGGTAAGCAGTACCACGCCGTTGTAGCTGTCGACGTTGATCCGGGCATCGCCCAGGCGGGCGTCGGTGCGGCCGAGGTTGTGGGAGATCTTGGTCTCGATGCTCTGATCCTCGACCTGGGCACCGGCGGTGCGCTTGCCGTAGTTCTCGTCGATGGTGCCCTGGTGCGTCACGCTGGTCACGGTGGTGCAGCCGGCGAGGCCCAGGACGGCGGACAGCAGCAGCGCGCTGAGCAGGGGGGGGCGTGTCGTCATTCGCTTGCTCCAAAGAGTTGTTCGTCGATCAGGTCACAGAGGCAGTGGATCACCAGCAGGTGGACCTCCTGGATGCGCGCGGTGGAGGTCGCTGGGACGCGGATCTCGCAGTCGTCCTGGCCGAGCAGCGAAGCCATGTTGCCGCCGTCGCGTCCGGTCAGGGCCACCACCGTCATGTCGCGGTCATGGGCGGCCTGAATGGCCTGGATGACGTTGGCCGAGTTGCCGCTGGTGGAGATCGCCAACAGTATGTCGCCGGGCTGGCCCAGGGCGCGTACCTGCTTGGAGAAGACCTCGTTGTAGCTGTAGTCGTTGGCGATGGAGGTCAGGGTCGAGGTGTCGGTGGTCAGCGCCAGGGCGGGCAGGCTGGGACGCTCCCGCTCGAAACGGTTGAGCAGTTCCGACGAGAAGTGTTGGCTGTCGCCGGCGCTGCCGCCGTTGCCGCAGGCCAGGATCTTGCCCTCGCTGACCAGGCACTGGACCATCATCTGGCTGGCCACCTCGATGAAGGGCGGCAGCACTTCACTGGCGTAGGTCTTGGTGTCGATGCTGGCGTTGAAGTGGCCGAGAATGCGCTGCTGGAAATCCATGCTGAGTCGGGTTCCTCTGGCGAGTTAGTAGGCATCGAAGGCGTTGACCACCCACTGGATGTCGAGTTCGGGGGGCTGGCCGGTCACGGCCACCACATCGAAGCGGCAGGCACATGATAGCCGGTTGCGCTGGAGATAAAAACGCGCCGCCCGGACCAGGCGGCGCTGCTTGGTGGCGGTGATGGTCTCGAGGGGGTGGCCGTGGCGGGTATCGGCCCGGTGACGCACCTCGACGAAGACCAGGGTCTCGCCGTCGCGCATCACCAGATCCAGTTCGCCACCCTTGGCGTGCTGGTTGGCGGCCACCGGCGTCAGGCCGCGCTCTGTGAGCCAGGCCGCGACGAGGCGCTCGATGGCCTCGCCGCGGGCCCGCGCGTCACGGGGACTGCTCATCACCGAAGATCCCCGGGATCAGCACCGGCTGAGGGACGCCGTTGACAAAGCGTGCCCAGGGCAGCTGGCGCTGCATACGGCCGTCGGGCCCCGGGCGCAGGGTGCCGGTGGCACCGAACACCTCGCTGCCCGACACCAGCTGGAACTGGGGCAGCCGCCGCGCCAGCTCGAAGGCGTCGACCCCCATGGCGTTCAGGCGGAACAGGTTGGGGTCCGCCTCCTCGCGCAGGGCGCGGTAGCTCGCGGAGAAGGGCAGGGCGTCCTCGCCGCCCACGGCGGCATCGGGGATCTGCCAGGGGATGTCGAGGAACAGCACGTCGTCCAGGTCGCCGTCGAGGCGAGGATTGAGCTGCCCGTTGAACAGGTGCGAGGTGGCGTAGACCGGCAGGTCGCCGGCGCCGTAATAGTCCAGGGTCGGCGGCACCTGGCGGGCGTAGTCGGGAAGCGCCAGCATGAACAGGGCGTCGGGGCGTGCCTCGGCGATGGCGCGACGGGTGCTTTCGGTGGCGGCGGCGCCGGGGTTGTAGCGCACCGCCTTGGTGATCTCCCCGCCCTGGGCGCGCCATTCATCCCAGAAGGCCTCGCCGACGCGGCGCCCCCAGTCGTTGTCAGGTGCCAGCAGGGCGGCGCGGCGATGCCCGTCGCGCCAGGCGCGCTGGGCGGCCTGGGTGGCCTCGTCCTCGGCGGAGAGGCCGTACTGGAAGAGCCCCTCGGCGTGATTGCTGCCGCCCCTGCCGTAGTTGAGCGCCAGGGTGGGGAGTGGCACGCGGTCGCGGCGCTCGAGCTCGCTGACCCGGTCCTTGTCGAGGGGGCCGATCACGACCTGGGCGCCGCGATTCTCGGCTTCCCGATAGAGCGCCTCGAGGCTGCCGGAGGAGCCATCGATGAAGCTCAGGCGGACATTGGCATCATTCGACAGGCGGTGCTGGGTACGAATGCCCTCGGCGACGGCCTCGGCGATTCGTGACAGGGGGCCGGAGTCGGGCAGCAGCACGGCGATATGCTGTACCTCCTGGCCGCTCAGCTCGCGCAGGGCGAGCAGGTCTGCCGGCAGTCGGCGTGCCGCCGGGTGGCGCTGATTGCGGCTGCGCCAGTCATCCAGGCGCTGGAACAGGCGCTCGATATCGCCACCGCCGCTGCGCACCGTCTCGCTCAACTCGACCCAGCCGCGGGTCAGGGCATCGCCCTGTTCACCTAACCGGGTCAGCCGGCGCCCATCGAGCCCCCCCAGGGCGCGCCAGATGGGGTCGTTGAGGGCCTCGTCATCGGACTCTGCCTGCACTGCCAGCAGGGCCTCGGCGGCGGCAAGGGGCTCATCGACCTCGAGCAGGGCCAGGCCCCGCTGTTCGCGCAGGGCCAGTGCCTGGCCGCGATTCAGCTCCAGGCCGTCGAGGTCCTGGGTCGCGCGGATCACCGCCTCGGGGTTGCCTTCACTCTCGCCGAGATCGGCCAGCAGCAGCGCCCAGCGCGCCCGCTGGTCGCCGGCCAGGCGAGCATCGTCGATATTGCGGGCGATCTCGAGTGCCTGGGTGCGCTCCCCCTGGCGTGCTAGGATGTCCGCCGCGTCCAGCCGCGTGCGCGCCGCCTGGCCCGGTTCCTGTTGCTGGGCCTGCTCGAGCAGGCTCGCGGGGTCATCATCGGTGACGCGCTCGACGATGCCCGGCTGGTAGGCGCAGCCGGCCAGCAGCAGCGCGAGTAGCGCGGTGGCCAGCAGGCCGCGTGTGAGTGTGAGCATGCATCCTTCCTTTCTTCATCCGTCGTATCGGGAGCCCGCCGAGGAGGCGACGTGTCAGAACCGAACTCTGCTTCATTGTACGTGGTCGCCACGCCGATTGGGAATCTGGCCGACCTGAGCCCGCGTGCCGCCGGGGTGCTGGCCGAGGTGTCGCTGGTCGCCGCCGAGGACACCCGGCACACCGCACGCCTGTTGCGCCACCTGGGGGTGCAGGTGCCCATGCTGTCGCTGCATGAGCATAACGAGGCTGCTCGGGTCGAGCAGCTGGACGCCCGCCTGGCCGCCGGCGAGTCCATCGCCCTGGTCTCCGATGCCGGTACGCCGCTGATCAGCGACCCCGGCTTCGTGATGGTGCGCGAGTTGCGCGCCCGGGGGCGGCGCATCGTGCCGGTTCCCGGTGCCTGTGCGCTGGTCGCCGCTCTCTCGGCCGCGGGCTTGCCTACCGACCGCTTCACCTTCCATGGCTTCCTGCCGGCCAAGGGCGGGGCGCGTCGCGCGCAGCTCGAGGAGCTGTCGACGCGCAGCGAGACCCTGGTCTTCTATGAATCGCCGCATCGCATTCGCGACACCCTGACGGATATCGGGACGGTATTCGGCGAGCGTCGCCTGGTGCTGGCGCGGGAGCTGACCAAGGCCTTCGAGACCTTTCTGGAGGGCAGCGCCGCCGAGTTGTCCCGGCGCATGGAGGAGGACCCCAACCAGGCCCGCGGCGAGTTCGTGGTGATGGTGGCCGGTGCGCCGCCGCGCGAGAAGGGCGCGGGTGGCGAAGTGGAGGGGGAGGCGCTGCTCGCGGCGCTGCTGGCCGAGGGCGTCGGCGTCAAGCAGGCCGCGGCGGTGGCGTCGCGGGTGCTGGGGGGCGCCAAGAAGGCCTGGTATGCCCACGCCCAGACCCTCAAAGACCAGGCGTCCCCCTGAGGCAAGGTCGCTTGGGGCTGTTCCGTCGGCTTGCCCCCGGCGTCCCTCGCGTTGGAATGCACTGCTTGTTGAGGGGGTGTCGGGGCACTGGTATCCTTGCCGCGGGAGTCGGCCAGACAGTCGCCGCCGGAGTGATCCGGGGGAGGAAAGTCCGGGCTCCACAGGGCAGAGTGCCAGGTAACGCCTGGGCGGCGTGAGCCGACGGAAAGTGCAGCAGAGAGCAGACCGCCTACGTCTCCCTCGGGAGGCCGGTAAGGGTGAAAGGGTGCGGTAAGAGCGCACCGCGCGCCTGGTAACAGTGCGTGGCACGGTAAACCCCACTCGGAGCAAGACCAAATAGGAACCCGCTGGCGTGGCCCGCGCCGGGTTCGGGTAGGTTGCTCGAGGGTCGTGGTGACGCGACCCCTAGATGAATGACTGTCCTCGACAGAACCCGGCTTATCGGCCGGCTCCCCCCTGTTTTCAGTCCGGCGGCGGAACTCTCCGTCGCCCCACCGTGGATCGATAAGCGCATGCAGTCCGCCCCTGATACACCCCCGCGGGGTTTTCGCCACGCCAGCGTGCTGCTCGACGGTGCGGTCGATGCCCTGGTCCACGATTCCGATGGTGCCTATCTCGACGGTACCTTCGGTCGCGGCGGCCACTCGCGGGAGATCCTGTCGCGCCTCTCGCCCCGGGGCAGGCTGCTGGCCATCGATCGTGACCCTCAGGCGATTGCCGAGGCAGCCGCCATCGATGACCCGCGCTTCACCATCGAGCGTGCCGAATTCGCCCGCCTCGACGAGGTCGCCCGTGCCCATGAGCTGCATGGTCGGCTGGCCGGGGTGCTGCTCGATATCGGCGTCTCCTCTCCCCAGCTCGACGATCCCGAGCGCGGCTTCAGCTTCCTGCGCGACGGCCCGCTGGACATGCGCATGGATCCGACCCGAGGCGAGAGCGCGGCGGGCTTCATTGCCCGCGCCGGCGAGGCCGAGCTGTCTCGGGTGTTCAAGGAGTACGGCGAGGAGCGCTATGCCCGGCGCCTGGCCAGGGCGATTCTCGCGCGACGCACCGAGCGACGCTTCGAGCGCACCGCCGACCTGGCCGAGGTGGTCAAGACCGCCCACCCCGCCTGGGAGAAGCACAAGCACCCCGCGACGCGGGTCTTCCAGGCCCTGCGCATCCAGGTTAACGGCGAGCTCGAGCAGCTCGACGCGGCTCTGGAGGCGGCGCTGGAGGCGCTGGCCCCGGGTGGCCACCTGGTGGTGATCAGCTTTCACTCCCTGGAGGATCGTCGGGTCAAGCGTTTCATCCGGCACCATGTGCGGGGTGACACCCACCTGCCCCGGGGCATCCCGATTCGCGACGAGCAGCTCGAGCGTCGCCTGGAGGCGGTGGGCAAGGCCCAGCGTCCCGGGGAGTCGGAGGTCAAGGAGAACCCCCGCGCACGCAGCGCGGTGATGCGCGTCGCGCGCAAGCGCTATTGAGCATGCGACAGTGAAGGAAGGAGTCGGCATGACACAGGGAAGGTCGTTTACCGCTCGTCTCGCCTGGCCCTCGGCGCTGCGCCTGAACCCGCGCGCGCTGCTGGTGCTTCTGCTGCTGGCCGGCTGCCTGGCCAGCGCCCTGGCAGTGATCGCCATCAGCCACCTGACCCGTGAGGAGTACGCCGCCCTGCAGCAGCTCGAACGCGAGCAGCAGCAGCTGCAGACCGAGTGGGGTCAGCTGCTCCTCGAGGAGAGTGCCTGGTCGTCGCCGGCCCGCATCGAGCGCCTGGCCGTGGAGCGCCTGGAGATGCGCCTGCCCGGCGTGGACGAGGTGGAGGTGATCCGGCGATGAATACCGAAGTTCGCAGCGGTGTGTCGCCGCGTCGTCGCCCGCCCGGCGTGCCCATGGGGCGGCTGCGCTATGTCGTGATGCTGGGAATGGTGCTGCTCGGGCTGGGGCTGCTGGTGGGGCGTGTGGTCATCCTGCACGTGGTCGACCGCCCCTTCCTGCAGGGGCAGGGCGATGCCCGTACCCTGCGCACCGACTCGCTGCCTGCCCACCGCGGCATGATCGCCGACCGTCACGGCGAACCGCTGGCCATCTCCACCCCGGTGGTGACCCTGTGGGCCAACCCCCAGGATGTGCCCGATGACCCCATCCAGCGTGTCCAGCTGGCCTCGGCGCTGGGCATGGAGCTGGAGACCCTCAACGAGCGGCTGGCGCGTTATGCCGAGCGCGAGTTCATGTACCTGCGCCGTCAGCTGACCCCCGAGGCGGCCCAGCGGGTCCTCGACCTGCGTGTGCCCGGCGTCTACGGCCAGGACGAGTACAAGCGCTACTACCCGGCCGGCGAGGTGGCCGCCCAGCTGCTGGGGGTGACCAACGTCGACGACGTGGGGCAGGAGGGGCTCGAGCTGGCCTATCAGCCCTACCTGGCGGGCACCCCCGGGCTGCGCCGCGTGCTCAAGGACCGGCGCGGACGCCTGGTGCGTGACCTCGAGGTGCTGCGCGAGGCCAAGCCCGGTGGCGAGCTGACGCTTTCCATCGACCAGCGCCTCCAGTACATGGCCTACCGTGAGCTCAAGGCCGCGGTGGCCGAGCAGGATGCCGATGGTGGCGTGGTGGTGATGCTGGATGCGCGCACCGGCGAGGTGCTGGCCATGGCCAACCAGCCCTCCTACAACCCCAACAACCGTGCCGGGCTCGATCCCCAGGGGCTGCGCAACCGAGTCATCGTCGACCCCTACGAGCCCGGCTCGGTGGTCAAGCCGCTGGCCATGGCGGCGATGCTCGATGCCGGCGACCTGTCTCCCGCCACCGTGGTTGATACCTCCCCCGGCTGGATGCGGATCGACCGCTTCACCATCCGCGATATACGCAACTACGGCGAGCTCGACCTCGCCGGTATCCTCGAGAAGTCCTCCAATATCGGCATGTCCAAGCTGGTGCTGCGCTATGACGAGCCGGTGGTGCCCCAGCTCTATCGCCGCCTGGGCTTCGGCCAGGCACCGGGTACCGGCTTTCCCGGCGAGGCGACCGGAGAGGTGCCGGCACCGGTGCGCTGGTCGAGCAGCCAGTGGGCGGCGCTCTCCTACGGCTACGGACTCTCGGTCACGCCGCTCCAGCTGGCCAGTGCCTTTACCGCCATCGCCAACCAGGGGCGCCTGCTGCCGCCGTCACTGCTGCGCCTCGACGAACCCGTCACGGGGGAGCAGGTCATCTCGCCCGAGGTCGCCCGCCAGGTCCTGGAAATGATGGATAAGGTCGTCGAGCCGGATACCGGTGCTCGGCGAGCCGAGGTGCCGGGCTATCGTGTCGCCGGCAAGACCGGCACGGTGCGCAAGACCGGCGCCGGAGGCTACCAGGAGAACGCCTATCGCGGCTTCTTCGTGGGCATCGCCCCGGTCAGCAACCCGCGCATCGTGGCGGTGGTGATGATCGACCACCCGCGGGGCGACTCCTACTACGGTGGTGCGGTGGCGGCACCGGTGTTCTCGCGCGTCGCCGGCAGTGCCCTGCGCCTGCTCGATGTACCCCCCGACCAGCGTCACGTCCCGGAGGACGAATGAGCGCCAACCGACCGCCCCAAGCGAGCCCTGCCATGTCGATAACGCTCTCCCGCCTCGATGCCACCCTGTCACGACTGTGGCCCGACCACGCGTTTGCCCCGTCAGCCGAGGGGGAGACTCGCCTGGAGACCGACAGCCGGCGGGTGGCGACGGGTGATGTCTTCGTCGCGGTGCCCGGGGTGGCGGTGGATGGGCGCGACTTCATCGACCAGGCCCTGGCCGGCGGTGCGCTGCGGGTGCTGTGCCATGCGGCGGACGGCCGCGGATGCCCCGATGATCCGCGGGTGGTGCCGCTAGAAGGCCTGCGCGAACGCCTGGGAGAGCTCGGCCGCCTGCTCTACGGCGTGCCCGACTCCCTCGAGCTGGTCGGTGTCACCGGCACCAACGGCAAGAGCTCGGTGACCCATTACATCGCCGAGCTGAGCCGGTCGCTGGACGTCGATGCCGCGGTGATTGGTACCCTCGGCAATGGCCGCCCCGGTCAACTGGTCGACGCCGGATTGACGACTCCGGGGCCCCTGGCGCTGCAGGCCTCGCTCGCCGGACTCGCCGATGACGGCGTCACGCGGGTGGCCATGGAGGTCTCCTCCCATGCCCTGGAGCAGGGCCGCCTCGATGGCTGCCGGGTGCAGGCCGCGGTCTTCACCAACCTGAGCCGCGACCACCTCGACTACCACGGCAGCATGGCCGCCTATGCCGCCGCCAAGGCGCGGCTGTTTCGCAGGCCCGAGCTCGAGCTCGCCGTGGTCAATGGCGATGACCCCCTGGCCCGGCTGATGTTGGCCGGCCTGTCCGCCGGCGTGCGGGTACTCGCCACCGGACATGACGAGGCGGTGACCCTGCGCGTGCTGGAGCGCTTCCCCCATGCCACCGGTCAGCGTGCCCTGATCGCCACCCCCCAGGGCGAGCGCGAGCTGGCGCTGCCGCTGGTGGGGCGCTTCAACCTCGACAACGTGCTGCTGGCCATGGCCACGCTGCTCGGGCTGGGGCACGACCTCGAGGCGCTGTGCGAGGCGGTGGGGCATCTCGCACCGGTGCCCGGGCGCATGGAGATCCTGGCACGGCCCGGGATGCCCACGGTGGTGATCGACTATGCGCATACCCCTGACGCTCTGGACAACGCCCTGTCGGCGTTGCGCGACCACCTGCCCGGCCAGGGCCGGCTCTGGTGCCTGTTCGGCTGTGGCGGCGATCGCGATCCCGGCAAGCGGGCACCCATGGCCGCCGCCGCCGAGCGCCACGCCGACCGCCTGGTGGTCACCGACGACAACCCCCGCGGCGAGGCGCCGGCCTCCATCCGCGAGCAGATGATGGCTGGCCTGAGCGAGGCGGCCCGTCAAAGGACCTGGGATATCGCCGGGCGCGCGGCGGCCATCCGCCGCACCCTGGCCGAGGCGGGCCCCGACGATGTGGTGCTGATCGCCGGCAAGGGCCACGAGAACTACCAGGAGATCGCCGGCGTGCGCCACCCCTTCGACGACCGCGAGGTGGCCGAGCAGTCGCTGGCGGCTCGCGGCAAGGGGGAGGGGGCGTGATGAGCCGCTGCGGGCTGTCCAGCCTGGCCGAGGTGGCCGAGGCCCTGGGGATCGCAATCCCGGCCGAGGACCTGCCGGTGGACGCGATCGTTACCGATACCCGCAAGGTCGCGGCGGGGGCGCTCTTCGTCGCGCTGCGCGGCGAGCGCTTCGATGCCCATGACTTCCTGGCCGAGGCCCGCGAGGCGGGGGCCGTGGCCGCCGTGGTCGAGCGGGCGGTGGATGACCCGCTGCCCCAGCTGGTGGTGGCCGATACCCGCCTCGCCCTGGGTCTGTTGGGCCGTGCCCGTCGTCGCTCCTGGGGTGGCCCGCTGGCGGCGGTGACGGGCAACAGCGGCAAGACCACCGTCAAGGAGTTGCTGGCGGCAATCCTCAACCGCCAGGGGGCGACGCTGGCCACGCGCGGCAACCTCAACAACGACTTCGGCGCGCCGTTGACCCTGCTCGAGCTGACCCCGGCCCACCGCCAGGCGGTGGTGGAGCTGGGGGCCAATCATCTGGGCGAGATCGCCTGGACGGTAGGCCTGGCCGAGCCTCGAGTGGCAGTGATCACCAATGTTACCGGCGCCCATGTCGGCGAGTTCGGAGGCATGGGGCAGATCGCCCAGGCCAAGGCGGAGATTATCGCCGGCCTGCCCGCGGACGGCGTGGCGGTGCTCAACCGCGACGATACCTACTTCGCTACCTGGAGCCGGCTGGCCGCCCCGCGCGAGGTGCTCGACTTCGGTCTGGCCGAGGGCGCCAGGGTCACGGCGCGTTCACTGGTCGCAGATGCCCTCGGGCGCTATGCTTTCACGCTTGTCGTCGACGACCACGAGCTTGGCGATGTCAGTCTGCGACTGATGGGACGCCACAGCGTGGCCAATGCCCTGGCCGCGGCGGCGGCGGCCCTGGCCATGGGGGCCTCCGCCAGCGATGTGCTGGCGGGGCTCGCGGCAGTCGAGCCGATGGCCGGCCGCCAGGCCGTGGTGGCGGGCATCCGCGCCACCCGAATCATCGATGACAGCTATAACGCCAACCCCGGTGCGGTGAAGGCCGCACTCGAGCTGCTGGGCAGCCTGCCAGCGCCGCGCTGGTGCCTGCTGGGTGCCATGGGAGAGTTGGGAGAGGCGTCCGCGGCGTTGCACGCCGAGATCGGGCGCCACGCACGGGAACTGGGGATCGATTTCCTGGGCACCCTTGGCGAGGCGGCACGCCCCGCCAGCCATGCCTTCGGTGAAGGCGGGTGCCATTTCGACGGCCGCGAGGCGCTGGTACGCCACGCGCTGGATCATCTTCCCCCCGGCGCCAGCGTGCTGGTCAAGGGGTCGCGGAGTGTCGCCATGGAGCAGGTGGTGGCGGCACTGCGCGAGGACACAACACGGTGAACGTGATACATGCTTCTCTATCTGGCTGAATTCCTGGCGCAGTACTTCAGCGCCTTCAATGTTTTCGAATACCTCACGCTGAGGATGATCCTCGCCACCATCACCGCCCTGGTGCTCTGCCTGTGGCTCGGCCCGGTGATGATCCGCCGGCTGGTCGAGGGGCAGATCGGCCAGGCGGTGCGTGACGATGGTCCCCAGTCGCATCTCTCCAAGGCGGGCACCCCGACCATGGGCGGCGCCATGATCCTGATGGCCATCGCCGTCAGTACCCTGCTGTGGGGAGACCTGGCCAACCATTATGTGTGGGTCGTGCTGGCCGTGACCCTGGGCTTCGGTGCCATCGGCTGGGTCGACGATTACCGCAAGGTCGTGGAGAAGAATCCGCGCGGCCTGCCGGCGCGCTGGAAATACCTCTGGCAGTCGGTGATCGGCCTGGCGGCGGCGGTGCTGCTCTATGTCACCGCCGCCTCGCCGGTGGAGACCAGCCTGATCGTGCCGCTGTTCAAGGAGTTCGTGCTGCCGCTGGGGCTCTTCTACGTGGTGCTGGCCTACCTGGTGATCGTCGGCAGCTCCAACGCCGTCAACCTCACCGACGGCCTCGATGGCCTGGCGATCATGCCCACCGTGCTGGTGGCCATGGGGCTGGGGATCTTCGCCTATGCCAGCGGCAATGCGGTGTTTGCCGAATATCTGCAGATCCCGGGGATTCCCGGGGCCGGTGAGCTCGCCGTGTTCTGTGCCACCATCGCCGGCGCCGGCCTGGGCTTCCTGTGGTTCAACACCTATCCGGCCCAGGTGTTCATGGGCGACGTGGGGGCGCTGGCCCTGGGTGCGGCCCTCGGCGTGGTGGCGGTGATCGTGCGCCAGGAGATCGTTCTGTTCATCATGGGCGGTATCTTCGTGATGGAGACCGTCTCGGTGATCCTGCAGGTGGCATCCTACAAGCTCACCGGTCGGCGCATCTTCCGCATGGCGCCGCTGCACCACCATTACGAGCTCAAGGGCTGGCCGGAGCCGCGGGTCATCGTGCGCTTCTGGATCATCACCGTGGTGCTGGTGCTGATCGGGCTGGCCACCCTCAAGGTGCGCTGATGGTACGCGACGCGACCGCCACGCATGATGCCGTCATCCCGGTGCCCCCCGGCACCACCCTGGTGGTGGGGCTGGGTCTCTCCGGTCGCGCGATCTGTCGCCATCTGGCGCGGCATGGCGTGCCCTTCATGGTCGCCGACACCCGCGAGGCGCCGCCCGGAGTGGATGACTTCCGGGCCGCCCATCCCGGGGTCGCGTTACACCTCGGTCCCCTCGATGCACTCGACCTCGAGGCGGTCGAGGAGGTGGTGCTGAGCCCCGGCATCGACCCGCACACGGCGGGGCTCGAGACGCTGGCCGGGCGGATCAATCCCGCCACCGGCGAGCCGCGACTGATCGGCGAGATCGCGCTCTTCGTGCGCGCGGCCCGAGCGCCCATCGCCGCCATCACCGGCTCCAATGCCAAGTCCACCGTGACGACGCTGGTTGGTGAGATGGCCAGTGAGGCGGGGGTGCGGGTGGCCGTGGGCGGCAACCTGGGGACCCCGGCCCTGGACCTCCTCGACGAGGTGCCCGATGCCGGGCTCTACGTGCTGGAGCTTTCCAGCTTCCAGCTCGAGACCACGCCGCACCTGGGCGCCGAGAGCGCCGCCTTCCTCAACCTCTCCGAGGACCATCTGGACCGCCATGGCGACATGGCCGGCTACCGTGCCGCCAAGCTCGCCATCTTCCGGGGCGCACGCCACGCCGTGGTCAATGCCGACGACGCCATGACTTGGCCGGCGGGGGAGATGCCCGCCGTCGATCGCTTTACCACCGGGCAGCCGCAGGGCGACGACTGGGGCGTGGCCAGCCGCGACGGTGGTGACTGGTTGATGCATGGCGAGTCGCCGCTGATGCCCGTCGCCGCCATGCGCCTGGCCGGCCGTCACCACCAGGCCAATGCCCTGGCGGCCCTGGCCATGGGCCATCGGCTCGGCTTTCCGCTGGACGCCATGCGGGCGGTGCTCGAACGCTTCCCGGGGCTGCCCCACCGCAGCGAGCTGGTCGCCGAGGCGGGCGGCGTGCGCTGGATCAACGACTCCAAGGGCACCAACGTGGGTGCGACCCTGGCGGCCATCGCCGGGCTCGGCCCCACCCTCGATGGCCGACTGATCCTGCTGGCCGGTGGCGTGGGGAAGGGGGCCGACTTCACGCCCCTGGCCGAGCCCCTGGCGCGTTTCGGCCGCGAGGCGATCCTGTTCGGTGCCGATGCCGGCCGCCTCGAGGCGGCTCTCGCCGGGCGGCTGCCGGTCACCCGGGTCGCCGACCTGGCCACGGCCCTGGCGCGGGCCGCGACCATCGCCGAACCGGGAGATGCCGTGCTGCTCTCGCCGGCCTGTGCCAGCCTCGATCAGTTTAGAAACTATCAGGTGCGTGGCGATGCCTTTCGTGACTGGGTCCACCATCACCTGGCGCAGGAGGGGGCATGAGCCGACTGGCAAGACTCCGCGAGGCACTCTCGACCCGTGATCACCCCGTTGACGGATGGCTGCTGGTGGCCGCCTTGGCACTGCTGCTGGTCGGCTGGGTCATGGTCACCTCCGCCTCCACCGGCGTGGCGGCGAGCCTGACCGGTAACCCCTGGTACTTCAGCATTCGTCACGGCATCTTCCTGCTGGTGGCGATCACGGTGGCGACCGGCGTGCTGCGCGTGCCGCTGGGTTGGTGGAGGGCCAACGGCCCCCTGCTGCTGCTGCTGGGGTTGCTGCTGCTGGCGCTGGTTCTGCTGGTGGGGCGCGAGGTCAACGGCAGCAGGCGCTGGCTGTCGATTCCCGGGGTGCCCTTCAATGTCCAGGCCTCCGAATTCGCCAAGCTGTTCCTGATTGTCTATCTGGCAGGCTACCTGGAGCGCTTCCTGCCCCAGGTGCGTCGCCACTGGGGGGCCTTCCTGCGTCCCCTGGTGGTGCTTGGCCTTTACGGAGTCCTGCTGATCATGGAGCCCGACTACGGCGCCGTGGTGGTGTTGACCGGCTGCGTGATGGGCATGCTGCTGATGGCCGGTGCGCCCTGGGGACGCTTCCTGCTGCTGGCGCTGCTGGTGGCCGCCGGTGGTGCCCTGCTGGCCATCGCCGAGCCCTACCGGCTGGCGCGACTGACCAGCTTCGTCGATCCCTGGGCCGACCAGTTCGCCAGCGGCTACCAGCTGACCCAGGCGCTCATCGCCTTCGGTCGTGGCGGGTGGCTGGGCGTGGGGCTGGGCAACAGCGTCCAGAAGCTCTTCTACTTGCCCGAGGCGCACACCGACTTCGTCTTCGCGGTGCTGGCCGAGGAGCTCGGGTTGCTGGGGGCGGTCTGCGTCATCGGCCTCTTCGCCCTGCTGGTGTGGCGTGCCATGGCGGTGGGGCGGCGTGCCGAGCTGGCGGGTCGAGCATTTTCCGCGTACCTCAGCTATGGCATCGCACTGGTGATCGGCGCCCAGGCATTCATCAATATAGCGGTGAGCAGCGGCATGCTGCCCACCAAGGGGCTGACCCTGCCGCTGCTCAGCTACGGCGGCTCCAGTCTGCTGGTATGTACCTGCATGGTGGCGATGCTGCTGCGCGTGGATATCGAGACGCGGCGTGAACAGCGACGCCGCTCACCAGTGGCTCCACGCCCGGTGGCGGCTGTCGGCTCGTCCACACTGGCCAGACAAGGAGTCGAGCCATGAGCGAATCCATTCCCCGTCGGGCCCTGATCATGGCCGGTGGTACCGGTGGCCATGTGATCCCCGCGCTCTCCCTGGCCCGTGGCCTTCAGGCCCGCGGCGTGGAGGTCGCCTGGCTGGGTAGCCCGCGAGGCATCGAGAACCGCCTGGTGCCGGAGGCGGGCATTCCCCTCCATCGCATCGCCGTGGCCGGCCTGCGCGGCAACGGCGCGGCCGGCTGGCTGCTGGCGCCCTTCAACCTGAGCCGGGCGGTATGGCAGGCATGGCGGGTGATCCGTGCCTTCGACCCCCAGCTGGTGGTGGGACTGGGTGGCTTCGCCAGCGGCCCCGGCGGACTCGCCGCCTGGCTTTCGCGGCGCCCGCTGGTGATCCACGAGCAGAACGCCGTGGCCGGGCTCACCAACCGTGCCCTGGCGCGGCTGGCGCGGCGGGTCTATGCGGCCTTTCCCCAGGCCTTCCAGGGCCGCGGCGAGGTGATCGGCAACCCGGTGCGCGACGAGATCGCGAGCCTGGGAGAGGCCCCCCGCGGCAGCGACGAGATGGCCGGGCGTCCGCTGCGCCTGCTGGTGATCGGTGGCTCGCTGGGCGCCCAGGCATTGAACGAGGGCCTGCCGGCGGCCCTGGCTCGGCTGCCCGAGGAGCTCAGACCCGAGGTGCACCACCAGGCCGGTCGTGACAAGGATGCCGCCACCCGTGATGCCTACGCTCGGCAGGGCGTCGTCGCGGAGGTCACCGCCTTTATCGATGATATGGCTTCCGCCTATGCCTGGGCCGACCTGGTGGTGTGCCGGGCCGGCGCCCTGACCGTGGCGGAGCTCGCCGCCGCGGCCAAGCCGGCGCTGTTCGTGCCCTTCCCGCACGCCGTGGACGACCACCAGACCGCCAACGCCAGGGCGCTGGTGGAGGAGGGCGCCGCCGAGCTGCTGCCCCAGAGAGAACTCAGTGCAGCGACGCTGGCCGACCGGCTGGCGGCGCTGCTCGACCCCGATACCCTCGCCACCATGGCGTCGCGGGCCCGCGCCTGCGCCCATCTCGACGCTGTCGAGCGCCTGGTGGCCGGCTGCATGGAGACAGGCTTTGAGCGATAGCAGATCACATCCGATGCCCGGCCAGGCCGAGCCCGCCCGCCATGGTCGTGGGCTGGGCATGCGCCGTATTCGCAACATCCATTTCGTGGGCATCGGCGGTGCCGGCATGTGCGGTATCGCCGAGGTGCTGGCCAACCAGGGCTACACCGTCAGCGGCAGCGACCTGCGCGAGTCGCCGGTGGTCGCGAGGCTGCGCCGCTGCGGGATCCGCGTGGCCATCGGTCATGCCGCCGAGCACGTCGCCGGCGCCGACGTGGTGGTGGTCTCCACCGCGGTGGACGAGACCAACCCCGAGATCGTCTGGGCCCATGAGCATCGTGTGCCGGTGGTGCGTCGTGCCGAGATGCTTGCCGAGCTGATGCGCTTCCGCCACGGCATCGCCGTGGCCGGTACCCACGGCAAGACCACCACCACGAGCCTGACCGCGACCCTGCTCGGCGAGGGTGGTCTCGATCCCACCTTCGTGATCGGCGGTCGGCTGACCAGCGCCGGCACCAACGCACGCTTGGGGGAGGGCGATTATCTGGTGGCCGAGGCCGACGAGTCCGACGCCTCCTTCCTGCACCTGCAGCCCATGGTCTCCATCGTCACCAATATCGACGCCGACCACATGAGCACCTACGGCGGTGACTTCGAGAAGCTCAAGGGCACCTTCATCGAATTTCTGCACAACCTGCCCTTCTACGGACTGGCCATCCTGTGTATCGATGATGAACATGTGCGTGGGCTGCTCGACCGTGTCAGCCGCCAGTTCGTCACCTACGGCTTCAGCGAGGATGCCGATTACCGCGTCGAGGACTTCGTCCAGGCAGAGGGTGAGGTGCGCTTCACCGCTCGCCGTCCCGGTGGACAGGCGCCTCTCGAGGTGAGATTGGCGATGCCCGGTCGTCATAACGCCCTGAATGCCCTGGCCGCCATCGCCGTGGCCAGTGACGCCGGCGTGGATGATGACGCCATCCTGCGCGGCCTTGCCGGCTTCCAGGGGGTGGGACGTCGCTTCCAGGTCCACGGCCACTACCCGGCGCCGGGAGGCGAGGGCGAGGTGATGCTGGTGGACGACTATGGTCATCATCCTCGCGAGGTGGAGATGGTGATCCAGGCGGTGCGTGCCGGCTGGCCCGAGCGTCGCCTGGTGATGCTCTATCAGCCCCACCGCTACACGCGCACTCGTGATCTCTTTGAAGACTTTGTGCGGGTGCTGGGCGGAGTCGACACCCTGCTGCTGCTCGACGTCTACAGCGCGGGTGAGGCGGCGATCCCCGGTGCCGAGGGGCGCACCCTGGCCGGCTCGATCCGCCAGCGCGGCGCCGTCGACCCGATCTTCGTCCAGGACAAGGCAGAGCTGCCCGAACTGCTCGGCCGCGTGCTCAGGCCCGACGATATCCTGATTACCCAGGGGGCCGGTGATATCGGTGGGATCTCTCTGGCGCTGGCCGAGGCGGCGCTGAGACTCGAGGAGGTGACGCTATGAGCCTGGTGACTGAACTGGGGCGCGTGGCGGTGCTCTTCGGCGGCAGTTCCGCCGAACGCGAGGTATCGCTGAAGAGCGGGCAGGCAGTGCTATCGGCGCTCATCCGCTCCGGTGTCGATGCGGTCGGCTACGACCCGGCCGATGGCGGCCTGGTGGGGCTCGAGGCGCTGGCTCCGGATCGCGTGTTCATCGCCCTGCACGGGCGTGGTGGCGAGGACGGCACCCTGCAGGGGGCGCTGGAACTGCTGGGCATTCCCTATACCGGCAGCGGGGTGCTGGCCTCGGCGCTGGGCATGGACAAGCAGCGCACCAAGCTGGTGTGGCAGGCACTCGGCATGCCTACCCCCGAGGCTGAGATGCTGGGGCCGGAAGCCGACTGGCAGGCCGTGGTCGAGCGCCTGGGGTTGCCGCTGATCGTCAAGCCGGTTCACGAAGGCTCGACACTGGGCATCAGTGTGGTGGAGAGCGCCGAGGCGCTGGCCGAGGCCTACCACGAGGCGGCGCGTTTCGATGCCCGGGTGATGGCCGAACGCTTCGTGAAGGGCGAGGAGTACACGGTGTCGCTGCTCGGCGACGAGGTGTTGCCGGCGATCCGCGTGGAGGCGGCCGGTGGTTTCTACGATTACGAGGCCAAGTACCTTTCCGACGAGACCCTCTACCATCTGCCCTGTGGGCTGGGGGAGAGCGACGAGGTCGAGCTGGGTGAGCTGTGCCGCCAGGCCTTCGCCGCGGTGGGCGGCGAGGGCTGGGGACGCGTCGACGTGATGCGTGATGCCCAGGGGCGTTTCTGGCTGATCGAGGTCAACACCTCGCCGGGCATGACCGATCACAGCCTGGTACCCCAGGCCGCGGCCCATGTCGGCATCGACTTCGAGACGCTGGTGCTGCGCATCCTTGCCGCTACCCTGGAGAGCCGTCCGGCATGAACCAGCGTGGTGGATGGCTGGGCGTGATGCTGCTGGTGGTGTTGCTCGGCGCCGGTGGCAGGGCGCTGTGGCTGTGGCTGGATCGCCCCCTCGAGCGCGTCTCGATCGGCGGTGACCTGGAGCATGTCAGCGCCGACTATCTGCGCAGCGAGCTGACGCCGCTGCTGCGCGGCCATACCTGGCTGTCGGTGGATGTCGCTGAACTACGCGAGCAGGCCCTGGAGGTCGAGTGGATCGCCGAGGCTCGGGTCAGCCGCGAATGGCCCAATGCCCTGACCCTCGAACTGGTGGAGCAGGTGCCGGTCGCGCGCTGGAACGATGATTACCTGCTCAATCCCGAGGGGGAACCCTTCGCCACCGGCCCGGTGTCGCCTCCCGGCGACCTGCCCGATCTCGCCGGTCCCCGCGGAAGCGGTGCCGAGGTGCTCGCCTACCATGAACGTCTCGCCACGCGCTTCGCCGAACTGGGGCTCGAGCTGACCCAGCTGCGACTGGAGCCACGGGGCGCCTGGCGCTTCCAGCTCGATGACGGCGTCTGGGTGATGCTGGGGCGCAGTGACCTCGAAGGGCGCCTGGCGCGCCTGACCGCGGCCTGGCGTCGACAGCTCGAAGAGCAGGCGTCGCATATCCGCTACATCGACCTTCGATACCCCAATGGGGTGGCCGTGGCATGGCACGGCGAAAGCGACCCTCTCGAGCAGGATGGCGAAGAGGAGGGCTGAGCCCTTTTTTCGGCCAAACACGCATGGTGAAGGGCATACGCCTGTTTCTTTCGCGACAAAATGGCCGTATCGTGAAGGGGCTTTTTCGTTCCGGGGTGGAGGAATACGCTCAGTTGTTCCTATAATTGGCCCCAGGTTCATTTTCGTGTTGCAGGCCCATCAAGCGGGCCAGGTTCGAGGAGACTTCCCGACTCATGGCAGGTCCATCCAATGCGTCCAATATGGTAGTCGGGCTGGATATCGGAACGTCCAAGGTGGTGGCGATCGTGGGGCAGCCCACCGATGACGGCGGCATCGAGATCGCCGGTATCGGCTCGCACCCCTCCCGAGGCATGAAGAAGGGAGTGGTGATCAATATCGAATCCACAGTGCAGTCGATCCAGCGTGCCGTGGAAGAGGCGGAACTGATGGCCGGCTGCGATATCCACTCGGTCTATGTGGGGGTCGCGGGCAGCCATATCAGTTCCATGAACTCCGATGGCGTGGTGGCGATCAAGGAGCGCGAGGTCACCCCTTCGGATATCGACCGCGTGATCGACTCGGCCCGGGCACGGGCCATCTCCGAGGGGCAGCGGGTGCTGCACGTGCTGCCCCAGGAGTTCGCCATCGATGCCCAGGGCGGCATCCGCGAGCCGCTGGGCATGTCCGGTGTGCGCCTGGAGGCGCGCGTCCATCTGGTCACGGCCGCCCTCAATGCGGTACAGAACATTGAGAAGTGCGTGCGCCGCTGCGGACTGGAGGTCGACGCCATCATCCTCGAGCAGCTCGCCTCCAGCATGGCGGTGCTTACCGAGGATGAACGCGAGCTCGGCGTCTGCATGGTCGATATCGGTGGTGGTACCACCGATATCGCCGTGTTCACCGAGGGGGCCATTCGCTACACCGCGGTGATCCCCATCGCCGGCGACCAGGTCACCAACGATATTGCCATGGCGCTGCGCACGCCGACCCAGCACGCGGAAGAGATCAAGGTCAAGTACGCCTGTGCGCTGACCCAGCTGGCCGCCAGCGACGAGATGATCAAGGTGCCCAGCGTCGGCGACCGTCCGGCCCGCGACCTCTCGCGCCAGGCTCTCGCCGAGGTGGTCGAGCCGCGCTACGAGGAGCTCTTTACCCTGGTCCGCGACGAACTGCGCCGCAGCGGTTACGAGGACCTGGTGGCCGCCGGTGTGGTGCTGACCGGCGGTACCGCCCGCATGGAAGGTGTGGTGGAGCTGGCCGAGGAGATCTTTCACATGCCGGTGCGCATCGCCTGCCCGCAGAACGTGCGCGGGCTGGCCGATGTGGTGCGCAACCCGATTTATTCGACCGGAGTCGGTTTGTTACATTACGCTCTACAAGAGACACGGCAGGGGCACGGTCGACAGGCACAGGGCAGCATGATGTCCGCACAGTCCCGGCGCGAGGACGCCGCACGCCGCGGCGACAGGGAAGGACTCTCGGCGCTGACGAGGCTGAAGGGCTGGTTGAAAGGAAATTTCTGACAGGATCGCCAGCGGCGGTTCAGGAGACGGGGCAAATGTTTGAACTGGTAGATAGCGCACCCTCAAGCAGCGCGGTCATCAAGGTGATCGGCGTGGGCGGCGGCGGCGGCAATGCCGTCAACCACATGGTCGAGAGCAGCATCGAGGGCGTGGAGTTCATCTGCGCCAACACCGATGCCCAGGCCCTCAAGCGAGTGGCGGCCAAGACCGTTCTCCAGCTCGGCAACGAGATCACCAAGGGGCTGGGAGCCGGTGCCAACCCCGATGTGGGGCGCCAGGCCGCCATGGAGGATCGCGAGCGCATCGCCGAGCTGCTCGAGGGCGCCGATATGGTGTTCATCACCGCCGGCATGGGTGGCGGCACCGGCACCGGTGGTGCCCCCGTGGTGGCGCAGGTGGCCAAGGAGCTGGGCATCCTCACCGTGGCGGTGGTTACCCGGCCCTTCCCCTTCGAGGGTCCCAAGCGCATGCGCGCCGCCGAAGAGGGCATGCGTGAGCTCTCCGAGCATGTCGATTCGCTGATCACCATTCCCAACGAGAAACTGCTCTCGGTTCTGGGCAAGAGTGCCAGCCTGCTCTCCGCCTTCAGTGCCGCCAATGATGTTCTGCTGGGGGCCGTGCAGGGGATCGCCGAGCTGATCACCAGCCCCGGCATCATCAACGTCGACTTCGCCGACGTACGCACCGTGATGTCCGAGATGGGCATGGCGATGATGGGCACGGGCAGCGCCACCGGAGAGAACCGCGCCCGCGAGGCCGCCGAGAAGGCCATCCGCAGCCCGCTGCTGGAGGACATCGACCTCCACGGCGCCCGCGGCATCCTGGTCAATATCACCGCCGGTCCGGACCTCTCCATCGGCGAGTTTAACGATGTGGGTGCCACCGTCCAGGAGTTCGCCTCCCAGGATGCCACCATCGTGGTGGGTACCTCCATCGACATGGAGTTGACCGACGAGCTGCGCGTCACCGTGGTGGCCGCCGGTCTCGAGGGTGCCCAGAAGAAGGCGTCGAGCCGCGAGAGTGCCAAGCGGGTCGAGGCGGGTGGCGACTACCGTCGCAGTGCCCAGCAGGGTATCGCTGCACGGCAGTCCTCCGCCGCGGCGGCCCGTGCCGAGCCCGAGGAGGCCCCCAAGCCGCGCCCCGAGAAGCGCCGCTCCCAGGAGCTCGATGACTACCTCGATATTCCGGCGTTCCTGCGTCGTCAGGCCGATTGAGGCAGGCTATCGGGGCCATGCGCCGCACCGAACGAGCTTTCTTTGTTGAAACGCTCGTTCGGTGCTATAGTGAACACTGTTTGATAATCCGATAACCGCCTGGCCACTGCCCATGATCAGACAACGCACCCTGAAGAACGTCATCCGCGCCACCGGCGTCGGCCTGCATTCCGGAAAGAAGGTCTACATGACCCTGAGGCCGGCGCCCGTGGATAGCGGCATCATCTTCGTGCGCACCGACCTGGATCCCGAGGTGCAGATTCCGGCCCGCGCGGAACTGGTGACCGATACCACCCTGTGCACCGCCCTGACCCATGCCGGCGCCAAGGTTGCCACCGTGGAGCACCTGATGTCGGCGCTGGCCGGGCTGGGTATCGACAACGCCTACGTGGATCTCAGTGCCGCCGAGGTGCCGATCATGGATGGCAGCGCCGGCCCCTTCGTGTTCCTGATCCAGTCAGCGGGGATCAGCGAGCAGAACGCCCCCAAGAAGTTCATGCGCATCAAGCGCGAGCTGACGGTGCGTGATGGCGACAAGGAAGCCACCTTCCGCCCCCACAAGGGCTTCAAGGTAGGCTTCTCCATCGACTTCGACCATCCGGTGTTCGAGAGCCAGACCCAGACCGCCGCCGTGGACTTCTCCACCACCTCCTTCGTCAAGGAGGTGTCGCGGGCGCGCACCTTCGGCTTCATGCGTGACCTGGAGTACCTGCGCTCCAACAACCTGGCGCTGGGTGGCAGCCTCGACAACGCCATCGTCGTGGACGACTACCGCATCGTCAACGAGGGCGGGTTGCGCTACGACGACGAGTTCGTCAAGCACAAGGTGCTCGATGCCATCGGTGATCTCTACCAGCTGGGCTACAGCCTGATCGGCGAATTCCATGGCGTGAAGTCCGGGCATGCCCTGAACAATCAGCTGTGTCGCGCCCTGATGGACCAGCCCGATGCCTACGAGATCGTCACCTTCGAGGACGAGAGCGAAGTCGCCCCGATCTCCTATGCTGCCCCCGCCATGGCCTGAACCCGGCTGCGCCGGGAGCTGTAAGCCATAAGCTTCAAGCTGCAAGAGAACCGCCCCCGTGGTCATGCCACGGGGGCGGTTTGCTTTATGGCGCGCTCCAGTTTCCAGCTTCCAGCTTACGGCTCGTCCTTCCGTTCGGCATGGGAGGCGAGCCGCTCCAGGGCTTCCCTGAGCCTTGGGTCCTCGGTATCGGCGGCGCAGCTGGAGATCTCGTCGGCGGCCCGGGTCGGCAGATGGCGGACCTGGCGTAGCGGTACCTTGGGTGGGCGCACGGGCCTGACCTTCAGGGTGAACCCCTGCACCGCCTCGAAGCCGGGCAACTCGTGCAGCAGTTCCAGCAGGCGAGGCTGTTCATAGCGCAGTCGGGTCAACCAGGCGGCACCGTCGGCGATCAGGGTCAGCTTGCCGTCGCGAAAGCCGCCGACGTGCAGATGCTCGGCAAGCTCCTCGGGCAGGTGGGCGCGCAGGTGTGCCTGGGCGAGGTCGATCAGCCTCGCCATGCGCATCAGCGAGCCGAGTTCGCCGCGCCCGCCAAGCAGCCGGGACATGGGCTGGGCGCGAAAGCGCTTAACCTTTATACTCATGGGCTTGACTCTCTCGGCCCGCGCCAGGCGGGTCAGACGATAAACGCGATGGGCCTGCAGCGCCCGCCAGACTAGCACGCCCGGGAGCCCCTCGACAGCATGGCCGTGACCCTCAGCCACTCGCCAGCCACACCCGCCAGGCCCGCTCCATCGCGGCGTCACGCCCGCTGGTGGCTGGCTGGCCTGCTGGTGAGCTGCCTGCTCCCCGCGGGCCTTGCCCAGGGTGACCTGACGCGTCAGGCCGAGCGGCTGGTGCAGGTGTGCATCCTGGCCCCGGCGCTGATTCGAGCCAGCTCGCGGCTCAAGGCGCGCCGCCGGATGCGGGGTTGGCCGCTGCGGCGGCGGGCCAGTGTGACACTCCGTGGCGGCATGCCCGCACTTCCACGCGTGGCCATCCTGCAGGCCACCGCCGCCCATGACGTCCTGACTCGCCGCGGTCCTCCCCCTGCGTGGGCAAGCTGAACCCCTGACCATGGCCGACCGCCCCGGGCCGTCGGCGCTATGCCATACGCAGATGACGGACACTTCATGATCAATTCCCTGTTACGCAAGGTCGTTGGCTCCAAGAACGACCGCGAAGTCAAGCGCATGGGCCGCCAGGTCGAGCGCGTCAATGTTCTCGAGAACGAGCTCGAAGGGCTCGATGATGCGGCCATCAAGGCTCGTACCGACGACTTCCGCGAGCGCCTCGAGGGGGGCGAGGCGCTGGATGCGCTGCTGCCCGAGGCCTTCGCCACGGTGCGCGAGGCCAGCAAGCGGGTCATGGGCATGCGCCACTTCGACGTCCAGATGATCGGTGGCATGACCCTGCACAATGGTCGCATCGCGGAGATGAAGACCGGCGAGGGCAAGACCCTGGTGGCGACCCTGGCGGTCTATCTCAACGCCCTGCCCGGCAAGGGTGTGCACGTGGTGACGGTCAACGACTACCTGGCGCGGCGTGACGCCCAGTGGATGCGTCCCCTATACGAGTTCCTCGGGCTCAGCGTCGGCGTCATCTACGCCGGCCAGACACCCGAGGAGAAGCGTGCCGCCTACGCCTGCGACATCACCTACGGCACCAACAACGAGTTCGGCTTCGACTACCTGCGTGACAACATGGCCTTCTCTCTGGAGGACAAGGTCCAGCGCGGGCTGCACTACGCTATCGTCGACGAGGTGGACTCGATCCTGATCGATGAGGCGCGCACGCCGCTGATCATTTCCGGGGCGGTGGACGAGAATACCGAACTCTATCGGGTTGTCGATCGGTTGTCGGTGCATCTGGTCCAGGGGGAAGTCTCGGAAGATGCCGATGCTTCGGTAGAGGGTGACTTCACGCTGGACGAGAAGCACAAGCAGGTGGAGATCACCGAAAACGGTCACCACAAGATCGAGGGCCTGATGCGCGAGCAGGGGCTGCTGGGCGAGGAAGACTCCCTCTACGCCGCCCAGAACCTCAACCTGCTGCAGCATATGCACTCGGCCCTGCGCGCCCGTCATCTCTACCATCGTGACGTCGACTATATCGTCAGCGATGGCCAGGTGGTGATCGTCGACGAGCACACCGGCCGCACCATGCCCGGCCGCCGCTGGTCCGAGGGGCTGCACCAGGCGGTGGAGGCCAAGGAGGGGGTGGCCGTGCAGCGCGAGAGCCAGACGCTCGCCTCCACCACCTTCCAGAATTATTTCCGCCTCTACGAGAAGCTGGCGGGCATGACCGGTACCGCCGACACCGAAGCCTTCGAGTTCCGTCAGATCTACGGCCTCGACGTGGTGGTGATCCCCACCAACAAGCCGCTGATTCGCCGCGACCGTAACGATCTCGTCTATCTCACCGCCGAGGAGAAGTTCGAGGCGATCATCGAGGACGTCAAGGCCGAGACCGAGGCGGGCAGGCCGGTGCTGGTGGGTACAGCCTCCATCGAGACCTCCGAGTACCTGGCCAACCTGATGAAGAAGGGCGGCCTCAAGTTCAACGTGCTCAACGCCAAGCAGCACCAGAGCGAAGCCGAGATCATCGCTCAGGCCGGCCGCCCGGGAGCCATTACCATCGCCACCAACATGGCCGGCCGCGGTACCGATATCGTGCTGGGTGGCAACTGGGAGGCTGAGGCGGCCAAGCTGGAGAACCCCAGTGCCGCGCAGGTCGAGCAGCTCAAGGCCGAGTGGCAGGCCCGCCATGAGGCGGTGCTCGAGGCCGGCGGCCTGCACGTGATCGGCTCTGAGCGCCACGAGTCGCGGCGCATCGACAACCAGCTGCGTGGCCGTGCCGGCCGTCAGGGTGACCCGGGCTCGACCCGCTTCTTCCTGTCGCTGGAGGATAGCCTGATGCGGCTGTTCGGCTCCGACCGGGTACAGCGCATGATGAAGGCACTGGGCCTGGAACACGGCGAGGCGATCGAGCACAAGATGGTGTCGAATGCCGTGGAGCGTGCCCAGAAGAAGGTCGAGAGCCGCAACTTCGATATTCGCAAGCAGCTGCTCGAGTATGACGACGTGGCCAACGACCAGCGTCACGTGATCTACGAACAGCGCAACGAAGTGCTTGCCGCCGAGGAGGTATCGGCGGCGGTGGCCGGCATCCGCGAGGAGGTCATGGACCTCGCGATCAGCGACTATGTGCCGCCCCAGAGTCTGCCCGAGCAGTGGGATCTGGCCGGGCTCCAGGAGTACCTCAAGTCAGAGTTCAACCTGGACGCACCCGTGGTGCAGTGGGCCGAGGAGGACGAGCGCTTCCACGAGGAGCAGTTGCGCGAGCGTCTGCAGAGCCTGCACCGCGAGTCCTATGAGGCCAAGGTGGAGCAGGCCGGCGCCGAGCTTATGCGCCGCTTCGAGAAGCAGGTGATGCTGCAGGTGCTGGATACCCGCTGGAAGGAGCACCTGCAATCCATGGACCACCTGCGCCGGGGCATCCACCTGCGCGGCTACGCCCAGAAGAATCCCAAGCAGGAGTACAAGCGCGAGGCCTTCGAGCTGTTCCAGAACCTGCTGGCCAATATCAAGGGCGATGTCACGCGAATCCTCAGCCACGTTCAGGTTCGCCGTCCCGAGGAGGTCGAGGAGCTGGAGCGTCAGCGCCGTGAGGCCCTGGAGCGCGAGAAGGCCACCGCGGCGAGTCGCCACGATGCGCCCGAGGCCGCCCGTGATGACGACGACGAGGCGCCGGTGGCGCCGGGAGCCGATGGGCGTCCGGTGCGTCGTGAAGGACCCAAGGTGGGGCGCAACGACCCCTGTCCCTGCGGTTCGGGAAAGAAGTACAAGCAGTGCTGCGGCAAGCTGAGCTGAACCTGGCCTTCGGCCAACCCCAGAGGAGACGAGACGATGGCAGTGGGTGACGCAACATTTCCCGAGATGCCGGCCATTCCCGGCGTGCGACTGGGCACCGCCATGGCGGGGATCAAGAAGCCTGGCCGCCGCGACCTGGTAGTGATCGAGAGTCCCGAGGGGGCCCGCATGGCGGGAGCCTTCACTCGCAATGCCTTCTGCGCGGCCCCGGTGACGGTGGCCCGGGAGCACCTGGCAAGCGGTGAGGCGCCGCGCTACCTGGTGATCAATACCGGCAACGCCAATGCCGGGACCGGCGAGATCGGGTTGCGTGACGCACGTGCCAGCTGCGCCGAACTGGCCCGCCTGGCCGGGGTCGACGCACGGGCCGTTCTGCCATTCTCCACCGGGGTGATCGGCGAGCCGCTGCCCATGGAGCGGCTGCTGGCCGGCCTGCCGGTCGCACTCGACAGCCTCGACGAAGGTGCCGAGGCGTGGCACCAGGCCGGCGAGGGCATCCTGACTACCGATACCCGTGCCAAGGGCGCCAGCGTCACCCTGGAGATTGCCGGGGAGCGGGTGGTCATCAACGGCATCGCCAAGGGCTCGGGGATGATCCAGCCCAACATGGCCACCATGCTGAGCTTCGTGGCCACCGATGCGAGCCTCGAGCAGGAGCTCCTCGACAGGCTGCTGCGCGAGACCGTCGAGCGCTCCTTCAACTGCATCACCGTGGATGGTGACACCTCCACCAACGACGCCTGCGTGCTGATCAGCACCCAGCGCGGCCCGTTGATGGCGGATGAGGAAGCGATCGCCATATTCCGCAACGGCCTGCAGCGGGTGATGACCGAGCTGGCCCAGGCGATCATTCGTGACGGAGAAGGCGCCACCAAGTTCGTGACCCTGCAGGTCGACGGCGCTACCAGTCGGCAGGAGGCACTCGACGTGGCCTTTACGGTGGCCAACTCGCCGCTGGTCAAGACGGCGCTCTACGCCTCGGATGCCAACTGGGGGCGAATACTCGCCGCGGTTGGGCGTGCGCCGGTGGCCGACTTCGATGTGTCACGGGTGACCATCGACCTGGGCGAGGTGCGCCTGGTGGAGGGGGGCGGGCGTGCCCCGGGCTATACCGAGGAGGCCGGAAGCGCGGTGATGGGGCGCGAGGAGATTCCCATCCGCATCGCGCTCGACCGCGGTGGGGAGAGTGCCACGGTGTGGACCACCGACCTCTCCCATGACTATGTCAGCATCAATGCCGACTACCGCAGCTGAGCGTCGGCATACTGCCAGATCCGGTACATCCGGTCAGACACAGACCCCGCGCCGCCGTGCGCGGACACGTTGGAAGGGTGAATGAACGCAATGGTGAAGAGAAGGGTGCACGTGGCGGCGGCGGCCATCATCAGCGCCGACGGCCGCGAGGTGCTGATCGCGCGCCGACCCAGTAACGTTGATCATGGTGGGCTCTGGGAGTTTCCCGGCGGCAAGCTGGCGCCTTACGAGACGGGCCTGGGTGGGCTCAAGCGCGAGCTCCACGAGGAGCTGGGCGTCGAGATCCGGCGCGCCCAGCCGCTGATTCGCATCCATCACGAGTATCCCGACAAGCATATCCTGCTCGATGTGTGGCAGGTCCACGAGTTCTCCGGTGAGCCCTTTGGTCGCGAGGGTCAGGCGGTGCGCTGGGTGCCGATGAAGGACCTGGTCAACTACCCCTTTCCGGCGGCCAACCTGCCGATCCTGCGCGCGGTGATGCTGCCCACCGAGTACCTTATCTCCGGCGAGGAGGAGGACGATGGGCAGTTTGACCAGCGTCTCGAGCGGGCCCTGGTAGAGGATGGCGTGCGCCTGGTGCAGCTGCGTGCCAAGCAGCTGGATGACGCCGCTTACCTGGCTCGCGCGGAGTCCGCTCTGGCACGTTGTCGCCAGTACGGTGCGCGTCTGCTGCTCAACGGGGAACCCGAGCTGCTCGAATCGGTGGATGCCGATGGTATCCACCTGACCAGTGAGCGACTGATGCAACTGGAGCGGCGCCCCATCGCCGAGGGCAAGTGGCTCGCCGCCTCGACCCACGATCGGGAGCAGCTCGTCCAGGCCGGCAGGCTGGGCTGCGATTTCGTGACCCTCTCGCCGCTGCGCACCACGCCGTCGCATCCCGATGTGCCGCCCGTGGGCTGGCACGACTTCCAGGAGCTGGTGGAGCGCGCCGCCATGCCGGTCTTTGCACTGGGTGGCATGACCCGCTTCGATGCCAACCACGCCCGCGCCGTGGGGGCTCAGGGGGTCGCCTCGATCCGCGACTTCTGGAAGTGATGCATCGCCGAGGCACTCGGCAGCCCTGAACGACTCGCCCCGCCATCTGGCGGGGCGAGTCGTCTGTGTCGGGCGTGATAGCGCTCAGCGTGGCCGAGTGGCGGGGTCACTCATTGCCTGGCGGCTCTCCTGCCAGGCGAAGTAGAGGAACAGCGCGCCCATCACCAGGTAGCCCAGGGTGTAGTCACCGGCGGCATTGAGGGCGAGCTTCGGCGCGTGCATCAGCCCCACGAAGGAGAAGCCGGCCGCGACGGCGGCGAAGGCGGCGGCACGCCGGAACTGGTGGTCGATCACCGCCACCGTCATGGCACCGAGGAAGATCGCCGTGAACATGGCGCCCTGGCCCAGGGGCACCACGCCGCCGGAGATCCCGCTCACCGTCTCCTCGGCGGCGCGGTTGAAGCGGGTCATCACGTAGTTGGCGAAATAGGGTAGCATGGCCAGGGCCACCGCCGGATAGTAGCGGGTATCGTTGCTCTGGAAGGCGGTGGCGATCATCGACATGCCGACGAACACCAGGATCGGCGCCACTACCGAGACCGGAATGATGGCGGCCAGCGCGGCGATCAGCCCGAACATGGTGGCCAGGGCATAGACCGCGCCGTTGAGGATGCTGTAGCCGCGTCCCGCGCCCATCCACTTGGCGCCCACGGTGGCGATATAGACGGTGGTCGGGAAGACGCCGCCGAACAGGGCGCCGAGCATGGTGCCCACGCCGTCCACTGCCTGGCACTCACGCACGTCATACTTGTCGCCGGCGGCCTCCATTGCCTCGACGTTGTTCATGGTCTCGATGGCGTTGTAGAGCGTGATCGGCAGCACCACGGTGAGCACCGCCAGCATACCGGTGAATAGCAGCCCCAGGCCCTCGAACCAGGCCAGGTTGGGCAGCAGCGGGTAGAAGCCCAGGTGGGTAAAGGCATCACTGAAGCGCTCGCCGCCGGCGTCGCTGATCAGGTAGGCCATGGCGGTACCCACCACGATGGCGAACAGCGAGGTGGGCAGGCGGAAGGGCATCGCCACCCGCGCCACCAGGCCGACGATGATGATCGCCAGCACCAGCAGGCCGATCACCGGCATCTCAAGGGTCTTGAACAGCATCTCGCCGGCGATAAAGGTCAAGGCAACGCCAGCCACGGCGCCGAGCATCGCCGCCCGCGGCAGGTGGTACTGCACCCAGCGGCCGATCAGGCTGATCACCGCCTCGATGGCACCGCTGATGAAGCAGGCGGCCACCGCCACCTTCCAGGCCAGCTCGGCATCACCGGTGAGCTGCTTGGCCGGCAGCAGCACGCCGAACAGGAAGACGAACATCACCGGGGTCGAGATGCCGTAGGAGAGGGCGGTGACGTCGGCACGGTTCTCCTTGCGGGCCAGGCGCGCCGCACTCCAGGCGTAGTAGAAGTTGCCCACCATCACCGCCACGGCGGCACCGGGCAGCACCTGGCCGAAGACGATCGACGCCGGGAACTCCATGCCCAGCATGGTGATGGCGATGATCACGAAGTTGGCGATATTGTTCTGGAACAGCGCGAAGAAGGCGTCGGTGTCCTCCTTCTTGTACCAGGGGTAGTGCACCGGTTGGTGCTGGGAGGGAGCCGCCATGGGTGAGCCTCTTGGTTGTCGGATTATTGGAACAAGGCCGAGAGGCAGTCTGGTCGAAACCTGACTGACTGGTCAAGCCTGGCCGTTCCACGGGCGCCACGCGGCGCCCCGGGCCCCGGCGGCAATGGAGTCGATGACTCTGGAAGGCGGGGATTCTACCCGAAACGCAGACGCCCGGGCAGGGCCCGGGCGTCGTGACTGGCTGGCATGGCGGCGATCAGTTGACCGCGGCGACCGCCTTGGCCAGGTAGGGCAGGTTGTCATGGGAGAAGCCCGCCACGTTGGCGCGGCCGGAGCGCACCATGTAGATGCCGAACTCGTCGCGCAGGCGGTCGACCTGCTCGGGCGTCAGGCCGGTGTAGCTGAACATGCCGCGCTGCTCGGCGATATGCGCATACTTCTGGTCCAGGCCGTAGGGCTTGAGGGCCTCGACGAAGTCGCGGCGAAGAGTGTTGATGCGATCGCGCATCTCGGTGAGCTCCTCGCGCCAGAGGGCGGCGAGCTCCGCGGAGTGGAGGATCTCGCTGACGATGGCGCCGCCGTGGGCCGGCGGGTTGGAGTAGTTCTCGCGGGCGACGATGGCGATCTGGGAGCGCACGTTCTCCATCTGCTCGGCGTCCTTCGCCACCATGATCAGGCAGCCGGTGCGTTCGCAGTAGATGCCGAAGTTCTTGGAGCAGGAGCTGGTGATGATCACCTCGTCGAGGTTCTCGGCCAGCAGGCGTACCCCGTAGGCGTCCTCGTCCAGGCCTTCGCCGAAGCCCTGGTAGGCGAAGTCCACCAGCGGCAGCAGGCGACGCTCACGCAGCACCTCGAGCACGGTCTGCCACTGCTCACGGGACAAGTCGAAGCCGGTGGGGTTGTGGCAGCAGGCGTGCAGCACCACGACGTCGCCCTCGGGGATCTGCTTGAGGGCCGCGAGCATGCCGTCGAAGTCGAGACGGTTCTCGGCGTCCACATAGGGGTACTTGTGCAGCTCGATGCCGGCGGCAGTGAAGATGCCGTGATGGTTGGGCCAGGTGGGGTCGGAGACCCAGATACCCTTGCCGGGCAGCTTCTTGGCGATGAAGTCCGCCGCCAGGCGCAGGGCGCCGGTGCCGCCGGGCGACTGGGTGGCGCTGGCGCGACCGGCCTCGAGTACCGGAGAGGCCTCGCCCAGGACCATGGGCAGGATCACCGCGCCATACTCCGGCGCCCCGTGGGAGCCGATGTAGGTCTTGGTGGTCTCGTTCTTGAGCAGCAGGGCCTCGGCTTCCTTGACGGCGCGCATTACCGGGGTGTTGCCCTGGGCATCCTTGTAGACCCCGACGCCGAGATCGACCTTCTGAGGATTGGTGTCCTTCTTGAAGGCCTCGATCAGACCGAGGATGGCATCCCCGGGAACCCGCTCAATGTGTTCGAACATTTATTTCGCTACCTCGTCGGTTCTGGCGGCAAGAATGAAGTCGTTCCTGTGCAGGCCCTTGATCTTGTGTGACCACCAGATCACGGTGACCTTGCCCCATTCGGTCAGCAGGGCTGGGTGATGATCCGCCTGCTCGGCGAGCTCACCGACGCGCTGGGTGAAGGCCAGCGCCTGCCGGAAGTCGGGGAAAGTGAAGACCCGCTCGAGCTTCATGATGCCATCGCGCTCGACGATCTGCCACTCGGGCACCTCGGCGCCGAGTGCCTTGACCTCCTCCTCGGTGACCGTCGGGGCGCCGACGCGGCAGGCCTCGCAGGACTCTCTGGAAAGCTGGCTCATGGTCGTCTCCTAGGTCGGGGATTCACCCCGAAAGGTCGTGCAGGCGGCGCGAGGCGTCAAGCGCTGGAGGCTGGGGACGCGAGCTGCCGTGCTCGCCACAGGCCATCCCGGCGCCACCGGGCAACACCGGAAGGCGCAACCAGGAGAGCGGCATGTCCGACCACAGGCGCAATCGGCTCCCCCTCTGGCTGAAGCTCGCCTTCACCGCCTGGATCGTCGCCTGGGCGCCCACCTTCTGGCTCTTGCTGGGGCCCCAGAACTACTTCTGGCTATGCAACCTGGCCAACTTCCTGATCCTGGTGGGGCTGTGGCGTGAGAGCCGCCTGCTGCTCTCCATGCAGTGGCTGGCGGTGGCCCTGGTCGGGACGCTGTGGGCGCTGGACGTGGGGACCGCGGCGCTGATCGGCTGGCACCCCATCGGTGGCACCGAGTACATGTTTGATGGCGAGGAGCCGCTGCTGACCCGGCTGCTCTCGCTCTACCACCTGATCCTGCCGGCGGTGGCGGGGCTCTCGGTCTGGCGGCTGGGCTATGAACCGCGCGCCCTGGCCTGGCAGACGGGGCTCACCTGGCTGGTGATCCCGGCCAGCTTTCTGTTCACCGACCCCTCGCGCAATGTCAACTGGACCCGGGGCCCCTTCGGCAGCGAGCCCCAGGCCCTGGTGGACCCGCTGCTCTACCTGGTCGCCCTGATGGGCCTCTGGCCACTGCTGCTCTTCCTGCCCGTTCACCTGCTGATGCGCGCCCTGCAGCGCCGGGGGCTACTGCGCTGAATCACTCGCGCCATGCACGGCCAGCCATTCGCGCACCTCGGCGTAGGGGGTTCCCTCCAGGGCACCGAAGCCCGACAGCTGCCGCGCCTTGAGCCGAGTGAAGAGCGGGGTGGTTATGCCGCACAGGAAGCGTGCCAGCAGGTCCGGAGTGGCTGAGTGTCCGTCGCCCTGGTCGGCCAGGCGCGTGCGGAACTCGCCGAGCAGTTCGTCGGGATGGCGTCCCGTCAGCGGGGCGCGTTCGGCGGCCGGCGGTAACCGGGCGGGCTGCCCACGACAGGCCGAGCAGTGGCCGCACTGTTCCGGTGCGCGGTCGTCGCCGAACCACTCGGCCAGACGGCGGCTCAGGCAGCGCTCGCTCTCGAAGAGTTCGAGCATGGCATGCAGGCGGGTGATCTCGGCGGCCTCCTTGTCGCGAAAATAGCCGTGGAGCTCGTCGCTCAATGCCTGGGGGTCGAGCCCGGGTTGCTCGACCTCATAGACCTCGGTGAGCTGACGGCTCTGCAGCTCGAGCCAGCCCTTGTCGACGAAGTAGTCCAGGGCGGTGATCACCCGGCTGCGAGTGGTGTCCAGGCCACGTTCCCGGCCCAGGGCCTCCAGGCTGGCGAAATCCAGTTCGTGCCAGGTGCGTGCCTTGCGGGAGGCGTCGAGGATTGCCTGGACGAAGGCCTGACGCTCGCCCTGGAAACGGGCGACCAGGCTTTCGGGTTCGCACAGCAGCTTGAAACGATAGTCGGCGAAGTAGGCGTGCCGCGGGCGGATGATGCCGCGCAGCTCGAGCTGCACCAGCAGGGTCTTGAGCGGCAGCGGCCGGATGTTGGCATGCTGGGAAAGTGCGTTGAGGGTCAGCTCCCAGCGCGGCCCGGCGGCGCGTAGCTCGTCGATCACCCGGCGGATGCCGTGCTGCTCCGGGGTGTCGCCGTAGACGAAGGTCTCCAGCACACTGAGGGTGTCGCGCCCGGCGAGCATCAGGCACTCGGAGGGCTTGCCATCGCGCCCGGCACGGCCGATCTCCTGGCTGTAGTTCTCGATGGACTTGGGCAGGTCGAAGTGGACCACGGCGCGGATATCGGCCTTGTCGATGCCCATGCCGAAGGCGATGGTGGCGACGATGCAGTCACTGTGGCCAGCCATGAAGTCGCGCTGGATCGCCTCGCGCCGTTCGGCGTCGAGGCCTGCATGGTAGGCGGTGGCGGTGATGCCGGCCTTGCCCAGGTAGGCGGCGAGTCGCTCGGCGGTCTGCTGCAGGGTGACGTAGACGATGGTGGGGAAGGGGGCATCGCCCCGGCGCTCCTTGAGCCAGGTGGCCAGGGCGCGGGGGCGGGTGTCGGCGGGTACCGGCGCCACCGTCAGGTCCAGGTTCTGCCGATAGAAGCCGGTGGCGGTGACGTCGTCCGCCGCGATGGCGAAGCGTTCGCGCATGTCGTCAATCACCCGCGGGGTGGCCGTGGCGGTGAGCAGCAGCGCCTGGGGGATGGCGAACTCGCGCTGGTAGTCGGGGAGCTTCAGGTAGTCGGGGCGGAAGTTGTGGCCCCATTCGGAGATACAGTGGGCCTCGTCGACCACCATCAGCGAGATCGGCACCCGGCGGATGAAGGCGCGGAAGCGTTCGTTCTTGAGGCGCTCCACCGAGATCATCAGGATGCGGATCTCGCCGCGCTCGACGCCTGCCATCACCGCGGCCGCCTCCTCGCGACTCTGCCCGGAGTCGATGCTGGCGGCCCGGATGCCGTGGCGCTCGAGGAAGGCGAGCTGGTCCTGCATCAGCGCCAGCAGGGGCGAGATCACCAGGGTGAGGTGGGGCAGGTGCAGGGCGGGGAGCTGGTAGCAGAGCGACTTCCCGGAGCCGGTGGGAAAGATGGCCGCCGCCGAGCGGCCGGCCACCACGGCCTCGATCACCGGGCGCTGGCCGGGGCGGAACTCGGGGTAGCCGAAAACGCGCTGGAGGGTCTCGTCGATCATGATGCGATCAGCTTTTTATGGATGAATATCCAGTGTATACGCTTCGCCTCGGCTCGTCGTCCCCGCTCAGGTGTCGGCCAGGGCGCGGTTGCGGCCGTCGTCCTTGGCCGCATAGAGTCGACGGTCGGCGCGCTCGACCAGCTGGAGATGCCCCTCGCCGATGCGATGTTCGGCGACGCCGATGCTGACCGTGATACGGCTTTCCACGTCGAAGTCATGCCCCTCGATGATGCGACACAGGCGCTCGGCCAGGGTCAGCGCCCGTTGGCGTGGCGTGAGAGGCAGCAGCAGGGCGAACTCCTCGCCGCCCATGCGTGCCACCAGGTCCTCCTCTCTCAGGGTCTCCCGGCACAGCTGGGCCACGTCGCGCAGCACCTCGTCTCCCTGCAGGTGGCCGTGGGTGTCGTTGATGGTCTTGAAGTGGTCGATGTCGAGGATCATCAGCGACAACGGGGTGGCGTGGCGATTGCTGAGTGACACCGCCTCCTCGAGACGCGCCATCAGGCGGCGGCGGTTGGCCACCCCGGTCAGGTCGTCGGTGTCGGAGAGCCGACGCAAGCGGGCCTCCTCGCTGACCTGCTCGGTGATATCCATCAGCATGCCGTGCCACAGCACGCCATCTGATGTGGGTGTGGGTTGGGCCCGCAGGGCGACCCAGCGGGTGCCACGCCCCTTGAGAGGCAACCGGAAGCGGGTGCTGAGCGGGGTCTGCCAGCGCATGGAGCGCTCCAGCGCCACCATCAGGCGCGGATAATCCTCATCCGACAGGCGATCCAGAGCGGGACGGGCGTCCAGGGCGAGGTGTTCCGGAGCTATGCCGATAAGGCGGACGCCGGCCCCCGCCAGGTAGGGGAAGTGCATCTCCCCAGCGTGGCTGCGGTGCAGCTGAAAGATGACTCCGGGCAGCCGGTCGACCGGTGCCGTGTCGAGCTCTCTCCCGCCCGGCATGACAGTCGTCGACGTCATGCGGGGTTCCTTTTTCAGTGTCCTGCTGCGTACAGGAAGTGATGTCGTTATAGGTGCCTGCCGTCGAGGTGCGGTCAGGTCATGGCACAGTTTACCCCGATTCAGGGAGGCTATGCCCCCCGAAACTCCTTCATAGGATGTAAGCGATTGCCGACAATGCGAGTGATGCCTGACCGGTGTCACGATTCGCTGGAATTATCTGGGGGCATCGTAGCGTTGCAGACGGTCCCGGGAGAAGACCACCTGCCACAGCTGCAGATGGCGGGCCCGGAAGGCACCGGCACAAACGGCGAGGTAGTAGCGGAACATGCGCCGGGTACGCTCGTTGTAGCGGTGGGCGATCTCGGGCCAGCGGGCGTCGACATTGGCCAGCCAGGCCATCAGGGTGTGGTCATAGTCGGGGCCGAAGTTCTGCCAATCCTCCATCAGCAGGTGCGGCTCACTGGCACGGGCGATCTGCATTGCCGAGGGGAGCACGCCGTTGGGAAAGATGTACTTGTTGATCCAGGGGTCGGCGGTGATCTCTGAGTGGTTGGAGCCGATGGTATGCAGCAGGAAGAGGCTTTCGGCTTCCAGCAGGCGCTCCACGGTGGCGAAGTAGGTGGGGTAGTTGCGATGACCGACATGCTCGAACATGCCGATGGAGACGATGCGGTCGAAGCGGCCAGTGAGGTCGCGATAATCCATCAGCTCGATGGTCACCGGCAGGCCGGCGCAGCGCTCGCGGGCCAGCGCCGCCTGCTCCCGGGAGATGGTGATACCGGTCACCTCGACCCCGTGGTGGCGCGCGGCGTGTTCGGCGAAGCTGCCCCAGCCGCAGCCGATATCCAGCACGCGCATGCCTGGCACCAGTGCGAGCTTGCGACAGGCGAGCTCCAGCTTGGCGACCTGGGCCTCGTGCAGGGTCTCTGCCTCCTTCCAGTAACCACAGGAGTAGCACATGGTGGGGTCGAGCATGCGCTCGAAGAGGTCGTTGCCCAGGTCGTAGTGAGCTTCTCCGACGATGTAGGCCCGTGCCCGGCTCTGCAGGTTGAAGAAGCCGGCCTGCAGGCGATACATCAATCGCTCCGATGGGGTATGGGCGCGCTCAGCGAGGCCGTGGCGCAGCAGCCGGCAGGCCATCTCGTCGATGCGCTCGCACTCCCACCAGCCGTCCATGTAGGCCTCGCCGAGGCCCAGGGTGCCCTGATGCAGCACCCGCGAGAAGAAGTCGGGGTGGTAGATACGCAGATCCTGTGGGGCATCGCCGTTGAGGGTGACGCCGGACCCCTCGAGCAGTTCCTGGAAGACGCGGCGCGCTCGAGTGTCGGGCAGGGCGATGGGGCCGATCCGAGGGTTGCTGGTCATGACAGGCTCCGAGTCCAGAAGTCTCGTTCATTGAGCATAGTCGAGCCTGTCAGCGAGGGAAAAATCCGGCACAATATGCGGCTTTAGTATTGCCACGCGGCGTGGCAGCGACTCCTCAACCGACGGGCACAAGATGACGACGACGCAACCCCGTATCCAGTGGCTGGGCCGCTGGGGCTTCGTGCTGGCGGCTACCGGCTCGGCGGTGGGCCTGGGCAATATCTGGAAGTTTCCCTACATGACCGGCGAGTATGGCGGCGGCGCCTTCGTGCTGGTCTATCTCGTCTGCATCCTGGCGCTGGGGGTGCCGGTGATGATGGCCGAGATCGCCCTGGGACGGCGCGGCCGGGGCAGCCCCATCGATGCGGTCCGCCGAGTGGCCGCCGAGTCGGGGCGCTCTGCTGCCTGGTCGCTGCTGGGCTGGATGGCGATGCTCTGTGGCTTCCTGATCCTGTGCTTCTATGTGGTGGTGGCCGGCTGGTCCTTCTCCTACCTGTGGAAGATGCTCAGCGGTGGCCTGGCCGGCGGCAGTGTCGACGACATGGTGGCGATCTTCGCGGCCAACAACGCCAGTCCGTTGAACCTCGGCCTGTGGAGCACCCTGGTGACGGTGGTCACCATGCTCATCGTCGGCAAGGGTGTGCAGGGCGGCATCGAGAAGAGCGTCGGCTGGATGATGCCCGGCATGGTGGTGATGCTGCTGGTGCTGATCCTGTATGGCGTGTTCTCCGGCGGCTTCTCCGACGCCCTGCGCTTCCTGTTCGTCTTCGATGCCGGCTCACTCTCCAGCGAAGGCCTGCTGGCGGCCCTGGGGCACGCCTTCTTCACCCTGTCGCTGGCCTCCGGCGCCATCCTCACCTATGGCAGCTACCTGCCGGCAGGGGCCTCCATCGCCCGCACCACCCTGACGGTGGCGGTAGCCGATACCCTGGTGGCGCTGATGGCGGGTCTGGCGATCTTTCCTGCCATCTTCGCCAATGGCATGGACCCCGGTGAGGGGCCGGGGCTGATCTTCATGAGCCTGCCGCTGGCCTTCCAGGCCATGCCTCTGGGTACCCTGTTCGGCGTATTGTTCTTCGCCATGCTCTCCATGGCGGCGCTGACCTCGTCGATCTCCATGGTCGAGGCCACCGTCTCCTGGCTGTGCGACCGCCAGGGGCTCTCGCGCCGTGCCGCAGCCTGGGCAGCGGGCGGTGTGCTGTGGGTGATCAGCACCCTGGCCATGCTCTCCTTCAACGTCGGTGCCGACTGGACCCTGGCCGGTCGCCACCTGTTCGACTGGCTCGACTACCTCACCTCGCGCTGGATGATGCCGTTGGGCGGCCTGGGCACGGCGCTGCTCGTCGGTTTCGTGCTGCGTGCGGCGCCAATGCGCGAGGAGCTGGGGCTGTCCTCGGCCTGGCATGCCCTGTGGCTTTACATGGTGCGCTATGTCAGTCCACTGGGGATCCTGGTGATCTTCGTCGATGCCCTGGGCATCGTATCCGTGGAGTTCGCCACGCACTGGCCCTTCCTGCTGGGGTTGCTGCTGGTCATTAGCCTGGCGGGAGAGCTGGCAAGCCCGCGGCTACGGCGTACCCTGTTTGCCAGCACCCCAACACGGGAGGGCGTTGAATGAGTGTCGACGAAGCCTCGGAAAGTGGCGTCACGCGGCAAGCCCAGCCGCGGGGCATGGTCAGCCTGGTGGGTGCGGGCCCCGGCGACCCTGAGCTGTTGACCCTCAAGGCGCTGCGGCGCCTCGAGGCGGCCGAGGTCATCCTCCACGATCGCCTGGTGAGCCCCGAGGTGCTGGCCATGGCCAATCCCGCTGCTCGGCGGCTGTATGTCGGCAAGGCACGCTCCGACCACAGCCTGCCCCAGGCCGAGATCAACCAGGCACTGGTCGACTGGGCGCGCCAGGGCAAGCGGGTGGTGCGCCTCAAGGGGGGCGATCCCTTCATCTTCGGGCGCGGCGGCGAGGAGCTCGAGACCCTGGCCGAGGCCGGTGTCGACTTCGAGGTGATCCCCGGCATCACCGCCGCCTCGGGCTGTGCCGCCTACGCCGGCATCCCGCTTACCCACCGTGACCACGCCCAGTCGGTGCGTTTCATCACCGGTCATCTGCGCAACGGGAGTGCCGACCTCGACTGGCCCGCGCTGGCGAGCCGAGGACAGACCCTGGTGTTCTACATGGGGCTGCACGGCCTGCCCGAGATCTGTCGCCAGCTGGTCGCCCACGGTCTGCCGGGCGAGACCCCGGTAGCGCTTATCGAACAGGGCTCCACGGCCCGCCAGCGAGTGCACCGGGCGAGCCTTGCGAGCCTGCCGGGAGAGCTCGCCGGGGTCAGCGTCAAGCCGCCCACCCTGATCATCGTCGGTGGGGTAGTGACGCTGCATGACCGCCTGGCCTGGTTCGAGGCGACCCGGGCCGGCAGCGCCGGCTGGGAGACTGCCGAGCGCCGCGGCTAGTCCGCCGCGACGCTGTCGTCAGTGGCGACCTCGCGGCGAAATTCGCGCTGCCAGCGAGCCAGTAACGCCTGGCGCTTGAGTCGGTCGAGACCGGCAAGCAGCCCTGGCCCCAGGCCCGGCGGACGCAGGGCATCGCCGAGTCGCTCGCGCAGTTGGGTGGCGGTGCCCGGGCCCGTCAAGGCGGGGTGGATGGCGCCCAGCGAGGTCTCCTCGGCCAGGGTGCGTTGCCCCTCCAGGCTCAGCAGGTAGTCCATGAACAGCTCCGCACTTTGCGGGTTGGGCGCCTGGCGGGGCACCAAAGCCAGGCGCTGGCTGACCAGGGCGTAGTCATCGGGGATGATCATCTCGAGGTCCGGAGCCGCCGCTACCCCGGGGGCAGCGTAGCTGCCCAGCAGGTTGTAACCGATCAGGAAGCGTCCCTCCTTCAGGCCGTCGAGCATCGCCCCGGTGGTCTCCACCAGCTCGGCCTCGACGCCGCCCAGCGCGGCCACCAGGTCCCAGTAGCGCGGCGAGAGTTGCGACTCCTCCATGGCATAGGCATAGCCTGCCCCGCTGCGTACCGGGTCATAGCTGGCCACCCGTCCCGCGAGTGCCTGGCGATGGGTATTCAGCAGCGCCAGCAGTTCGGCATGGTTGCGTGGTGGCTCGGCAATGTCTGCCAGTTCGCGGTGAATCACCATGACGATGGGCTCGAAGGTGAAGGCGATCAGTTCATCGCGCCAGCGTGCCCAGGCCGGCCAGGCCTCGAGGTGGGGGCTGTCGAGCGGTCGGGCATGACCATCGTTGGCCAGCGCGAACTGCCAGGGCATGGCTGAGGAGATCAGCACGTCGACCTCGTCGGGATGGTCGAGGAAACGCTCGTGAAGCTCGAGGGTGGGGAGGTTGCGATAGATCAGGTCGATGCCGGGGTGACGGCGATGGAAGTCTTCCAGCAGCGGGCGCGCCTGGGGCAGGTCGAGGGCGGCATGAATCACCAGCGGGCGGGCGGGCCCTGTATCCGTGGCGGCGGGCAGCCGCAGCAGCTGCTCAGCGCAGGCGACCACCGGCAGCAGGCAGAGGGCGCCGAGAAGCGCCACGCGGGCGAGGGCGGAGCACTTCATGTCGGGGCCTCCGGGAAACGCATCTCCACCCGCAACCCGCGCCCTGAGTCGCTCTCGGCGAGATCCAGTCGAGCGCCGTGGTTGCGGGCGATACCGTCGACGATGGCGAGCCCTAGCCCCGAGCCTTCGCCGTCGTCGCGTCCGCGATGAAAGGGGCGCAGGACCAGCAGGCGTCGCTCGGCCGGGATGCCTGGCCCATCGTCCTCGACGAAGAGACGCGGAGGGTCGCTGAGGACGCCCAGGGTGATGCGGTGAGCGCCATAGCGGCGTGAATTGTCGATAAGGTTGGCTAGCGCCTCCTGGAGCTGCCACTCGCTCGCCGCTACGGGCAGCGGCGATGGCAGGCAGTCGGCGCCCAGGTCGATACCCGCCTGATGACAGGCCACCCAGTGGTCGCGTACTGCCTGGCGTACGCAGTCATTGAGATCGACGGGATGCAACTCCGGTCGGTATTCGGGGTTGTCGAGTCGAGTCAGCGAGAGCAGCTGCATGGCCAGGCGGGCGGTCCTCTCGCTGGTGGAGTGAACCGTTTCCAGGGCGGTACGCCACTCCTCGGGTTCCTGGCGACGCAGGGCCAGCTCGGCACGCGCGGTGATGCCCGCCAGGGGCGTGCGCAGCTGATGCGAGGCGTCGCCGATGAAGCGCTCCTGGTTGGCTCGCACCCGGCGCATGCGCGCGAGCAGTTCGTTGAGTGCCTCGCGCAGCTCGGCGAGTTCCCGGGGCAGCTCCAGGTCAAGCGACTTCAGGGTGCGCGGGTCCCGGGCGCGGATCGCGTGGCGCAGTCGGGTCAGCGGTTGCAGCGCTGCTCGCACCGCCAGCAGCAGGGTAGCGACCGCCAGCGCTCCCATGGCCAGGATGCCGGCCAGGTTGCTGCGCAACAGCTCGAGGCGCAGCGCATCGCGCCCTTCACGGGTGTGGGCAACTCGGACCTCGAAAGGCTCCCCGCTGCGCCAGTCCTCGAGACGCGTGCGACGGATGCCCTGGCGCAGGGCCATGCCATGCCGCTCGATATCGCGGTAGAGCAGGGTGTCGCCGCTGGCAGCGCTGGCGCCGGAATGCTCCGGCAGCCTGGCGTTGCCGGTGATGTGGCGGCCCTGCTGGTCCACCAGGGAGTAGAAGACCCGTTCCTGGGCGTCACCCGCCAGCATCTCCAGGGCGGCTGGCGGCAGGTCGAGCCAGAGACGCTCATCCTGCCACTGCACCTGCTCGGCGATCGCCAGGGTGGCGGCGTCGAGCAGGCGATCATAGGCACGGTCGGCGGTGGCGCGGGCCTCGAGCCAGGCCTGCAGCAGCAGCAGGGCACCCAGCGTCAGCAGCGGCAGGGTCAGCCAGGCCAGCAGGCGACCGTAGAGGCTGCCGGCAGGGTTCATGGCCCGGTTTCCAGCAGGTAGCCCAGGCCGCGAACGGTCCTGAGTGCCAGTCGCTCTGCGGGCAGGCGCTTGCGCAGCCGGTGTACGTAGACCTCGATGGCGTTGTCGCCCAGTGGTTCACCACCGAAGGCTTCCTCGGCGAGGCGCGCCTTCTCCACGGGTTCGCCGGCGTGGCGCAGCAGGCAGGCCAGCAGACGCTGTTCGCGGGGGGGGAGGGGAAAGGGCGCACCGTCGATGGTGAAGCCGAGGGTGGTGGCGTCGAACTCGAGCGGCCCCAGGGTCAGACGGGTGGCGCGCGCGTGGCGCCTGAGCAGGGCGCGGACCCGGGCCTCCAGCTCGTCCAGGGCGAAGGGCTTGGCCAGATAGTCGTCGGCCCCCAGGTCCAGGCCGCGCACGCGATCCTCCACGGCGCCACGCGCAGTCAGCACCAGTACCGGGGTCTCACGGTCGTGTCGGCGCAGCGCCTCCAGCACCTCGAGGCCACCGGCGCCGGGCAGGTTGAGATCGAGCAATACCAGATCGATGCCGTGCTCGTGATCCGCGAGCCGCGCCAGCGCCGCGTCACCGCGGGGCAGGTGTTCGACCCGATGGCCGTGGTCGCGCAGCAGTGCCAGCAGCGATTCGGCCAGCAGGGCATCGTCTTCCACCAGCAGCAGTTTCATTTCACCGGCTCCTCTGCGGACGGTGCTTCCAGGCCAGCGCTGGCGTCGGCCAGGGCCCGGGTCGCATCGGCGAGGACCAGGCGCCCCTCGGGGCCGGAGAGTGCCAGCCAGCGTGGGGGTGATCCCGGCAGCGGGTGGGCGACCATGACGCCACCGGCAATGGCCGGGCAGGGTGAATCTCGCGTGATGGTCTGCCAGGTGGCGCCGGGTCGCAAGTCATGGCGCAGCGCGCTGGCAGGCAGTGCCACCAGCCGGCACTCGATCTGTCCTCCCGCCTGCTCCAGCAGTGAGGCGGTTTCGCCGAGTCCGCTTGCCAGCCGGTCGAGCACCGGCTGGACACGGGCGGTGAGCAGGCGCAGGGGGTCCTGGCGACGCGCCAGGCGGCCAGGCGTCTCGCCCAGCTGCCAGAGGCCATCGGCGTCGCGGCGCACATAGTCGAAGTGCGAAAGCGATCCCAGGAGTCGCAGCAGGGTGCTCTTGTAGAAACCGGTGGCATTGGCCAGCTCGGCGAGACTCATGACGGGGCGGTCGGCGTCGAACGCCTCCAGCACCGTCAACGCGCGTTCGACGGCCTCCACACGATCCTGGGCCATACTCAAACGACTCCTCGGGGAAAACCCCCCCTTCTCGAACTTTGGTCGTAATTTGTCCGCGCAGCGTTGACGGCCTGCGTGACGCCCTCTAGCTTTCTACCCTGAAGAACGTAGTTCTGCCTTACAGAATTGTAAGCCAGTTGAAAGCACTCGGCAAGGCCGCCGGGATTGTCCTTCAACACCATCCAACAAACCCGAGGACATCACCATGTCGATCAAGACGCCTCTCAAGCTGGTTGCCGTTGCCGCGCTCACCGTTAGTGCCGGCAGCGTCATGGCCTTCGAGCCCAAGGGCAAGGTGGAATGCATTGCCCCGTCGGACCCCGGCGGTGGCTGGGACTTCACCTGCCGCAGTGTGGGTAACGTGTTGCAGGAGCTGGATCTTGTGCCCGGCAACGTCCAGACCATCAACATGGCCGGCGCCGGCGGTGGGGTGGCCTACGCCCATGTGGTGAGCAAGCGGGCCGGAGATGAACAGCTGCTGGTTGCCGCCTCGACCGCCACCACCACGCGTCTGGCCCAGGGCCAGTTTCCCGGCATGAATGCCGACATGGTCAACTGGATCGGGGCGCTGGGTGCCGACTATGGCGTGATTGCCGTGTCGGCCGACTCCGAGTACGAGGACCTGCCGGCGCTCATGGAGGCCATCGATGAGGACCCGCGCAGCATCAAGTTCGCCGGTGGCAGTGCCAAGGGCGGCTGGGACCACCTCAAGGTACTGATCACCGCCGATGCGGCCGGGGTCGACGAGCTACCGCGGATCCCCTACCTCTCCTACAACAATGGCGGCGAGGCCATGACCCAGGTCGTCGGTGGCCACGTCGATGCCTTCACCGGCGATATCTCCGAGGCCCAGGGCTTCATGGAGTCGGGGGACCTCCGGGTGCTCGCGGTGCTTTCCGAGGAGCGTCTGCCTGGTGAGTTCGACGACATTCCCACCGCCATGGAGCAGGGTATAGATGCCGTGGGCCCCAACTGGCGCGGCTTCTACATGCCCACCGATATCTCCGACGAGTCGCGGCAGTACTGGATCGACGCCATGGATACCGTCTATGCCAGCGATGAGTGGAAGGAGCTGATGGTCAGCAACGGCCTGATGCCGTTCCACATGACTGCCGGTGAGTTCGAGACCTTCGTCAAGGAGCAGATCGCCGATATCGAGCAGCTTTCCAAGGACATCGGGCTGATCCAGTGACAACCATGAATGATCGTATCTTCGGCATCCTGCTGATCGTCCTGGCCGTCGCGTACGGCTGGGGCGCCACTCAGCTCCCCGCCCCCTTCGGCGGCAGCGAAGCGGTGGGTCCCGAGACCTTCCCCCTGCTGCTGTCGGTGGTGCTGGGCCTCTCCAGCCTCTACATGATCGTGCGTCCCGACCCCGACAACGCCTGGCCCTGGAGCCGCACCGGCATCGAGCTGGTGATCGCCGTGGTGGTGCTGGTGCTCTACGCGGCGCTGCTGCAGCCGCTGGGTTTTATCCTCAGCACCACCCTGGCGGTCGGCACGCTCTGCTGGCGCATGGGATCGGCGCCCGTGCGGGCCTACCTGACCGGTGTGGCATCGGGGGTGGTGGTATTCCTGCTGTTCAATTTCGCCCTTGATCTGGCCTTGCCGCTGGGCGTGCTTTCCTTCCTGGAGGTGAGCTGATGGAGACCCTCGGCTTCCTGATCGACGGCTTCGGGGTGGCGCTGGCGCCCCATAACCTGATGTTTGCGCTGCTGGGTGCCTTCCTGGGTACCCTGATCGGCGCGCTCCCGGGCCTGGGCCCGGCCAACGGGGTGGCGATCCTCATTCCGCTGGCCTTCACCCTGGGCCTCGCCCCGGAAACCGCCCTGATCATGCTCACCTCGGTCTATGCCGGGGCCATGTATGGCGGGCGGATCTCGTCGATCCTGCTCAATATTCCTGGTGATGAGCCGGCCATGATGACCTGCCTGGACGGTTATCCCATGGCCCAGCAGGGCAAGGCGGCGGAGGCCCTGGCGATCTCCGCCGTGGCGTCCTTTATCGGCAGCCTGGTGGCGACCGTCGGACTGATCCTGCTCGCTCCGGTGCTGGCGAAGTTCGCCTTGACCTTCGGCCCCGCCGAGTATTTCGCGCTCTTCCTGCTGGCCTTCGCCACCCTGGGCGGGATCACCGGCAAGAATCCCATGAAGACCGTGGTGGCGGCCTGCATCGGCCTGATGATCGCCACCGTGGGCATCGACAACACCGGGGTGCAGCGTTACACCTTCGGTGTGCTGGAGCTCTACGAGGGGGTGGACTTCATCATCGCCATCGTCGGCCTGTTCGCCATCTCCGAACTGCTGTTCTTCATCGAGGAGAAGGCCGGTGGCGGCAAGGAGAAAATGACCGTCAACAAGCTGTCGCTGAAGTGGGCCGATATCCGCAATATCCTGCCTTCCAGCCTGCGCGGCGGGGTGCTTGGCTTCATCGCCGGCGTGCTGCCCGGTGCCGGCGCTTCCCTGGGCAGCTTCATCGGCTATACCCTCGAGAAGAAGGTGGTGGGCAAGAAGGGCTATTTCGGTCAGGGCGATCCGCGCGGCGTGGCGGGCCCCGAAGCCGGTAACAACGGTGCCTCCAGTGGCGCGCTGGTGCCCATGCTGACGCTGGGTGTGCCGGGCAGCGGCACCACGGCGGTGCTGCTGGCGCTGCTGATCTCGCTCAACATCACCCCCGGCCCGTTGATGTTCACCCAGAATGCCGACATCGTCTGGGGCGTGATCGCGGCGCTGCTGATCGGCAACTTCCTGCTGCTGCTGTTGAACATCCCGCTGGTGGGGATCTTCGTCAAGCTGCTGTCGGTGCCACCGATGTTCCTGCTGCCGATCGTGACCATGATCGCCTTCGTGGGCATCTACTCGATCAGCAATACCACCTTCGATCTCTATTTCATGGTCGCCTTCGGCGTCGCCGGCTATATCTTCCGCAAGCTGGAGATCCCGCTGGTGCCGGTCATCCTCGGCCTGCTGCTGGGGCCGGAGATGGAGAAGAACCTGCGCCATGCCATGGACATCTCCGACGGTGACTGGACCATCCTGTGGGACAGCGGCCTGGCCATCGGCCTGTGGGTGTTCGCCGGCCTGGGGCTGATCCTGCCCTACATCGTCGGCCCGCTGCTGCGTCGACGCATGAAGGTCACCACCGGCACGGGCGGCCCCGAAGGCGACTGAACCTCTCTCAACATAACTGCCCAGCGGGGGCGCCGGTCTAGCCGGTGCCCCCGTATTGTGTGTTGGCCCTCCTGCGTCACATCGGTGCGCTGCACCAGTCAAGCAGACGATCCTGGGGCAGGGCAGGGCGGCTATTGCACCAGAACATCGCCTGGTGGGGCATTCGCGGTCTCGTTGGTGTTACTACAATCTACTGAATAAGAAGGAAAAAACTTCCATATTGCCAGTCTGGCACAACCCTTGCTAAATCCCTTGCAGAGTACCGAGAGACATCTTGCGATGGTCTCCCGTGAGGACTCATCGACAACAACATCGATCGCAAGGAGTTCCCATGACCTCGTCATCCCGCTATTCCAAACCTCGCTGGCTGGCTCTCCCGCTGCTGGGCCTGGCCTTGTCCACACCCGCCCTGGCTCAGGAAGAGCCGATCAAGGTGGGTGTCCTGCACTCACTCTCCGGCACCATGGCAATCAGCGAAACGGTCCTCAAGGACACCGTCGAAATGCTGATCGAGCAGCAGAACGCCGCGGGCGGTCTACTGGGTCGTCAGCTGGAAGCGGTGGTGGTGGACCCGGCATCGGACTGGCCGCTGTTCGCCGAGAAGGCTCGCGAGCTGCTGGCCCAGGAGGAAGTCGACGTCATCTTCGGCAACTGGACCTCGGTGTCACGCAAGTCGGTGCTGCCGGTGATCGAGGAACTCAACGGGCTGCTCTTCTACCCGGTGCAGTACGAGGGCGAGGAGTCCTCCGAGAACGTCTTCTATACCGGCGCGGCCCCCAACCAGCAGGCGATTCCCGCTGTCAATTACCTGATGAACGATGTCGGGGTGGAGCGTTGGGTACTGGCCGGCACGGATTATGTGTATCCGCGCACTACCAATAAGATCCTCGATGCCTACCTCAAGTCACACGGGGTGGCCGACGACGACATCATGATCAACTACACGCCCTTCGGTCACTCGGACTGGCAGAACATCGTCTCCGAGATCAAGGACTTCGGCAGTCAGGGCAAGAAGACCGCGGTGGTCTCGACCATCAATGGCGACGCCAACGTCCCTTTCTATCGTGAATTGGGCAACCAGGGCATCAGCGCCGCCGATATCCCGGTCGTGGCCTTCTCGGTGGGCGAGCAGGAGTTGACCGGCATCGATACCGCACCGCTGGTTGGGCACCTGGCGGCCTGGAACTACTTCATGAGCGTCGACAGCGACGCCAATTACGACTTCATCGACGCCTGGATCGAGTACACCGGCGACGAGATGGCGGTGACCAACGATCCCATGGAGGCCCACTACATCGGCTTCAACATGTGGGCCGAGGCGGTGCGCAAGGCCGGTACCACCGAGGTGGACGCGGTCAAGGAGGCAATCATCGGCGTCAGCGTGCCGAACCTGACCGGTGGCTATGCGGCGATGATGCCCAACCACCACATCACCAAACCGGTGCTGATCGGCGAGATCCAGGACAATGGCCAGTTCTCCATCGTCTGGGAGACTCCCTCCACCGTGGCGGGTGATGCCTGGTCGGACTACCTGGAGGGCTCCCGTGACCTGATCAGCGATTGGCGCAAGCCGATGGAGTGTGGCAACTACGACGTCGTCCAGGGGCGTTGTGGTGGCGGCCAGGCGGCAGCCGAGTAAGCCTCGTCAACCTCCACCGGCCGGTGAGCTGGTCCGGTGGTTGCCCGAGACACGCCAACTCCCCATCCCCTACAGGATATGCCCATGAGGATGCTGCCACGTCTCCTGCCGGGCCTGCTGTGCCTCTGCCTGTTGATTGGCCTGCCACTGGCCGCCCAGGCGCAGGATGATCCCGGCCAGGCCCTGCTGGAATCCATTGCCGCCGATTCCTACGCCGAAAAGGGCGAGGCCATCGAGGCCATCATCGCCAGTGGCGATGAGCGCAGCCGCCGCTGGCTCGAGGCGTTGCTGGACGGCAAGCTGCAACGCCACAAGGACGGCGGTGGCTTCGTTATCGTGCTCGAGAACCGCGGTCGCAACTGGCCGGTGGTCGATGCACTGAGCCTCGAGGGGGCCGGCGAGATGTCTCGCCGGGACCTGGACCGTATAGGCATCAACAATGCCCTGCGCGGCCAGCTGCAGAGTGCCCTGGCCGTGCTCGACCTTTACAAGGATGATGCCGGCGGTCGTCGCGAAGCGGCCCGCGAGCTGCTGGGAAGCGTGGATGCGGCCATGGTCGAGTCGCTACGCGACCTGGTCGCCGGTGAAGACGATGCCGAGGTTCGCCGTCTGCTCGAGCAGGCCCTGGCGATTCATCGCCTCGACGAGGGCGAGATCGCTGCCATCACCGAGCTGGAGGGCAGCCTCAACGGCCATGTGCGTGCCGCTCTCAGCTCGGCCGCGCGCAGCGATGATCCCGACCTCGCCGATGCCGCCATGGCGGCGCTGGCCGATATCGAGCAGAAGATGAAGCTCAACCGGGGGCTCGAGACCCTCTATTTCGGGCTATCGCTGGGCTCGGTTCTGGTGCTTGCCGCCATCGGCCTGGCCATCACCTTCGGCGTCATGGGGGTGATCAACATGGCCCATGGCGAGCTGATCATGCTCGGTGCCTATACCACCTGGGCCATGCAGCAGTTGTTGCCCGGTCAGCCTGGCCTGGCACTGGTGGTGTCGATTCCCGCGGGCTTCCTGGTGGCGGCGCTGGCCGGCATCGCCATCGAGCGTGGCGTCATCCAGTTTCTCAAGGGGCGTCCCCTGGAGACCCTGCTGGCGACCTTCGGCGTCAGCCTGATCCTGCAGCAGCTGGTGCGCACCGTCATCTCCCCGCAGAACCGCAGCGTGGTCTCGCCGGAGTGGATGAGTGGCTCCTTGATGATCAACGAGGGGCTCTCTCTGACTCTCAATCGCCTCTTCGTGCTCGGCTTCGCCCTGGTGGTTTTCGCCTGCCTGATGCTGGTGATGCGTCGTACCCGCCTGGGCCTGGAGGTGCGGGCGGTGACCCAGAACCGGGCCATGGCGCGCTGCATGGGTATCCGCGCGACGCGAGTGGACATCCTGACCTTCGCGCTGGGCTCCGGGGTGGCCGGCCTGGCCGGCGTGGCGCTCTCCCAGCTCACCAATGTGGGGCCCAACCTCGGCCAGAACTACATCATCGACTCCTTCATGGTGGTGGTCTTCGGCGGCGTGGGGAACCTGTGGGGCACCCTGGTGGCGGGCTTGTCGCTGGGCGTGATCAACCAGGTCCTCGAACCCTGGGCCGGGGCCGTGCTGGCCAAGATCCTGGTGCTCGTCTTCATCATCCTGTTCATCCAGAAGCGCCCCCGCGGACTCTTTCCGCAGAAGGGCCGGGCGGCGGAGGGCTAGACCATCATGTGGCTGACAAGACCATTTCATGAACGTGCAACGCAGCTCTTCCTGGGTATCCTGCTGGCCGCCCTGGCCACGGTGACACTCCTCAACCTGGCGCTGCCGGCAGGACACCCGCTGCATGTATCGACTTATACCGTGACGCTGCTCGGCAAGTACCTGAGCTATGCCCTACTGGCGGTGGCCGTGGACCTGGTGTGGGGCTACCTCGGCATCCTTAGCCTGGGGCATGGCGCCTTCTTTGCTCTGGGCGGCTATGCCATGGGCATGTACCTGATGCGCCAGATCGGCGACCGGGGTACCTATGGCGATCCTGTCCTGCCGGATTTCATGGTCTTCCTGAACTGGGACAGCCTGCCTTGGTACTGGCTCGGCTTCGACATTCCCGGGTTCGCCTTCCTGATGGTCATGCTGGTGCCGGGGGCCCTGGCGTTGGTGTTCGGCTTCCTGGCCTTCCGCTCGCGCGTGACCGGTGTCTACCTGTCGATCATCACCCAGGCCATGACCTTCGCCCTGATGCTGGCGTTCTTCCGCAACGAGATGGGGTTTGGTGGCAACAACGGCCTCACCGACTTCCGGGAGCTGCTGGGCTTCGATCTGCGCAGTGACGCCACCCGGCTCGGGCTGTTCCTTGCCACCGGGATCTCCCTGGCGCTGGGCTATGTGCTGTGCCGGGCCATCGTCGTCAGCAAGCTCGGCCGGGTCAGCGTGGCCACACGCGACGCCGAGGCGCGCACGCGCTTCCTCGGCTACCAGGTCGAGCGCTTCCAGCTGTTCGTCTTCGTGGTCTCGGCCATGCTGGCCGGGGTGGCCGGTGCCCTCTACGTGCCTCAGGTGGGTATCATCAATCCCGGCGAGTTCTCGCCGATCTTCTCCATCGAGATCGTGCTCTGGGTCGCCCTAGGCGGGCGTGCCACCCTCTACGGGGCGGTCATCGGCGCCATTCTCGTCAACTATGCCAAGACGGTCTTCACCGGCGTGATGCCCGATGCCTGGCTGTTCGCCCTGGGTGGCCTATTCGTGCTGGTCACGGTGCTGCTGCCCAGGGGCATTGCTGGCCTGCTCGCCTATCGCCTGACACCTCGGCGTCTCCAGCGCAAGCCCGCTGCCCAGTCATCCACTCCCCGGGAGGCCTCCGCATGAACTTCCTGCATTCCCTGGCCGATCGTGATCGCGTCTTCGACTTCCTGGTCCCCACCACCTCGCCGGTGGATGTTCGCCATGGTCCGATCCTCTACCTGGAAGAAGTCACCGTCAGCTTCGACGGTTTCAAGGCCATCGATGACCTGAACCTGACCATCGACGACGGCGAGCTGCGGTGCATCATCGGCCCCAACGGTGCGGGCAAGACCACCATGATGGACATCATCACCGGCAAGACGCGCCCCGACAGTGGCTCGGTGTGGTTCGGCAGCCGTCACAATCTGCTGTCCATGAATGAGCCCGAGATCGCCAGCCTCGGCATCGGGCGCAAGTTCCAGAAGCCCACGGTTTTCGAGGCGCTGACGGTGTTCGAGAACCTGGAGCTGGCCATGGCGGCGGACAAGCGCATCCTGCCCACGCTCACCGCCCGCATGACCGGCGAGCTCCGCGATCGCATCGAGGAGGTGCTGGCGACCATCGGCCTCACCGAGCTGCGCCACCGTCAGGCGGGCATTCTCTCCCACGGACAGAAGCAGTGGTTGGAGATCGGCATGCTGCTGATGCAGCGTCCGCGGCTGCTGCTGGTGGACGAGCCGGTGGCCGGCATGACCGAGCAGGAGATGGAGCGCACCGCCGAGCTGCTGACCGGCCTGGCTGGCAAGGGCAGACAGTCGGTGGTGGTGGTGGAGCACGACATGGGCTTCGTGCGCTCCATCGCCCGCACGGTGACGGTGCTGCATCAGGGCAGCGTGCTGGCCGAGGGCAGCATGGACCAGGTCTCAAGTGATCCGAAGGTCGTCGAGGTCTACCTGGGCGCCGACCCCGACGAGGAGGCCGCCTGATGCTGACTATCGACAGGCTCAACCAGTTCTACGCCGAGAGCCACACCCTGTGGGATCTCGACCTCGAGGTACCGGCGGGGCAGTGCACCTGCGTGATGGGGCGCAACGGGGTGGGCAAGACCACGCTGATGAAGACGATCATGGGCGAGGTCGCTGTGGCCTCGGGCAGCATCCGCTATGCCGACGAGGTGGAGTTGACCCGCCGTCGTGTGGAGGATCGCGCGCGCCTGGGCATCGGCTACGTGCCCCAGGGACGCCAGATCTTCCCGCTGCTCAGCGTGGAGGAGAACCTGCGTACCGGCCTGGCGGCGCGGTCCGATGGGCTCAGGCGCATCCCTCCGCGGGTCTACGAGCTCTTTCCCATCCTGCAGGAGATGAAGCAGCGTCGCGGCGGTGACCTCTCGGGAGGGCAGCAGCAACAGCTGGCCATCGGCCGCGCCCTGGTGCTGGAGCCGCGCTTGCTGATCCTCGACGAGCCGGGAGAGGGGATCCAGCCCAATATCGTGGCCCAGATCGGTGATGTGATCCGTCGGCTGATCGCCGAGGATGGCCTGACCGTGCTGCTGGTGGAGCAGAAGCTGCCCTTCGCCCGCCGCTACGCCGACCGCTTCGCGATCCTGGATCGTGGCCGGCCGGTCGCCGACGGCGCAATCGAGCAGCTCTCCGATGCGCTGATCAAGCAGCACCTAACGGTATAGGCTCTGACGCGTCTAGCGCCGAAGAGCAAGGAGCAAGGGCACCTGCGCTTTTTTGGGCCGACCGCCCGAGCAGCTGCACCTAAAGGGGGCGTCGAGGTGTGACGGCTGCACCTCAACGGGGCGGGGAGGGACTTCCCTGGTGGTCGAAAATATCCTGCAAGTTATTGAATTTTGAAAATAAATGTCGGTTTTCCCCATTCTGGTACAGCCCTTGCTTATTGCTGGGTAGAGACACCCGGCCAAGAGTTGCCCATGACCGCCTTCGAGAACTCCCTGAATGCCACGCCGCCGAACGATTCCGGCCACCGCTTCGATGCGGAACGCCATTGGGCGGCGTCTCTGGAGCTTGGCTTCGAGACCCGTGAGGGGGTGAGCCGCATGACCCGCTGCCGTCATCGTGGCCCGCTGCGTGTCCAGCGGTCTTTCCATCCCGAAGGCCGCGCCGGGGCCTGCCATGTGTACCTGCTCCATCCACCCGGCGGCCTGGTCAGCGGCGATGCCCTGAACATAGATGTCGGTGTCCGGGGCGGGGCCCGAGCGCTGCTCACCACTCCCGCCGCCAACAAGCTCTACCGCGCCGACAGCCATGCGGTGGCCTGGCGTCAGCATACGCGCCTGGCGGTCGCCGACGGTGGGGCACTGGAGTGGCTGCCCCAGGAGACCATCGCCTTCAATGGCTCACGGGGCGCGCAGTCCACCGAGATCGCACTCGACGGCGATGCTCGCTGCCTGGGCTGGGAAGTCATGGCCCTGGGCCGCCCCGCGAGCTCGCTGCCCTTCTCCACGGGGGGTATCGAGCAGCGTTTCCGGCTGACCCGGGACGGAAGACCGCTGTGGCTTGAGCGCCAGCCGCTGGACCCCGCTCACCCGCGTTTCCGCGGGCGCTGGGGGCAGGGCGGTGCCAGCGTCCAGGCCACCCTGTGGGCGGCGGGCCTGACTGACGAGGCCGGGGCTGGGGCCGTCGAGGCCCTGCGTGAGGGGCTCGGTGCCTCGCCGCGCTGGGCGGTCACCGTGCGCCATGGCGTACTGCTGCTGCGCTACCTGGGCCAGGAGTGTCGCGAGGCCTGGTCGCTCTGCGAGGCCGCCTGGCGGGTGCTGCGGCCCCGTCTGCTGGGCCGCGAGGCGCATCCGCCACGCATCTGGCGTACCTGAACCCCCACTTCCCGCGGAGAACCGACATGGAACTGACCCCCAGAGACAAGGACAAGCTGCTGCTCTTCTCGGCGGCCCAGCTGGCCGAGCGCCGGCGTGCCCGGGGCCTCAAGCTCAACTACCCCGAGGCGGTGGCGCTGATCAGCTTCGAGATCCTGGAAGGCGCCCGGGACGGTCGCAGTGTCGCCGAGCTGATGAGCTTCGGCCGTGAGATCCTGTGCCGCAACGACGTCATGGAAGGCGTGGCCGAGATGGTCGAGGAGGTGCAGGTGGAGGCCACCTTTCCGGATGGCACGAAGTTGGTCACCGTCCACACCCCCATCGTCTAGGAGAGCCCCATGATTCCCGGTGAGTATCAGTTGCAGGAGGGCGAGATTTCGCTCTGCGAGGGACGTCAACGGATCACGCTCGAAGTCGCCAACACCGGCGACCGGCCGATCCAGATCGGCTCCCACTACCACTTCGCCGAGGCCAACCCGGCGCTCTCCTTCGATCGCGACCGGGCGCGGGGGCATCGCCTGGATGTGGCCGCCGGCACGGCGATCCGCTTCGAGCCTGGCCAGACCCGCGAGGTCACACTGATCCCCTATGTCGGGCGGCGGCATATCTATGGCTTCCGCGGCGAGGTAATGGGTGCGCTGGATGGTAAAGGAGAAGGGGGATGAAGATCTCGAGACAGGCCTATGCCGATATGTACGGCCCCACGACGGGCGACCGGGTGCGCCTCGGCGATACCGAGCTGTGGATCGAGGTGGAGCGGGACGCCACCCGCTACGGCGAGGAGGTGAAGTTCGGCGGCGGCAAGGTGATCCGCGACGGCATGGGCCAGAGCCAGCGCCATGACGACGGCGTGATGGACACAGTGATCACCAACGCCCTGATCCTCGACTGGTGGGGCATCGTCAAGGCGGACGTGGGCATCCAGGCCGGACGCATCGCCGCCATCGGCAAGGCGGGCAACCCCGACACCCAGCCCGACGTGGAGATCGTGATCGGCCCCGGCACCGAGATCATCGCCGGCGAGGGTAGGATCCTCACCGCCGGCGGCATTGACGCCCATATCCACTTCATCTGCCCCCAGCAGGTGGAGGAGGCGCTGATGAGCGGTATCACCACCATGCTGGGCGGCGGCACCGGGCCTGCGACAGGGTCCAATGCCACCACCTGCACCCCCGGGGCCTGGCACCTGGGCAGGATGCTCCAGGCGGTGGATGACCTGCCCATGAACATCGGCCTCCTCGGCAAGGGCAACGCCAGCCTGCCCGAGGCCCTGGAGGCTCAGCTCGAGGCCGGCGCCATGGGCCTCAAACTCCACGAGGACTGGGGTACCACCCCTGCGGCCATCGACACCTGCCTCGCCGTGGCCGAGCGCTACGACGTCCAGATTGCCATCCACACCGACACCCTGAACGAATCGGGCTTCGTGGAGGACACCCTGGCCGCCTTCAAGGAGCGCTGCATCCACACCTACCACACCGAGGGCGCGGGGGGCGGTCATGCGCCGGATATCCTCACCGCTTGTTCGAAGCCCTGGGTGCTGCCGTCCTCCACCAACCCGACGCGCCCCTACACCGTCAACACCATCGACGAGCACCTGGACATGCTGATGGTGTGCCACCACCTGGATCCCAACATCCCCGAGGACGTAGCCTTCGCTGACTCGCGCATTCGCCGCGAGACCATTGCCGCCGAGGACATCCTCCAGGACCTCGGCGTGATATCGATGATCGCCTCGGACTCCCAGGCCATGGGCCGCGTCGGCGAGGTGATCTGCCGCACCTGGCAGACCGCCCACAAGATGAAGGTGCAACGGGGGCTCTTGCCCGAGGACGAGGCGCTCGGCGCCGACAACCTCCGGGCCCGGCGCTATATCGCCAAATACACCATCAACCCGGCCATCACCCACGGCATCGGCCACGAGGTGGGCTCCATCGAGGTGGGCAAGCTGGCCGACCTGGTGCTCTGGAAGCCGGCCTTCTTCGGCGCCAAGCCGGCGCTGATCCTCAAGGGCGGGATGATCGCTGCCGCGCCCATGGGCGATCCCAACGCCTCAATCCCTACGCCGCAGCCGGTGCACTACCGGCCGATGTTCGGCGCCTTCGGGCGCGCCGCCAGCCAGACCCGCCTGACCTTCGTCAGCCAGGCGGCCCTGGACGCCGGCATCCGGGAGCGGCTGGGACTCGCCAGCGAGCTTTCGGCCTGCCGCAACGTGCGCGGGGTGCGCAAGGGTGACATGAAGCTCAACGACGCCTGCCCCGAGCTCGGCGTCGACCCCCAGACCTACGAGGTTCGCTGCGACGGGGAGCTTTTGACCTGCGAGCCCGCCACCGAGCTGCCCCTGGCCCAGCGCTACCACCTGTTCTAGGACCCCGAGATGCTGAAACTGACCGAACGCCTGGGCCCCATAGCGGCGGACCGGGCCACCGACACCCTGACGCTGCCCTATGAGCGGCGCGTGCTGGGCCGCCTCAGGGCGAAGAGCGACGCCGGCCGCGACCTCGGCTTCTTCCTGGACCGTGGCCCGGTGCTGCGCGACGGCGAGGGGCTGCGCGCCGAGAGCGGCGAGGTGGTGCGCATCCGTGCCGCCGCCGAGCCGGTGGTCACAGCCCGCATCGCGGCCGGGCTGCCCCTGGCGCGGCTCGCCTACCACCTGGGCAACCGTCACGTGCAGCTGGCGCTGGGCGAGGACGAGAAGGGAGGCTTCGTGCGCTTCCCGCCGGACCACGTGCTGGAGGCACTGGCCGAACGGCTCGGCGCGCGACTGGAGCGCCACCAGGCCCCCTTCGACCCGGAGCCCGGCGCCTACCAGCAGCCGGGTGGGCATGGCCACTCGCACGGCCATGCCCATGGCCATTCACATGGCCACGCCCATGAACACTGAGCCCGACGACCTGGCCCTGCTGGGGCTGCTGCAGCTGGTCAGCCCTGCGCTGCCCATCGGCGCCTTCGCCTTCTCCCAGGGGCTGGAGAGCGCCTTTGAGCTGGGCTGGGTGACCGATGAGGCGAGCCTGGGCGACTGGCTGGAAGGAGTGCTGGCGGATGGCCTGACCCGCTGTGAGCTGCCGGCGCTGGCGCGCCTGCACGGCGCCTGGGGGGAGGGTGACGACGAGGCAATCTCCGCGTGGGACGCCTGGCTTGCCGCTAACCGCGAGACGGCGGAGCTCGCCGCCGAGGATTCACGTTTGGGCGCCTCGCTCGCCCGGCTGCTCGGCAGCCTTTCGCTGCTGCCGAAGGACCTTGCCGGCGAGAGCCCGGCGCTGCCGGCTGGGGCTGGCTACGTCACGCTGTTCGCCTGGGCGGCCCGCCTGCGCGGCGTGCCGCGGCGTCCGGCGATGCTGGGCTTCGCTTGGGCCTGGCTGGAGAACCAGCTGGCCGTGGCCTGCAAGGCACTGCCGCTGGGCCACACCGCCGCACAGCTGCTCGTCGAACGGCTACGCCCGGCACTGGTGGTCGCGGTGGACGAGGCCCTGGCACTGCCTGATGACGAGCTCGGCCCGGCCCTGCCCGGCCTGGCGCTGGCCAGCGCCCTGCACGAGACCCAGTATTCGCGCCTGTTCAGAAGCTGACGGTGCACAACAAGGAGACACGACCATGACCCATTGCCTGCGCGTTGGCGTCGGCGGCCCGGTGGGCTCCGGCAAGACCGCGCTGCTCAAGCAGCTCTGCCGGGTACTGCGCGGCCACTACGATATCGCTGTGGTGACCAACGATATCTACACCCGGGAGGACGCCGACTTCCTGCTGCGCCACGAGGCGCTCCCCGCCGACCGCATCCTCGGCGTGGAGACCGGCGGCTGCCCGCACACGGCGATCCGCGAGGACGCCTCCATGAATCTCGCCGCCATCGACGAGCTGCAGGCGCGCCATCCGGGACTGGAGCTGGTACTGGTGGAGTCCGGCGGTGACAACCTCTCGGCCACCTTCAGCCCCGAGCTGTCGGATCTGACCCTCTACGTGATCGACGTGTCTGCCGGCGACAAGATCCCCCGCAAGGGCGGTCCCGGCATCACCAAGTCGGATCTCTTGATCATCAACAAGATCGATATCGCCGAGCAGGTCCACGCCTCACTGGAGGTGATGGAGCGTGATTCCCGCAAGATGCGTGGCGAGCGTCCCTTTGTGTTCACCAACCTCTATGACGGCGTCGGGCTGGAGGAGATCATCCGCTTCATCCTCGACCGCGGCATGCTGCCGGATCGCCGGCCGCCGGAGCGCCGGACCGAAGCGGCTACCGCCTGACTCTAACCATCATTTACCTCACCCGGGAGACCCCTCCATGGACACTCGACACTCTTCCATCACCCGTGCCGGACTCTCGGCAGCCGCCATGCTGCCGTCCACTACGATACTGGCCCACTCGGGGCATGGTGCCCCCTCGGTGCATGCCCACACCGGCAGCCCGTCGATGCTGGTCGTGCTCGGGATCGTCATCCTGGGCGTGGCTTCCCTGGCGGGGCTGGCACGCCTGATTCTGCGTCGCCGCCGGGCAGGCCGCCAGCAATAAACTGCCCTGAACCGGGTCAGCTTGAACCCGACCTCGGTCGGGTGCACTGCTTTTTGCACCCCCTGTCGCTATGCTGGCCGTTGACGCTGCCCGTTGGGGTGGCATGACCGACAGAGGGTGTCATGGACGACGGGCAGAAACCGGGGCGGGGGAGGCGGCGAATGTGGCCATGGTTGCTAATGGCGTTGCTGGCGTGGGGGAGCATGGGCGCCTGGCAGCGCTTCAAGCCACTTCCCGAGGGGATTGGCGTGGCCTTTCCCGAGCGTCCCGCCGAGCAGGTGCGCTTCGTGGCCGACCGTACCTGGTACGATGCCGCCGGAAAGCGCCACCTCGACCAGGTGATCTTCGATGAGGTGCTCGCCATGATCGCCCAGGCAAGGCGCCTGGTGGTGGCGGACATGTTCCTGTTCAATGACTTCGCTGGAAATGCCGAGGGCGAAGATTTCCGCCCGCTCTCCCGGCAGTTGACCGAGGCCCTGCTCGAGCAGAAGCGCCGCCATCCCGGGCTCCAGGCGGTGCTGATCACCGATCCGCTCAACACCCTCTACGGTGGCCTCGAACTCGACCACCTCAAGCGTCTACGCGGGGCGGGCGTTGCCGTGGTGGAGAGCGACCTGACCCGGCTGCGCGCCTCCAATCCCCTCTGGTCGGGCTTGTGGCACCTGGGCCCGCGCTGGTTCGGCAATGACAGCGACGGGGGCTGGCTGCCCAACGCCCTGGGGCCGGGGCGGGTCACCCTGCGCAGCTACCTGTCGCTGCTCAACTTCAACGCCAATCACCGCAAGACCCTGGTGGTGGATCAGGGCGATGGCTGGGCGGGCCTGGTGACCTCCGCCAACCCCCACGATGCCAGCAGCCGGCATGGCAACGTGGCTCTGCGTTTCCAGGGAGCGGCGGCCTTGGACCTTCTTGCCAGCGAGCGGCCCGTGGCGGCCTGGTCCGGCGTGGCGCTGCCCGGCCCCGAGCCTGCCCCGGTAAAGGAGCCGGAGCCCGAAGGCACCAGACTGCAGCTGCTGACCGAGGGGGCGGTCCGCGATGCCCTGATCGCGGCAATTGCCGCCAGCGGCGCCGGTGACCGCCTCGATGTGGCGGTGTTCTACCTGGCCCACCGTGGCGTGATCGAGGCACTCGAGCAGGCCCGGGCACGTGGCGCTATGGTGAGAGTGCTGCTCGATCCCAACCGCGATGCCTTCGGCATCGAGAAGAGCGGCATTCCCAACCGGCCGGTGGCACACGAGCTGCATTCGGCGGGCATCGAGGTTCGCTGGTGCATCACCCGCGGCGAGCAGTGCCACAGCAAGCTGCTGCTGCGCCGCCCGGCCGGTGCCGGCGAGGCCGAGATGATCCTCGGCTCGGCCAACTTCACTCGCCGCAACCTCGACGATCTCAACCTCGAAACCAGCGTGCGCCTGGTGGGCCCGGCGGACACCCCGGCCCTCCAGGAGGCGGCGGCCTTCTTCGAGGAGCGCTGGAACAGCACTCCCGAGCGAAACACCAGTGCGCCCTTTGCGGCATTCGACGACACCACCCTCTGGCAGCGAATGCGCTATCGGCTGATGGAGGCGACGGGGCTATCGACGTTCTAGCCAGTGGGCAAGGCCTATGCCTTTGAGCATCAATCCACGTGGGTGACGGCCTGATGCCGCGGATCGATGTGCCAGCGCAGGCCGAGGCGGGCATTGCGCTCCAGCTCGGCGATCACCTGGGCACCCAGCAGCAGGATGATGGCGCCCACCTCCAGGCTCAGCAGCACCACGATCAGGGTCGCGAGTGACCCGTAGACGGCGTTGACGAAGGAGAGATTGGCGAAGTAGTAGACCAGCAGCAGGCGCACGCCTTCCCACAGCAGGGCGGCCACGAAGCCGCCCACCAGGGCGCGCCGCAGGGCGATGCGCACCACCGGCAGCACCTTGTAGATGGCGCTGAACAGCAGGAAGACCCCGACGAAGCTGGTCAGGTTGAGCAGCGGCTCGGAGAGTCCGGACAGCGGCAGCTCGCGCCCCGCCAGGGCGATCGAGAGGGCGTTGAGGCCGCTCAGCAGGCTGACCACCAGGGTCAGCGCCAGCAGGCCCGCGCCCAGCACCACCATAAAGGCGTAGGGCAGCAGTACCGATACCCACAGGCTGCGTCCCTGGTGCTGGGCATCCGGCGCATGGAAAATGATTGCCAGGGCATCCTCGAGCATGCGGAAGGCAAAGGAGCTGAACAGCAGCAGAACCGGGAAACCCAGCAGGCCGATCACCTCCCGCGACTCGAGCAGGGCGCGCACCGCCTCGAGCAGCACCTCGGCATGGGCCGGCGCCAGATGGCGGGCCTGAACCGAGAGCACCTCGAGCAGGCGCGTCTCATCGACCACACCCGCCAGCAGGACCACCAGCAGCGCAAACAGCGGCACGATGGAGAGCAGGATGTTGTAGCCGACGCCGCCGGCGAGCAGGATCCCCCGGTTGCGCAGGAACGCGCAGATCACCCGCCACAGAAAGCGCGCCATGCGCGGCAGCAGGGTAAGGGCAAGGTGGCGCGCAGGGTAAGGAGATGTCATCGGCCTGGCCATCCATGGGCGTTCCTGCATCATACGCCCGTGCCGGCGCCGGGCGTCAACGCAGGCGGCAACTATCCGCGTGCTGCGCCATGGCTGCATGGCAACCCCCCGCCGGGACCCGCATAATACGGCGAACCGTCTGTCCGATGCCTCCCCACCTTACTTCCGATAAGAGACTCCATGGCCAAGTTCGAAACGATCGGTACCGCAAGCATTCCCGGCAAGGGCAGCGAGCTGCGGCTGTTGCAACGTAACGATGAGTTCTCCATCCGCATCGCCGGGACCCCCGGCGAGCTGATGAATACCCGCCTGCATGGCTCCGAGGATGCCCTTGCCGAGCTGGCCTGTCGGCGAGTCGCCGACCGCCCACAGGCCCGGGTGCTGGTGGGTGGCCTGGGCATGGGCTTCACCCTGGCCGCGGCGCTCAAGGCCCTGGGGGCGGATGCCGAGGTGGTGGTCGCCGAGCTGGTGCCGGGCGTGGTGGAGTGGAATCGTGGCCCGCTGGGTACCGCCGCCGGCAATCCTCTGGCCGACCCTCGCACGCGGGTCTGCATCGGCGACGTGGGTGAACTGCTGCGCCGAGAGCCCGGCGGCTTCGATGCGATCATGCTCGACGTGGACAACGGCCCCGAGGGGCTGACACGGCGCGAGAACGACTGGCTCTATTCGCCCGAGGGACTGGCCACTGCCCAGCAGGCACTGCGTCCCGACGGGGTGCTCGCCGTGTGGTCGGCGGGCCAGGATCCGGCCTTTACCGAGCGCCTGCGGCGGGTAGGCCTGCTGGTCGAGACGGTCACGGTGCGTGCCCAGCGTCCCGGCAAGGGGGCCAGGCACTGCATCTGGCTGGCTTACTGAAATGTCGGCAACGGTAGCGGTGGGGCAGGGGCCCCAGAGCATGGTGGATCGGAACGCTTCGGCAGAGGAGCAGTAATGAGCAACAACGAAAGTGGCGAACGCCTCTCCAAGCGGCTGGCCCGTGAGCTGCCCTGTTCTCGTCGCGAGGCCGAGCTCTTTATTGCCGGGGGTTGGGTGAGCGTAGACGGCCGGATCGTCGAGGAGCCCCAGTTCAAGGTCGTCGAACAGCGAATCGAGCTGATCCCTGGGGCCCGGCCGCTGGAGATTCCGCCGGCGACACTGCTGTTCAACTGCCCTGCCGATATCGGCGTCGCCGAGGGCGAGGACCTGGCCAGGCGCCTGATCCGCAAGGCCAACCACTGGACGGAGGATCCCGCCGGACAGCCGCCGCTCAAGGCACACTTTCGTGGACTGGTCACCCTGCTGCCGCTGGGCCCCGCCGAAGCGGGCCTGATGGTATTCACCCAGGATCGTGGCGTGGTGCGACGCCTGGAGGAGAAGCGCTCGCGGCTGGAGGAGGAGTGGCTGGTGGAAGTGACCGGTACCCTGGACGAGCAGGGGCTTGCGGCACTGCGCGATGGTTCGGCGGTGCCGGGGCGCCGCCTGGCCCCGGGCAAGGTCAGCTGGCAGAGCGAGACCCGCCTGCGCTTCGCCATGAAGGGCATGGTGCCCGGCCAGCTCGAACCGATGTGCCGTGCCGTGGGGCTCACGGTGGTTGGCCTGCGCCGCCTGCGTGTCGGGGGCGTGTCACTGGGTTCGGTGCCGACTGGAGAGTGGCGCTACCTGCGAGGCGACGAGCGCTTCTGAGTCGCAGGGGTGGTCCACCGCGTCCCTTTCCCCGCTGGGTATCGCTCTGTATGCTGAACTCGAGTGCCCCACTACTGCTCGGCCCCTGCCGACCGGTCCCGAATCCGGAACCGGCCCCCGGGCCGACTCAACGAGGATGCATCCATGTCGGAAACCCCGCAGACATCACCGTTCAAGGATAACCGCGTGCGCGGCCTCGCCGGCATCGCGGCCGTTGGCGTCGTCTGGGCGATCATCGCCCAGAGCAGTGCCGGTACCCACAAGGAGGCGCGCGAGGCCCTGGAGGCCGAGATGGCCGTGCTGGAGTCGCGTAACCAGACACTGGCCACCCAGCTGGAAGAGCACGACCAGGCCAGCCAGGAGATCGAGGCGCTCGAGGCGCAGATCGCCGAACTCGAGCAGCGCCGACAGACCCTGGAGGCCGACGTCGAGGCACGTGAGGCCGAGGCCAGCGAGCGCCTGGAGGCCATCCAGGCCGACATCGGCTCTGCCGAGACGCGACTCGAGGAGCTGAAGGGGTCCCGGGAGGCCCTCGAGGCGAATATTGCCACGCTCGAAGAGGAGCAGTCGGGCCTCGAGGCGACCCTGGCGGAGCTGAAGGAGGAGCGCGACACCGTGGAGCAGGCGCTCAGCGATGCCGAGGAGGCGCGCGAATCCGCCGAGGCTGCCCGTCAGGAGGCCGAGGGCCAGCGTCAGGAGGCCGAAGAGGCCCGCCAGGCGGCGCTGGAGGAGCGCCAGGCCGCCGAGGAGGCGCGTCAGCAGGCAGAAGCGGACCTGGAGAGCCTGCAGGGGGAGATCGATGCGGCGGGAGAGCGCCATGCGGCACTCCAGGAGGAGGTCGAGGCCAGCCAGGCCGAACGCGACCAGCTCGAGGAGCGCCTCGCTGCCCTGGGCGAGGAGCGCGATGCCCTGACTCAGGAACTCGAATCCCTGCGCGATGAGCGTGACCAGGTGCAGCAGGCAGTCCAGGAGGCGCAGGGCCAGCTCGAGGACCTCAAGCTGGCCATCGGCATCGGCCGCGACGAGCAGGCCGCCGTGGAGAGTGAGGTCGAGCGTCGCGAGGCCCAGCTGCGTGGGCTGGAGTCGCAGCTGGCGACCTGGCGCAGCGAACTCGAGTCGCTCGAGGTCGGCAGCAGCCAGGATTCCAGCGGGGATTCGGAGTCGGCAGAGACCGAGACGAACCTCGGTGGTGATGCAGAGGCCGGTGAGGCGGCGGACAGCGAAGCCGAGCCGACGGCCGAAGAGGGCGATGATCAGGGCTGAAAGCGGCGTGCCCTGACAGCATGACAGGACGGCGGGCCCCGGGGTCCGCCGTCCTGCTGTGGTAGGTTCGGTCGCCGTCAAGCAAGGCGTATACTGATTTCCAGTGTGTCGGTCTCGCGCCGGCGCGGTGATTCTACAAGCGAAGGAGCAGGACGTGATCGAAGGGGTCAAGCATATCGTCGCCGTGGCATCCGGCAAGGGCGGCGTCGGCAAGTCTACCGTCACCGTGAACCTGGCCCTGGCCATGGCCGCGGAAGGGTACCGGGTAGGCATCCTGGATGCCGACATCCACGGCCCCAGCCAGGCCCAGATGCTCGGTGTGGGGGAGGGCGTGCGTCCCGAGGCGGCCGGCGAGAATCGCATGCGCCCGCTCGAGGCCCATGGCATCCAGGCCATGTCCATGGCCTTCATGGTCGATATCCGCGAGCCCATGGTGTGGCGCGGACCGATGGTAGCCGGGGCCTTCCAGCAGCTGCTGACCCAGACCGTCTGGGATGACCTGGACTACCTGTTCATCGACATGCCGCCGGGTACCGGTGACATCCAGCTGACCCTGGCTCAGAAGGTGCCGGTAGATGGCGCGGTGATCGTCACCACGCCCCAGGACATCGCCCTGCTGGACGCCCGCAAGGGGATCGAGATGTTCCGCAAGGTCAACGTGCCGGTGCTCGGGGTGGTGGAGAACATGTCGCTGCATATCTGCTCGAACTGTGGTCATGCCGAGCCGATCTTCGGCGAGGGTGGCGGGGAGCGCATCGCCCAGGAGTATGAGACTCGGGTGCTGGGTCGCCTGCCGCTGACCCTCTCCATCCGCGAGCAGGTCGACGGTGGCCGGCCCACGGTGGTCGCCGACCCGGAGGGCGAGGTGACCGCCACCTTCCGCGACATGGCGCGCCAGGTCGCCGCGCAGGTGCAGGCCCAGGCCGACGAGGGCCCGAGCATCTCGTTCAGCGAGTGATTCTCAGTGTGTCCCCCGGCGTGACGCCCGGGCCCGGGGCCGCTATCATGGCGGCCCCGGGCCCGCGCCCCTGATTCCAACGCAGCAGGAAAAGGTTCCATGAGCATCAAGTCCGACAACTGGATTCGCCGCATGGCCGAGCAGGAGGGCATGATAGAGCCCTTCGAGGCCGACCAGGTTCGCTATGTGAACGAGCGTCGGGTGATCTCCTACGGGACCTCCAGCTACGGCTACGACGTGCGCTGTGCCGACGAGTTCAAGGTGTTCACCAACATCCACTCGGCGGTGGTGGACCCCAAGGCCTTCGATGACAAGAGCTTCGTCGACGTCAAGGGTGACGTCTGCGTGATTCCGCCCAACTCCTTTGCCCTGGCGCGTACCGTGGAGTACTTCCGCATCCCGCGCAGCGTGCTGACCATCTGCCTGGGCAAGTCCACCTACGCGCGCTGTGGCATCATCGTCAACGTGACGCCGCTGGAGCCGGAGTGGGAAGGGCACGTGACCCTGGAGTTCTCCAACACCACCAACCTGCCGGCCAAGATCTACGCCAACGAGGGCGTGGCCCAGATGCTGTTCCTAGAGTCCGACGAGGTGTGCGCGACCTCCTACAAGGACCGCGGCGGCAAGTACATGGGGCAGCGAGGCGTGACCCTGCCGCGCACCTGAGGGCCTTCGGCCAGGTTCAAGTGACAAGGTGCAAGTGACAAGAAAGCCCCGCCGGCGCGCAGCCTGCGGGGCTTTTCAGTGTCGCTGGAACGTCTTTCTACTTTCTACTTGGCCGCTTATCCCTCGAGTTCCTCGTCCAGCTCCTCGGCGGCGTCGGCGTGGGACATGCGCATTCCGTGCAGCGGCAGCGGGGTGCCGTCCAGGGTCGCACCCTCGCCGGTGAACTGCAGGCGACCCTCCAGGCACCACTTCACGGCGATGGGGTAGATGAGGTGCTCGCGGGCGTGCACCTTCTGCTTGAGGCTCTCCTCGGTCTCGTCCGCGGCGACCTCGACCACGGCCTGCATCAGGACCGGCCCTCCGTCGAGCTCCTCGGTGACGAAGTGCACGCTGCAGCCGTGCTCGGCGACACCATCGGCCAGCGCCCGGGCGTGGGTGTTCAGGCCCTGGTAGTCGGGCAGCAGCGAGGGGTGGATATTGATCAGGCGCCCCAGGAAGCGCTGCACGAAGCGCGGGGTGAGGATGCGCATGAAGCCGGCCAGTACCACCAGGTCCGGCTCATGGCGCTCGATCACCTTGATCAGGGCGCCGTCGTAGGCGTCGCGACTCTCGTACTCTCGGTGGGGCAGTACCACCGCGTCGATGCCCGCCTCCCGGGCGCGGGTCAGCCCGTAGGCGTCCGGCTCGTTGGAGACGACCGCGACGACCTCGCCGCCCAGGGCGTCGTGGCTCTGGGCGTCGATCAGCGCCTGCAGGTTGCTGCCGTTGCCGGAGATCAGCACCACCACCCGGCGGGCATCGGCAGCCTCGGGGGTGAAGTCCTGCAGGGTATCGCTCTCGTAGTTCTCGCTCATGCCGAAAGGTTCTCCAGGATCACCCGTTCGCCGCCATTCTCGCCGGCGACGATCTCGCCGATACGGTAGACCGCCTCCCCATGGGCCTGCAGGTGGGCGCGGGCCTGGTCGGCCTTCTCGGCCGGGACCACGATGACCATGCCGATGCCGCAGTTCAGCACGCGGTACATCTCCTCCTCGGCGACGTTGCCCTGCTCACGCAGCCACTCGAAGACCGCCGGACGCTGCCAGGCGCTGACATCGACCCGGGCAGCGAGGCCCTCGGGCAGCACCCGGGGCAGGTTCTCGGTGAGACCACCGCCGGTGATATGTGAGAGGGCATGCACCGGCACGCCGCTCTCCCTGATCAGCGACAGCAGCGGCTTCACGTAGATGCGCGTCGGCGCCATCAGGGCGTCGCCCAGGGACTCGCCGGCGAGCTCGGTGTCCAGCGCGGCGCCGGAGACCTCGAGGATCTTGCGGATCAGCGAGTAGCCGTTGGAGTGGGGGCCGGAGGAGGCCATGCCCAGCAGCACGTCGCCCTCGGCCACCTTGTGGCCGTCGAGGATCTCGGACTTCTCCACGACGCCGACGCAGAAGCCGGCCAGGTCGTAGTCGCTGCCCTCGTACATGCCGGGCATCTCGGCGGTCTCGCCGCCCACCAGGGCGCAGCCGGCCTTCTCGCAGCCGGCGCCGATGCCGTCGACCACGTCGGCGGCGATGTCCACATCGAGCTTGCCCGTGGCATAGTAGTCGAGGAAGAACAGCGGCTCGGCGCCGGCCACCACCAGGTCATTGACGCACATGGCCACCAGGTCGATACCGATGGTGTCGTGGCGACCCAGGTCCATGGCCAGGCGCAGCTTGGTGCCCACGCCATCGGTGCCCGAGACCAGCACCGGCTCGCGGTAGCCGGTGGGCAGTTCGCAGAGGGCGCCGAAGCCGCCCAGTCCGCCCATCACTTCCGGGCGAGTGGTACGCTTGGCGACCCCCTTGATGCGGTCGACCAGGGCATTGCCGGCGTCGATATCGACGCCGGCGTCCTTGTAGCTGAGCGAGGGGCGTGAGGAGGAGTCGGTCATCGGGAGTCCTGTCGGGTGGTCGGCGTGGCGGGAGCCGCCACGCGGTAGGCAAGTCTGGGGCGGAATTGTAGCATCACGGCGAACGGCTGGCAGCCCGTCGGCGGTCGCGGGACAAGGAGGTAGCAATGCGCAGACAGTGGTGGGTCGCGGCCGGGTTGGCGGCGCTGGCGCTGTGGTTCTTCGTCAGCATCGAGCCGGTGCTGATGCCGTTCTTCGTCAGCATGGTGCTGGCCTATCTGGGTGACCCCCTGGCCGACCGTCTGGAGGCACTGGGCCTGTCGCGCCGACTCTCGGTGTCGCTGGTGTTCCTGCTGCTGACGCTGGTCATCGTGATCTCGCTGCTGCTGGTGGTGCCGGTGCTGGGTCGCCAGCTCGCCCAGCTGGTGGAGTCGCTGCCGGCAGTGCTCGAGTGGATACAGCAGACGGTGGTACCGAAGGTGCAGTCGTTGACCGGCATGGACCTTTCCACCGATATCGATGCCCTGCGCCAGACGGTGATGGACAACTGGAAGGAGACCGGCACCTTCGCCGCGACCCTGCTCTCCCAGGTGTCGCGTTCGGGCCTGGCACTGGTCGGCTGGATCGGCAACCTGGCATTGATTCCGGTGGTCACCTTCTACCTGCTGCTCGACTGGGACATCATCGTCGCCAAGGTGCGTGACTGGCTGCCGCGGCGCTGGGAGGATACCGTGATCCGCCTGGCGGGCCAGTGCGACGAGGTGCTCTCGGCGTTCCTGCGCGGCCAGCTGATCGTGATGCTGTGCCTGGGGATCATCTACGCCATCGGCCTCACCCTGCTGGGGGTGCGCTTCGGCCTGCTGATCGGTCTGCTCTCGGGGCTGGCCAGCATCGTGCCCTACCTGGGTGTGATCGTCGGCATCAGCGTGGCCGGCCTGGTGGCCTTCTTTCAGGGCGGCGAGTGGTGGCTGCTGCCGGGGGTGGCGGCGGTGTTCGGCTTCGGCCAGGTGGTGGAGAGCGTGGTGCTGCAACCCAAGCTGCTGGGCGACAAGATCGGCCTGCACCCGGTGGCGGTGATCTTCGCGGTACTCGCCGGTGGCAACCTGTTCGGCTTCACCGGGGTGCTGCTGGCGCTGCCGGCGGCGGCGGTGATCATGGTACTCTTGCGGGAACTCAACAGCCGCTACAAGAACAGTGCCTTGTACGACGAGACACTCAACCGAAGCCACGACGAGGAGTCGCCATGAGCCGTGCGCCCGCGCAGCTGCCACTGGGCGTCGGGCTGCGTGACGATGCCACCTTCGTCAACTTCCATCCTGGCCCCAACGCCACTCTGGTGGGGCGGCTGACTCACCAGCTCGAGCCCGAGGGCGAGCCCTTTCTCTACCTGTGGGGGGCGCCGGGAGTGGGGCGCAGCCACTTGCTGCAGGCCGCCTGCCACGCGGCTTCGGATCGCGACATGCGTGCCCTCTATCTGCCGCTGGAGGAGCTCGGCCACTTCCCCCCGCTGATGCTCGAGGATATCGAGCGCCTGGACCTGGTGGCCATCGATGACCTGGACCGGGTAGTGGGACGGCCCCGCTGGGAGGAGGCACTGTTTCACGCCTTCAACCGCCTGCGCGATGCCGGCAAGCGGCTGGTGGTGGCCGCCGAGGCGCCACCGCGCCAGCTACCCGTGAAGCTTCCCGACCTCGCTTCGCGCCTCTCCTGGGGGGTGACCTTTCACGTCCAGGGGCTGGACGACAGCGGGCGCCTGGCTGCCCTGCAGCTGCGTGCTCGGGGGCGCGGCATGCAGCTCGGTGACGAGGTGGCGCGTTACATCCTGCACCGCGGGCCGCGGCGTCTCGATGAGCTGTTCCGCCTGCTGGAGCAGCTCGACCGTGCCTCGCTCTCCGCCCAGCGCAAGCTGACCATTCCCTTCGTCAAGCAGGCGCTGGGCTGGTAGCCAAGCACTCGACTCACCGCGCGAGCGTTATCTCCCTGTGCTGTCCGTTACCCAGCGAGATCTGGCGGATCACTACCCTGGGTTTGCCGGTCTGCGGGTCGGGGCCTGCACCCGAGACGTAGAATTCTCCGGCGGGCAGGTTGGAGACACGGAAGTAGCCGTTGCCGTCGGTGCGAGTGGTGTGGGTGTACTCCCGTGCCCTGGGGTCGGCGGGCTCCACGGCAACCCCGGCCAGCGCCTTCTCGGCGGCCTCGGCGGAGTAGCTGGTCACCGGCGCCACCGAGACGCCGGCATTGGGCACCGCACGTCCGCTCAGCGTCAGGCGCCCGCTGACCGCCGCACTGCCGTGTTTCTCGAGCCTGGCATACTCGGCCTCGGGATAGGCGACCTCTCTCTTGGCGCGTGAGGCAGTGGCGTCGCGCTCCGCTTCACGAGTCTCCTGCGGGGCATCACGCTGGGTCTCACCCCGCTCGATGACCTCGATCCGCTCGGTAGGGGCGGGGGGAACGACTTCACAGCCGGCGAGCACCAGTGCCGCGAAGACGAGGGGAAAGTAGCGTTTCATGATTGACCTCCCTATCCGGTTCAATTTCTGCAGGCGCCCCGTGCCTCGGCCAAGGGTAGCGTAACACCAGGCCAAACGGCATGCCGCTACCAACGAAAACCGCCGCCCTGCAAGGGGCGGCGGTTTGGGGATCTCCCGGGGGAGCAGGGCGCCGGAGCGCCCCGAGGTCAAGCTTACTGGGCGGCCTTGGTGGCGGTCGCCTGGGCCTGCTTGACGTTCTCCTCGGTCAGCTTCTGGCTCTGCTGGACGAAGTCCTGCTGCAGGGAGACAACCTTCTCGGCGTCGCCCTTCATGCGCTCGGCGAGGTCCTTGGCGACCTTCTGCTGACCTTCCATGTAGGAGCGCAGGCCTTCGGCATCCTTGACGTTCATCAGGGTGCGCAGCTGGGCCAGGCCGGTGTCGGTGTAGGCCTTGGTGGCGTCGAGCTGGGCGTGGGCCAGTTTCTCGCTGTAGTCCACGGCCAGGTTGGCGTAGGCGCGGGCCGGAGCGAAGAACATGGACTCGACCTGCTTGGTGTCGAAGGCCTTGGTGTCGAAGTTGAAGGCGTTCATCATGGTGGAACCTCCTGGTTTCACTGAGTGTAGGGGAGCAGTTGCTGCTCTGTTGCGATGCACAATAGCAGAGCGGCTTGTGCAGTGCAACATCGATATCGAGCAGCACCGCGAGTGACGCGGGCCTTGCCGAATGGGGTGGGCGGCACCATGGTGAGGGGAGAGAACCGCGGCCGACATGAGGAGCCAGGCGATGAGTGCGACACGCAGCGAACGCGACAGCATGGGGGCGCTGGAGGTCCCGGCGGATGCCCTCTATGGGGCGCAGACTCAGCGCGCCGTCAACAACTTTCCGGTCTCGGGCCAGGCCATGCCCGCGCCGTTCATTCATGCCATTGCGCGTATCAAGCTCGCCGCGGCGCGCGTCAATGCCGAGCTCGGGCTACTCGACGACGAGCGCGCCGAGGCGATCGCCACCGCCGCCGAGGCGGTGATTCGCGGTGAGCATGATGAGCACTTTCCGGTGGACGTCTTCCAGACCGGTTCCGGTACCTCCAGCAACATGAATGTCAACGAGGTGCTGGCGAACCTGGCCAGTCGCAAGGGGCTGGAGGTGGGGCCCAATGATCATGTCAACATGGGCCAGTCCAGCAATGACGTGATTCCCACCGCCATCCATGTCGCCGCGGCGCTGGAGGTGACCAACCGCCTGCGTCCGGCCCTGGTCCATCTGCGCGAGACCATCGACAGCCGCGCCGCTGATCTCGATGGCGTGGTCAAGACTGGCCGCACCCACCTGATGGACGCCATGCCCCTGCGCATGAGCCAGGAACTGGGCGGCTGGTCGAGCCAGCTGGGGCAGGCCATCGAGCGCCTGGATAGTGCTCTGGTCAGGCTCTGCCGAATTGCCCAGGGGGGCACGGCGGTGGGTACCGGCATCAATGCCCACCCCGAGTTCGCCGAGCGCATGGCCGCCCGGCTCTCCGAGCAGAGCGGACTCGCCTTCACCCCAAACGACAGCTTCTTTGCCAGCCTCGCCTCCCAGGATGCGGCGGTGGAGCTCTCCGGACAGCTCAGGGGCCTGGCGTGTGTGATCATGAAGATCGCCAACGACCTGCGCTGGATGAACTCTGGCCCCCTGGCCGGCCTCGGCGAGATCGAGCTGGAGGCCCTGCAGCCGGGCAGCTCGATCATGCCGGGCAAGGTCAACCCGGTGATCCCCGAGTCGGCGGCCCAGGCCGCTGCCCAGGTGATCGGGCTCGATACGGCGGTCACCGTGGCCGGGCAGAGCGGCAACTTCCAGCTCAACGTCATGCTGCCGCTGATCGCACACAATCTGCTGACGTCGATCACCCTGATGAGCAATACCGCCTGGCTGCTCGGCAACCGCGCCATCGCCACCTTCCGGGTGCGTGAGGAGAACCTCGCCGAGCCGTTGTCACGCAACCCCATCCTGGTGACGGCGCTGAACTCGGTGATCGGATACAACGCCGCGGCGGCCATCGCCAAGCAGGCCTACCAGGCCGGTCGGCCGATCATCGAGGTGGCCGAGGAGCAGACCGAGCTCTCCCGGGAGGAGCTCACGCGGCTGCTCGACCCCGCTGCTCTGACGCGGGGCGGAATACCGGAATAGCGCTCACTCCTGCTGCTCGCGCTCCTTGCCCTCGTGGACCGTGTTGTGGGCCTCGCGGTGCTCTTCGGCGTCCGCCTCTGGGGTGTCATGCTCGTCGGCTCGGGCGGGCCGAAAGCAGAGTGTGGCCAGGATGGGAAAGTGGTCAGAGCCGAAGCCGCGCAGCCGCTTCAGGCCTCCCAGGGTGAAGTGCTCGCTTGCGAACACGTGGTCAAGCGGCCAGCGCAACAGGGGATAGTGGGCGTGGAAGGTGCTGAACATGCCGCGGCCCCGGCGTGGGTCGAGCATGCCGCTTACCCGGCAGAACAGGCGTGTGGTGCGAGACCAGGCGACATCGTTGAGGTCCCCCGCCACCAGGGTCGGCACCGGGTCGTCGTGGATCGCCTTGCCCACCAGCAGCAGCTCGGCGTCGCGCCACAGTGACTCCTCGCTCTCGCCGGGGGCAGGCGGGCGTGGGTGCAGGGCGTGGAGGCGGATCTCGTCGCCGCAAGGCAGGCGAACGCCGGTATGAAACGAGGGGATATCGTCCTGGATCAGCCACTGGACCTCGGGGTCGACCAGCGGCAGGCGTGAATAGAGATGCATGCCATAGAGGTTGTCCAGCGGAACCCTTATTGCATGGGGCCACGCCTCGTTGAGGGCGCCATCGAGCTGCTCCTGCCACCAGCCATCGGACTCCAGGGTCAGCACGAGGTCGGGGCGGTATTGATGGATCTGTGCGATCAGCCCCCGGGCATTGCGGTTGGGCGTCAGGACATTGGCGATCAGCAGCGTCAGGCAGCGGCTCTCGTGTCCAGGCTCGGCGCGCTTGACCTGTACCGGCCAGAACGGGGTCCAGGGCAGTACATGGACGACCTGGATCGCGATCACCATCAGGCAGCTCCCAAGGCCAACCAGAGACCAGGGGGCGTCGGCAAATGTGCAGATGGGCAGCAACAGCAGGGCGGCGGCGGCCAGTTGTACCCGGGGGAATTCGGCAGCGCGAATCCACCACCAGGTGACGCGCAGCCTGGCGACGAGGGTGATGCCGAGCAGCAACAAGGCAAGCACTGCAGACGCAATGGAGACCACTAGGCATTTTCCCTTGCAGACGATGGTGCCAGCATACCCCGCTTCGACTCACCTGGCTCGCTCGGGGCGTCATCACCTACAGCGCACGGCGGCGCAGCAGGCCGGTGATCGCCTCGCCAATCAGCACTAGCACGATGATGGCGATCAGGATGGTGGCTACCGTCTGCCAGGCAAAGGTGTCTATGGAGCCCTGCAGGATCACGCCAATACCGCCGGCCCCGACCAGCCCCAGCACCGTGGACTCGCGGATGTTGATGTCCCAGCGCAGTATGACGATGGCGAAGAAAGCCGGCATCACCTGGGGCACGACGGCATAGGCGATGACCTTCGCCTTGGAGGCGCCGGTCGCTTCCATGGCCTCCACCGGGCGACGATCGATCTCCTCGATGGCCTCGCCCATCAACTTGCCGATGAAGCCCACCGAACGGAACATTATGGCCAGTATCCCGGCCAGCACGCCTGGGCCGAAGATCGCCACGAACAGCAGCGCCCAGATGATGGTATTCACCGAGCGGCTCGAGACCAGGATGAAGCGTCCCAGCCACAGACAGGCGCGGTTAGGCGTGGTGTTCTGGGCGGCGATATAGGAGACCGGCAGGGCGATGAAGATGGTCAGCATGGTGGCCAGGGTGGCGATATGCACGGTCTCAATCATGGCACTGACGATCTCGCCGAGGCGGCTCGGGTCCGGCGGCCACATGCGGGCGCCCAGGCTCGAGATCTGATTGGGGGCATCCCATACCCAGGGCCAGAAGATGTCGATGTCGCGCACAGCCCAGACGACCAGCATCAGCGTCAACAGCATCACGCCGTAACGGATGAGCTGCTCCCGGGGATTGTGGCGTCGCCAGATGCGATCGGCCAGCAGGTCGGCGTCCTCTACCATATCTTCTTCCTTACCCAGCCGCTCACGCCCTCGCTGACCAGGATCACCGCGATGATCACCAGCAGGATGGCGAATGCGAAGTCATAGTCGTATCGCCCGAAGGCGTTCATCAGGGTGCTGCCGATCCCTCCTGCGCCGACGATCCCCACCACCGCGGAGGCGCGTAGGTTGCTGTCGAGCTGGTACATGGAGAGCCCCACCTGGCGCGGCAGGATCTGGGGAAAGACCGCATAGTGGAGGGTGGCCAGATAGCCGGCGCCCGTGGCACGCATGGCCTCGACCTGGCCCCAGTCGATCTCCTCTATCTCCTCGGCGAGCAGCTTGCCGACGAAGCCGATGGAGTAGAGCGTCAGCGTCAGGATGCCCGCCAAGGGACCAAAGCCGACGGCAGCGACGAAGAGGATGGCGACGATCACTGGATGGAAGCTGCGCGAGACGATGATCACCGCGCGTCCCAGCAGGTAAATGGGCAGCGGTGCGATGTTGCGCGCAGCCATCACCGCGAACGGAATCGACAGCAGGACCCCGAGCAGGGTGGAGAGGACGGCGATCTGCAGGCTCTCCGTGAAGCCGGTCAGCAGCAGGTCGAAGCGCGAGAAGCTCGGCGGGAAGCCGCCGCCGAAGATCCGCGCGGCGCGTGGCAGCCCTTCGCTGATGCGCTCCCAGTTGAAGGGCAGGGTGCCAAGAGCCCAGACGAGATAGACAGCCACCACTGCCAGCACGCCATAGCGCAGGATGGGGTTGGCGATGAAGGGGGGCTTGCGCCAGGTTCGGGGTGTCGTTCCCCCGCTGGCTTCAGGGCGAGTCATGGCGAATCTCCCGTTCACGCTTTCCGGGGTCGGCCTGAGGCGTGATGGTCTCGTCCTCCGGCGACTCGATGCCGCCGTAGATGGCGTCCAGGGCCGCCTTGTCGAAGTCGGCGGGGGCACCATCGAAGATCATGGTGCCGTGGCGCAGCCCAACGATGCGGTCGGTGTAGCTCCTGGCCTGGGCCACGTTGTGGATGTTGATCAGCACCGGCAGGGCCAGCTCGCTGGCCAGGCTCTGCAGCAGTACCATGATCTGCTCGGAGGTGCGCGGGTCCAGCGATGCCGTGGGTTCGTCGGCCAGCAGTACCTCCGGTTCCTGCATCAGGGCGCGCACCACGCCGACCCGCTGGCGTTCGCCACCGGAGAGCTCGTCGGCGCGCTTGTTGGCGTAGTGGGCGATGCCTACCCGCTCCATCAGGGTAAAGGCTCGCTTGATGTCCTCCTGGGGATAGCGTCGACTCACCGCCTGGAACAGGCTGACATAGCCGAGTCGCCCGGCCAGCACGTTCTCCATCACGGTGAGGCGATCGATGAGGTTGAAGCCTTGGAACACCATGCCGATCTTGCGCCGCGCGCGGCGCAGCTCTCGGTGGCGCAGGTTGACCAGCTCGGTACCGTTGAGCCGGATCGAGCCCGAGGTGGGTTCCACCAGGCGGTTGATACAGCGCAGCATGGTGCTCTTGCCGGCGCCTGAGGCACCGACGATGGCCACCACGCTGTTGCCGTCGACGGCCAGGTCGAGCCCCTTGAGCACGGGCTCGTCCTGACCGTAGCGCTTGACCAGGTTGGAGATCTCTAGCATCGCGGCTTCTCGTTGGACGCGGCGTCGCGACGCCCATGCCGGCCACGAGGGCGGCATGGGCGGTCGAGCGGGCATGGTTACTGGAGGTTGTCGGGGGTGTACTCGACGCCGTTGGCGTTCTGGATGGTGCGGATGACCTTCCAGTGCTCCGCGTAGTTGATGGGGATGAACTTCTCGACGCCCTCGAACTCCTCGCCCAGCTCGGTGCCTTCGAACTCGAAGCTGAAGAAGGCCTCCTCGATCTTCTCGACCAGCTCCGGGTGGAGGTTGTGGGCATAGTTGTAGGAGGTGGTCGGGAAGCTGTCGGACTCGTAGAGGAGTCGGACGTCGTCGGGGTCGTAGAGGCCGCGTGCCGCCATGCGCTCTACCACTTCGGAGGCGACCGGGGCGGCGTCGTAGTCCCGGGCCACCACGCCGAGCATGGACTGGTCATGGCTGCCTGAGTAGACCACCTCGTAATCCTCGTCCGGCACGATGCCGAGCTCGGGGAACAGGGCCCGCGGGGCCTGGTTGCCGGAGTTGGAGGTGGGTGAGGTGTGGGCGACCCGCTTGCCCTTGAGGTCCGTCACCTCGTCGATGCCGGAGTCGACGTGGGTATAGAGCTGCAGGGTGTAGCCGAAGCGGCCGTCATCCGATCCCATCAGGGCGAAGGGCACGGCCCCTGCCAGGTTGACGGCGAAGGGCGTCGGGCCGGTGGAGAAGCCGGCGATATGCAGGCGGCCGCTGCGCATCGCCTCGACCTGGGCCGAGTTGGACTGCACGGCGAAGAAGCGCACGTCGCGGCCGGTGACCTCCTCCAGGTGGTCGATGAATGGCTGCCAGATATCGGAGTAGATGGCCGGGTCTTCCACCGGGGTATAGGCGAAGATCAGGGTGTCGGGGTCGGCCCACTGGGCTTCATCCGCCGGGCGGTCGGCCACCATGTCGCCGTTCTCGTCGCAGTAGATGGCGTCCAGGGCGCCGCGTTCACACTCCTGGGCCTGGGCCGTACCGATCATCAGCAGGGCCAGGGGCAGCAGGGCGAAGAGGGTGTGGGGACTGGGCATGGCGTACCTCGCGTTTGTTGTTGTCCTTGGGTATGTTCGGTTATCGACACGCAACGTGCATCGATGATTATTTCCGAATCGCCTCATCAATTTAGGGTTGGTGACAATATCATGTCAAACGGCTTCTCCCTCGCCTCTCAGTCCCTGAAAAACCACTACCTGCTGATGCGTCACGGGCACAGCGAGGCCAACCTGGCGGGCAGGATCGTCAGTACGCCAGCGCGCGGGGTAGGAGGCTGCGGCCTCTCGGCGCGGGGGCGCGACCAGTTGGTCGAGGTGCTGGCAGGGTGGCGCTGGGCGAGGCCGCAGCGCGTGGTGCACTCGGACTTCCTGCGCACCACCGAGACTGCCGAGCGTATCGCTCGCCACTTCGGGCTGGGGCTCGAGGCCGACACGCGCCTGCGGGAACGCCACTTCGGCGACCTGGAGGGGGAGAGGGATGTGCGCTATGCCGAGGTCTGGGCACGGGATTCCCGCGACTCCGCCCACCGCTACGCCGGCGTCGAGTCGGTGGTCGAGGTGGCCGCGCGGATGATGGCGGTGATCGAGGAACTGGAGCGGGCCCATGCCGGCGAGACCCTGCTGCTGGTCAGCCACGGCGACCCGCTACAGATCCTGCTCACCGCCCTAGAGGGCCGCGACCTGGCCCGGCACCGTGAGCGGGAGCCGCTGGCGCCGGCGAGCATCACGCCACTGTGGAGGCCCTGAGGTCGGTCCGCTCGGCGAGGTAGTCGGCCAGGCGCCGCCGCTCGGCGGCGGTGACGCGTACGTCGAGCTTGGTGCGCCGCCACAGGATGTCCTCGGGAGTGCGCGCCCACTCCCGCGCCACCAGGTAGTCGACCTCGGCGGGGGTGAGGCCGGCGCCCAAGGCCTCGCCAAGGTCCTCCTCCCGGCGCGCGCCTTCGAGGAACTCGCGGCACAGGCTGCCGTAGGTGCGCGCGAAGCGCGCCGCCCGTTCCTCGCCCAGCCAAGGGTAGGCGTCCAGCAGTTCGGCGCGCAGGGCGGCTTGGCTCTCGATGTCGCCCCCCGGCAACGGAGTGTGTTCGGTCCAGGCCTGGCCCATGGCGGGGAGGTGCGGGGCGAGGCGTGTCAGTGCCGCCTCGGCGAGCTTGCGGTAGGTGGTGATCTTGCCGCCGTAGACGGAGAGCAGCGGCGCCCCCGAGGTGTCGAGGTCGAGGGTGTAGTCGCGGCTCATGGCCGAGGGGTCGGCCGATTCGTCATCGCACAGCGGACGCACGCCGGAGAAGGTGCGGATCACGGCGTCCCGGGAGAGCTGGGTGCGGAAGTGAGCATTGACCACCGACAGCAGGTAGTCGATCTCCTTCGCAGTTGCCTCGACGCGTGACGGGTCGCCCTGATAGCGCCGGTCGGTGGTGCCGATCAGGCTGAAGTCTTCCTCGTAGGGCAGCACGAAGACGATGCGCCGGTCGGTGTTCTGCAGGATATAGGCGCGCTCGTCATGGTTCAGGCGAGGCACGATCAGGTGGCTGCCCTGGATCATGCGCACGGCATAGCGCGAGGGTCGCCGTAGCTGCTCACGCACCACGCCCTCGACCCAAGGGCCCGCGGCGTTGACCAGGGTGCATGCCCGGCGTGTGAAGCGTTTGCCGTCACCTTGCCGCTCCAGGGTGAGCTCCCACAGGCCCGCCACCTCCCGGGCGGCGACGCAGCGGGTTCCGACCAAAATCTCGGCACCGGCGTCGTGGGCCTGGCGTGCATTGAGCACCACCAGGCGGGCGTCGTCGACCCAGCAGTCCGAGTATTCGAAGCCTCGGTGGATGTCGTCCAGCAGCGGGGAGCCGGCATCGAAGTGCAGTCCCCGGGAGGCCGGGAGGGCCCGCCGGCCGCCTAGGTGGTCGTAGAGGAAGAGCCCGGTGCGCAGCATCCAGGCCGGACGCAGGTGGGGGCGGTAGGGGAGGATGAAGCGCAGCGGCCAGATGATGTGCGGGGCCTTGGCAAGCAGCACCTCGCGCTCTCGCAGCGCCTCGCGCACCAGTCGGAATTCGTGGTGTTCCAGGTAGCGCAGGCCGCCGTGGATCAGCTTGCTGCTGGCCGAGGAGGTGGCGCCGGCGAGGTCTCCCTGTTCGCACAGGCCCACCGATAGGCCCCGCCCGGCGGCATCGTTGGCGATGCCGGTGCCATTGATGCCGCCGCCGATCACGAAGAGGTCGAGCACCTCGTCCGACTTGTCGCTCATGGAATCTCCTGCCCGGGATTGCCGGACCTCGATGATGTTTGATTTCGAAAATAGACGAAAACAAAACGAACATCAAGGCGCGTCAGGATTCACCTGGCGTGCCGGCCAGGGCGATGGTAAGAGAGGGAGGGCGGGAGCGCGCGGTCTCAGGCGATATGCAGGGTCACGTCGTGCTGCTTCAGCAGGCGCAGGATGGCCTCGGGCGGCTCGCGGTCGGTGAACAGGGCATCGAGCTGTGCCAGGTTGCCCTGGCGGACCACGGGGTTGCGCTGGAACTTGGAGTGGTCGGTGGCCAGGAAGACCTTGCGGGAATTGCGGATGATGGCCTGGGCGACCCGCACTTCCTGGTAGTCGAACTCCAGCAGGGAGCCATCCTCGTCGATGCCGCTGATGCCGATGATGCCGTAGTCGACCTTGAACTGGTTGATGAAGTCGATGGTCGCCTCGCCGATGATGCCGCCGTCGCGGGAGCGGACCTGGCCGCCGGCGATGATCACGTTGAAATCCTCCTTGTGCTGGAGGATCGCCGCCACGTTGAGGTTGTTGGTGATCACCTCCAGTCCCTGGTGGTCGAGCAGCGCCTCGGCGATCACCTCGTTGCTGGTCCCGATGTTGATGAACAGCGACGAGTGGTCGGGGATGTGCCGGGCGAGGAGGGCGGCGATGCGCTGCTTGGCCTCGAGGTTGAGGGTCTTGCGGGTCGAGTAGGCGGTGTTGACGGTGCTCGACTCCAGGCCGGCGCCGCCATGGACCCGGCGGATGCGTCCTTCCGCGGAGAGGGTGTTGAGGTCGCGGCGAATGGTCTGTGGGGTGACCGTGAAATGCTCTGTGAGCTGCTCGATGCTGGCGTAGCCCTGGCGGCGCACCAGTTCGATGATGGCGTCCTGGCGTTGCTGCTGGTTCATGGGATCTCCTAGGTTCGCCGGATTCTACGACATCGTCACGGTCGCTGCAGGGACTGCTGCGCACCTGAGTCTTCATCCAAAGTCTCAGTGTCTCAGGTGTCTGGGGGTTTGAGCAGTGCGATTGGCTGGAGTAGTCTGGATGATCATAAACGAACATTAGCGTTTGGCTGCGAAACTTGCATGCCGCTAGAGCCACAACAGGATGCTTGCCATGGCTTCATACCTCCTGGCCATCGATCAGGGCACCACCAGTTCCCGCGCCATCCTCTTCGATCGTGATGGTCAGGCTATGGCCACGGCGCAGCGCGAATTCCCTCAGCACTTTCCCCACGATGGCTGGATCGAGCATGATCCGGAGGATATCTGGGAGTCTGTTCTCGCCACCTGCCGCGAAGTGCTCGCCGATACGGGCATCGCCCCGGAGGCGATCGCCGGGGTCGGCATCACCAATCAGCGCGAGACCACCGTGCTGTGGGACCGGGCGACCGGCGAGCCGCTCTACAACGCCATCGTCTGGCAGGATCGCCGCACTGACGAGGCCTGCCGGCAGTTGCGTGAGGCGGGCCACCTGGAGGATGTCCAGTCAAGCACGGGGCTGCTGATCGACCCCTACTTCTCGGCGACCAAGCTCGGCTGGCTGCTCGATGAGATCCCCGGTGCGCGGGAGCGGGCCGAACGGGGAGAGCTGGCCTTCGGCACCGTGGACAGCTTCCTGATCTGGCGGCTGACGGGCGGTCGGGTGCATGCCACCGATGCCACCAATGCCTCGCGCACTGCCCTGTTCAATATCCATGAGCAGCGCTGGGACGAGGCGCTGATGGCCCTGTTCGGCATTCCCGCCTCCCTGCTGCCCGAGGTCAAGGACTCCAGCGACGACTTCGGCCACGTCGATGCCCGCTGGCTGGGGGGTGAGCTGCCCATCGCCGGGGTGGCCGGTGACCAGCAGGCCGCGCTGGTGGGGCAGGCCTGCTTTACACCCGGCATGGGCAAGAGCACCTACGGTACCGGCTGCTTCATGATCGTCAATACTGGGGACAGTGCCGAGACTTCGCGAAATCGGCTGCTGACCACGGTAGCCTATCGGCTCAACGGCAAGCCCACCTACGCCATGGAGGGCAGCATCTTCGTTGCCGGAGCCACGGTGCAGTGGCTGCGCGACGGTCTGCAGCTGTTTGCCGACGCCGCGGAGACCGAGGCCCTGGCGCGCCAGACGCGCAGCGGCCATAGCGTCTATCTGGTGCCGGCCTTCACCGGTCTCGGTGCACCGCACTGGGACCCCAAGGCGCGCGGGGCGATCTTCGGTCTGACCCGCGATACCGGTATCGCCGAGATCGTCGCCGCCGGCCTCCAGGCGGTCTGCTACCAGAGCCGCGACCTGCAGGTCTGCATGGACGATGACATGTCCGCCACGCCGGGCATCCTCAGGGTCGATGGTGGCATGGTGGCCAACAACTGGGTGATGCAGTTCCTCGCCGACATGCTGGGCGTTCCGGTGGACCGCCCCACGGTACTGGAGACGACTGCCCTGGGTGCCGCCTATCTCGCCGGCCTCCGGCTCGGCTGGTATCGCGACCTCGACGAGATCGCCGCGCTATGGCGCTGCGAACGGCGCTTTTCGCCGCAGATGGACGAGGCGGAACGCGAGCGCCTCTATGGGGGCTGGAAAGAGGCTATCGAGCGGGTGCGTACCGAGTAGCGTGAAACCGTTCAAGGTGCTGATTCGCCGGCATTGGCGGGTGACATCAGGGCTTGCATTCCCGGGCCGGATGGGTAGAATACGCATCCGTTGCCGCGACGAAGTCTTGTCGCAGCGGAGATTCAGGACCATAGCTCAGTTGGTTAGAGCGCCACGTTGACATCGTGGAGGTCGGCGGTTCAAATCCGCCTGGTCCTACCAGATCTCGCCCGGTAACACCTGCCTCAGGACCATAGCTCAGTTGGTTAGAGCGCCACGTTGACATCGTGGAGGTCGGCGGTTCAAATCCGCCTGGTCCTACCAGATACTGAATCGCCCCCGCAGCCTCGCTGCGGGGGCGATTTGCTATGTGCCTTCTGTCTGGCTGCCGCGGCTCAGGCGAGGTCGGTGCGTTCGATGAAGGTGGCCACCAGGGCCTCGATGCCTGCCTGGTCCTCGTCGGTGAAGCGCCCCCGGCGTGGGCTGTCCAGGTCCAGCACGCCCCACAGTCGATCCGCAACCACGACCGGCACCACCAGTTCGGCGCTGGAGTCGGCGTCGCAGGCGATATGGTCGGCCACGCTGTGGACGTCATCCACGCGCTGGGTGGAGCGTGTGCGTGCGGCTGCCCCGCACACTCCCTTGGCGAAGGGGATGGGGTGGCAGGCCGGTTTGCCCTGGAAGGGGCCCAGGGAGAGCAGCTCCGGCTGGTGCTGCAGATAGAACCCGACCCAGTTGAGATCGGGGACCTGCTGCATGATGAAGGCACAGGTCTGGGCGCTGTTGGTCAGCCAGTCGCGGGTGTCGAGAAGGGCTGCCAGCTGGCGGTTGAGCAGCGAATAGTCGTGCGTCATCAAGTTTTGCGCGAGATACCCGGTACTTCTAGTGCCGGGAGGGATAGCGCGTCGTCCGCAAGGACGACCCTGTTCTCGCTGCCTCCTTCTTTGATGGTTGCTATCTATGCATGGTTGTTTATACAGTGTGCATATGACGAAACGCGCTTACCGATACCGCTTCTACCCGACGCCTGAGCAAGAACAGCTTCTTGCTCGGACGTTTGGCTGTGTGCGTTTCGTCTACAACGCGGTGCTTCGCTATCGCACCGATGCCTTCCATGAGCGGCGAGAAAGAATTGGCTATGTGGCCGCGAACGCCGAGCTGTCGCGGATGAAGAAGGCCGCCGACACCGCCTTCCTCAATGAGGTCAGCTCGGTGCCACTTCAGCAGTGCCTTCGCCACCAACAGACGGCCTTCAAGAACTTCTTCGAGGGTCGTGCCAAGTACCCGAACTTCAAGAGCAAGCGACACCGCCAGTCGGCGGAATTTACGCGCTCGGCGTTCAAGTACCGTGACGGAAAGCTGTTTATTGCCAAGTGCAAGGAGCCGCTCCCGGTCCGCTGGAGTCGCGAGCTGCCCAGCGAACCGACTACCATCACCGTGTCCAAGGACTCGGCGGGGCGCTACTTCGTCGCGTGCCTGTGCGAGTTCGACCCCGAGTCGCTGCCCGTTACCCCGAAAATGGTAGGTATCGACCTCGGCCTGAAAGACCTGTTCGTCACCAGCGACGGGCATCGAATCGGCAATCCCCGCCACACGGCGAAGTACGCGACCCGTCTGGCCAAGGCGCAGCGTCGGCTGAGCAGGAAGACGCTCGGCTCGAAGAACCGTGCCAAAGCTAGGCAGAAGGTCGCTCGCCTTCACGCCAAAATCTCCGATTGCCGGATGGACCGCTTGCACAAGCTGTCCCGCCAGATTGTCAACGAGAACCAAGTGATCTGCGTCGAGTCCCTCAAGGTGAAGAACATGCTGCGCAACCGCGCGCTGGCCAAGTCGATCAGCGATGCCGGCTGGGGCGAGTTCGTCCGGCAACTGGAGTACAAGGCGGCCTGGGCGGGCCGGCAGGTGTCGGCGATCGACCCGTGGTATCCCTCCAGCAAGCGCTGCTCCGGCTGCGGGCATGTGATGCCCGAGATGCCGTTGCAGGTTCGCGCCTGGACGTGCCCCGAGTGCGCAGCCGAACACGACCGCGACATTAACGCCGCGATCAACATTAAAGCCGCCGGGCTGGCGGTGTTAGCCCTTGGAGAGAATGTAAGCGGCAGGGAGCCAGCCTCCGTGTCCGATTCTCGGTGAATTGGGAATCTCCGTCCTTCAGGTCGGGGGGCAGTCAACTTGGCTCCTTGAAACAGAAGGGCCGGCCTTGCGGCCGGCCCTGTCACTCTTCTGGATACAGACGAGGCTTACTTCCAGCCGGGCACCGCCTGCGCTCCAAACAGCTCCTCGGCCTTGGCCTCGACCTCTTCGGTCTGGTAGGACTTGACCAGCTGCTGGATCGCTTCGCGCTCTTCGTCACCGCCGCGTACCGCGATCAGGTTGACGTAGGGTGACTCCGGGCCCTCCTTGATCAGGGCGTCGTCCAGGGTCAGGCCGGCGGGCTGGGCGAAGGTGTTGTTGATGAAGGCCATATCGACGTCGGGCAGCACGCGCGGGAGCTGGGCGGCCTCGATCTCGCGGAACTCGAAGTCGCGCGGGTTGGCGGCGATATCCAGCGGCGTGGCTTCCAGGTTCTCGGGGTCGGTCAGCTCCAGCATGCCGAGGTTGTGCATCAGGATGAGCGCGCGTCCCTCGTTGGAGGGGTCGTTGGGCAGGGCGATGGTGGCACCGTCCGGCAGCGCCTCGATGCTGTCATATTTCTCGGAGTAGGCGCCGATGGGGTAGACGAAGGTGTAGCCGGCGATGGCGAAGTCGTAGCCGCGGTCCTCGACCATGGAGCGCATGTAGGGCTCGTGCTGGTAGGCGTTGGCGTCGAGGCTGCCGTCGGCCAGTGCGGCGTTGGGTGTCACGTAGTCGGTGAACTCGATGATCTCCACCTCGAGGCCGTACTCGCGCTCGGCGATCTCGGCGGCGACTTCCATCACCTGGGTCTCGGGGCCGGCGACGGTGCCGACCTTGATGGCGTGATCATCGGCCAGGGCGCTGCCGACGGGCAGGGTGGAGGCCAGCAGGGTGGCGAGCAGTGTCTTGCGCATGGAATCGCTCCTTCTGTTGTGTCGGTACGATACTAAAGGAATAAGCCTGATATTTTAAATATCAATATGTTATTTAACGGTGTCTTCCTTACTTGTGGTCGCTCTTCCTTACCAGGTAGTCCCCCAGGCTCTGGAAGCCCTGCACCATGACCACCAGGATCGCCACGGTGATCAACATGATGGTGGGGTTGAAGCGATTGTAGCCGTAGCGGATGCCGAGGTCGCCCAGGCCGCCGCCGCCCACGGCGCCGGCCATGGCCGAGTAGCTCACCAGGGTCACGATGGTCACGGTAAGGGCGGTGAAGATGCCACCCCGTGCCTCGGGCAGCAGCACCTTGAGGATGATCTGCCAGGGGGTGGCGCCCATGGACTGGGCGGCCTCGACCAGGCCCGGGTTGATCTCGTTGAGTGCGCCTTCTACCAGGCGGGCGATGAACGGAATGGCGGCGATGGTCAGCGGCACGGCGGCGGCGTTGGTGCCGATGGAGGTGCCCACCAGCATGCGCGTGAAGGGGATGATCGCCACCATCAGGATGATGAACGGGATCGAGCGGCCGATATTGGTGATGATTCCCAGCGCGCCGTTGAGTGCCGGCTGGGCCAGCACCTGGCCGGGGCGGGTGACATACAGCAGTACCCCCAGCGGGATGCCCACCAGGGCAGAGATCACCCCGGAGATGGCTACCATATAGAGGGTGTCGAGGGTCGCCTCGAGGATCAGTTCAAGCATTGCGCTGGACATGGCCAAGCACCTCCACCTGCAGGTCGTGGGATTCGAGATAGTCGAGGGCCTCGCGGGTCTTCTCCGCCGGGCCCATCAGTTCGGCGATCATCAGGCCCAGGGTGCGCTCCTGGATCGACTCCACCTTGGCCTGCAGGATGCTGACATCGACGCCGCACTCCCTGGCCAGGCGCGACACCAGAGGCGAGGCCACGGCGTCGCCGCGGAAGGCCAGGCGTACCACCGGGTGGGTGTTGTGGCCCGGGGACGCCTCGAGTCGCTCGATCAGTGCCCGCGGCGGTTCCAGCTTGAGGAAGTCGTTGAGGAACTCGCGGCCCAGTCGCGTCTGCGGGGCGGTGAAGAAGTCGCCCACGTCGGCCTCCTCGACCAGCTCGCCGTCGGAGATCAGGCTCACCCGATGGCAGATCGACTTGACCACCTCCATCTCGTGGGTGATCAGCAGGATGGTCAGGCCGAGCTTCTGGTTGATGTCGCGCAGCAGGGCCAGGATCGACCCGGTGGTCTGGGGGTCGAGCGCCGAGGTGGCCTCGTCGCACAGCAGCACCTTGGGACGGCTGGCGAGTGCCCGGGCGATGGCCACGCGCTGCTTCTGGCCGCCGGAGAGCTGGGCCGGATACTGGCTGGCCTTGTCGGCGAGTCCTACCAACTCCAGCAGCGGGGTGACCCGCTCGCGGATCTCGCCGCGCGGCATGCCCATCAGCTCCAGGGGCAGGGCCACATTGGCGAAGACAGTGCGGTTGGTCAGCAGGTTGAAATGCTGGAAGATCATGCCCATGCCATGGCGCGCCTGGTTGAGCGCCTGGCGCGACAGGCCGGTGAGTTCGCGGCCGTCGACGGTGACGGTGCCGGTGGTCGGGCGTTCGAGAAGGTTGACGCAGCGGATCAGCGTCGACTTGCCGGCCCCGGAGAGACCGATCACGCCGTGGATGCGGCCCGCGGGCACGTGGAAGTCGACGTGCTTGAGCGCCGGCACGGTCCTGGCGATGCCGCCGTGTCGGCCCTTGAGCACATAGGTCTTGGAAACGTTGTCGAGTCGGATCATGGATGCCACCGCTGTGGGCGCCGAGGCGGGCGGTGCAGGGCAGGGGCCAAAAAAAGGCCACCCTGACGGGTGGCCATCAACGCTGGACACACCCTTTTAGCTGCACTTCACGCCATGACCGAGTCATGCCGCGGGCGCCCGCAAGCCGGGTTCAAATCGGCGCCATTCAATGTAGCCGGCAAGGATAGGGGTAGGCTATGGGCCTGTCAATCTCGCCGAGAGCCCGTCTGACCAGGCGGCCTTGATCCCGAAATATCCTTTGTTCATGTTGTGTTTTGTGGTGGATCTTGTGGTTCATGGCGGCAATGGACGGGAAGGGAGGGAATTCCCTACACTCGTGCTTCTTCCTGCTCCCTGTGTGGGGCACCCGTAGTCAAGGAGACGCCATGTTCACTGGCATCGTGCAGGGCACCGCCGAGGTGGTGGCCATTCAGGAGGCCGAAGCCTTCCGTACCCATGTCGTCGTGCTGCCCGAGAATCTGGGGGAGGGGCTGGAGATCGGTGCCTCGGTGGCGCATAACGGCGTCTGTCTGACGGTGACCGCCATCGATGGCGAGCGCGTCAGCTTCGATCTGATGCGCGAGACGCTGCGCGTCACCAACCTCGGTGAACTGGCGGTGGGGGATCGCGTCAACATCGAGCGGGCCGCGCGCTTCGGTGACGAGATAGGCGGGCACGCCATGTCGGGACACATCATGGCCCAGGCCGAGCTGGTCGAGCTCGACGAGTCGCCCAACAATCGGCGGCTGTGGTTCGAGCTGCCCCATGCCCTGGGTCGCTTCCTGTTCGCCAAGGGCTATATCGGCGTCGACGGGGCGAGCCTGACCATCGGCGAGGTGCGTCGTGCCACGGCCGAGCATGGCCCGCGCTTCTGCGTCGACCTGATACCCGAGACCCTGCACCGCACCATCCTGGGCGAGCGCGTGCCCGGCGATCGGGTCAATATCGAGATCGACCCCCAGACCCAGGCCATCGTCGAGACGGTTGAGCGTGTGCTGGAGACCCGTGGCATCTAGCGTTGGTGGCGGCGGCTGACGCCGCTACCGTCAGCTGCTTAACTTGGCAGACACCGCTGCCTCGCATCGCCGTGAGGCTTTGGGTACCATGTGCGGCTTTTCCGCACCCAGGATCGCAGCACCGTCCACGCGCCCAGGAACGACACCATGCTGAATCGCCTGATCGAACGTCAATTCAAGCTCTCCGAGCACAAGACTTCCGTCAAGACGGAGGTCATCGCGGGGTTCACCACCTTCCTGACGATGGCCTACATCATCTTCGTCAACCCCAGCATCCTCTCCGAGGCGGGCATGGACTACGGTGCGGTGTTCGTCGCCACCTGCCTGGCCGCGGCACTGGGCTGCCTGGTGATGGGGTTGTGGGCCAACTATCCCATCGCCCAGGCCCCGGGCATGGGGCTCAACGCCTTCTTTACCTACGGCGTGGTGCTGGGCATGGGCTACACCTGGGAGGCGGCGCTGGGTGCGGTCTTCTTCTCGGGCCTGACCTTCTTCCTGCTCAGCATCTTCCGGGTGCGCGAGTGGATCATCAACTCGATCCCGCTCTCCCTGCGCCTTGGCATCGCCGCGGGTATCGGTCTGTTCCTGGCGATGATCGCCATGAAGAACGCCGGCATCGTGGTCGCCAACCCGGCCACCTACGTCGCGGTGGGTGACCTCTCCGAACCGTCGGCGCTGTATGCGCTGCTGGGCTTCTTCGTGATCACCGCGCTCTCCTACATGCGGGTCACCGGTGCGGTGATGATCGGCATCCTCGGCATCACCGTGCTGGCCATGGTGCTCGGCCATAACGAGTATGGCGGCCTGATGTCCATGCCGCCCTCCATGGCCCCGACCTTCATGGCCCTGGACCTGGCCGGCGCACTCGATGTGGCGATGCTCAGCGTGATCTTCGCCTTCCTGTTCGTCGACCTCTTCGATACCTCCGGCACGCTGATCGGCGTGGCCCACAAGGGGGGGCTGCTCGACAAGGAGGGCAAGTTGCCCCGCATCGGCCGGGCGATGATGGCCGACAGCACCGCTTCCATGGCCGGCGCCGTGCTGGGCACTTCCACCACTACCAGCTACGTGGAATCCACCGCCGGCATCGCCTCGGGCGGGCGCACCGGCCTGACCGCCGTAGTGGTGGCCGTGCTGTTCCTGGTCAGCCTGTTCTTCGCGCCGCTGGCGGGCTCCATCCCGGCTTACGCTACCGCCGGTGCGCTGCTCTATGTGGCGGTGCTGATGGCCGGCAGCCTGGCCCATGCCAACTGGGAAGACCCTACCGACGCCGCCCCGGTGCTGATCGCCGCCCTGGCCATGCCGCTGACCTTCTCCATCGCCGAGGGGATCGCGCTGGGCTTCATCAGCTTCGTTGCCATCAAGGCGCTCTCCGGCCGCTTCCGTGACCTCAACCCCGCGGTGGTCGTGCTGGCGCTGCTGTTCGCCGCCAAGTTCCTGTTCCTCGACTGATCATTCACTACCGAGACCCGCCATGAGCATCTACGGCGACTACATCAAGTCCGTCATCCGCACCGTCCCCGACTGGCCCCAGCCGGGGGTCAACTTCCGGGATATCACGCCGCTGCTGCAGAACAGTGCCGCCTTCCGCAAGCTGGTCGACAGCTTCGTGCACCGCTATCAGGAGATGGATATCGACGCCGTGGCGGCCATCGACGCCCGCGGATTCATCGTCGGCGCGCCCCTGGCCTACGAGCTGGGCTGCAGCTTCGTGCCGGTGCGCAAGAAGGGCAAGTTGCCGTTTCGCACCATCAGCGAGACCTACACCCTGGAGTACGGCGAGGCCGAGGTGGAGCTGCACTCCGACGCCTTCAAGGCGGGCGACCGCATCCTGATCGTCGATGACCTGATCGCCACCGGTGGCACCATGCTGGCCGCCGCCAAGCTGATCAGCCGCAGCGGCGGTCAGGTGGTGGAGACCGCCACCATCGTCGACCTGCCGGACCTCGGCGGCTCGGCGCGCATCCGCGATGCCGGCTACGGCGTCTTTGCCGTCTGTTCCTTCACCGAGGACGAATGATTCCATGAGCAGCAACCGCTACCACCAGCACTTCACCGTCTCCTGGGATCAGCTGCATCGCGACGTGCGCGAGCTCTGCCACCGCCTGGTGGAACGTGACTTCAAGGGCATCGTTGCCATCACCCGTGGCGGCCTGATCCCCGCGGCGCTGATCGCCCGGGAACTCAACGTGCGCCTGATCGATACGGTGTGCATCAAGAGCTACGACCATATGGATCAGGGCGGGCTGGACGTCATGAAGGGCGTCGACCATGACGGCGAGGGCTGGCTGCTGGTCGATGACCTGGTGGACACCGGCAAGACCGCCCGCAAGGTCCGCGAGATGCTGCCCAAGGCACACTTCGTCACCGTCTATGCCAAGCCCGAGGGCAAGCCGCTGGTCGACCAGTACCTCACCGAGGTGGCCCAGGACTGCTGGATCCAGTTCCCCTGGGACATGGGCGTGGCCTACGTCGAGCCGCTGGCCGACCAGGTCAAGCGCTGAGGCGAGGAGGGCAGGGATGGCAGCACCGCTACCCGCCAGCTGGCAGCAGTGGCTCGACGCCGAGTTCGAGGCGCCCTACATGCAGTCGCTGCGTGACTTCCTGGCCGCCGAGAAGGCCGCCAGGAAGGTGATCTACCCCCACTCCTCGGAGTGGTTTCGCGCCTTCGAGCTCACCCCCCTGGAAAGGGTCAAGGTGGTTATCCTCGGCCAGGATCCCTACCACGGACCGGGCCAGGCCCACGGGCTGTGCTTCTCGGTGCGTCCAGGCGTGCGCATCCCGCCGTCGCTGGTCAATATCTACAAGGAATTGCAGGCGGACGTGGGTTTCAGGCCGGTGGAACACGGCAATCTAGAATCATGGGCGCGCCAGGGGGTGCTGCTGCTCAACACCTCGCTGACGGTGGAGCAGGGCAATGCCGGCTCGCACCGTGGCCGCGGCTGGGAGACCTTCACCGACCGCGCCATTGCCACGGTGAGCGAGCATGCCGAGCCCTCGGTGTTCCTGCTCTGGGGCAGCCCGGCCCGCAAGAAGAAGGCACTGATCGATACCTCGCGCCATCTGGTGCTGGAGTCCCCACACCCCTCGCCACTCTCCGCCCACCGCGGCTTCTTCGGCAACCATCACTTCTCCCGGGCCAACGCCTTCCTGGTCGAGCATGGCCGCGAGCCCATCGACTGGCAGCTGCCCGAGCAACCGGACGCGCCCACGCCTTAACCTCAACGCAGGATACGGGTAGAATGGCGCGCAATTTGTCACCGTGGTCCATGCGACCAAGGTCGACCGGTTTCCGTCGCCCGCCAACCCCCGTCGCACCAGTGAAGAGGTCCCGACCATGAGCGTCCACGCCATCCAGCACCCCCTGGTCCAGCACAAGCTGGGCTTGATGCGTGAAGCTGGTATCAGCACCAAGAGTTTTCGCGAACTGGCCGGTGAGCTGGCCAAGCTGCTCACCTACGAGGCGACCCAGGACCTTGAGCTCCAGGAGCAGGAGATCGACGGCTGGAGCGGCAACAAGATCCCGGTACAGCTGCTCAAGGGCAAGAAGGTCACTATCGTGCCGATCCTGCGCGCCGGCCTGGGCATGCTCGACGGTGTCACCGACCTGATCCCCAGCGCGCGGATCAGCGTGGTGGGTCTCTATCGCGACGAGGAGACCCTCGAGCCGGTGCCCTACTTCGCCAAGTTCGCCAATGACCTGGACGAGCGGATGGCCATCGTCATCGACCCCATGCTGGCCACCGGCGGGACCATGGTGGCGACCCTGGACATGCTGCGCGAACGGGGCTGCAAGCACATGAAGGTGATCGTCCTGGTGGCTGCGCCCGAGGGGATCAAGCGGGTGCAGGAGGCCTACCCGGATATCGAGATCTATACCGCCGGGGTTGATGAGCGCCTCGACGAGAATGGCTATATCGTCCCGGGCCTGGGCGATGCCGGTGACAAGATCTTCGGCACTCGCTGACCCCTTTCGACCCTGTCATCACGCCCCTGAGACCTCGCTCCAGGGGCGTTTTCATGGAGACCCGTCATATGAGTGATACCCCTGCGGCCGGCTCGCGGCCCGTCGACTCCCTGCCACGTACCCTGCTCACCGGCGTGCAGATGCTGTTCGTTGCCTTCGGCGCCCTGGTGCTGGTGCCGTTGCTCACCGGCCTGGATCCCAGTGTGGCCCTGTTTACCGCCGGTATCGGCACGCTGCTGTTCCATGGGGTGACGAAGCTGACGGTGCCGGTCTTCCTGGCCTCGTCGTTCGCCTTTATCGCGCCGATCCAGGGCTCCATCGCCAACTTCGGTGTGTCGGCCACCATGGGCGGGCTGATGGCCGCCGGCCTGGTCTATGTGGTGATCTCCCAGGCCGTACGCCTCAAGGGCACAGGCTGGTTGCACCGGCTGTTGCCGCCGGTGGTGGTGGGGCCCGTGATCATGGTGATCGGCCTGGCCCTGGCGCCGGTAGCGGTGAGCATGGCGACCGGCGAGACGAGCGATCATATCGATTACGGTCCGGCGCTGTTCCTGTCCATGACGAGCCTGCTGGTGACCCTGGTGCTGGCGGTATTCGGGCGTGGCATCGTGCGCCTGGTGCCGATCATGGGCGGCATCGTCACCGGCTATGTGCTGGCGCTGATGATGGGACTGGTGGACTTCTCGCCGGTGCGCGAGGCGGCCTGGTTGGCCATCCCCGAGTTCACCGCGCCCAGCTTCCACTGGGCGGCGATCCTGTTCATGATCCCGGTGGCCATCGCCCCGGCGGTGGAGCATATCGGCGACATGGTGGCCATCGGTTCGGTGACGCGCCAGAACTACCTGCAGAAGCCGGGCCTGCATCGCACCCTGCTCGGTGATGGCCTGGCCACCACCGCGGCGGCGCTGTTCGGCGGACCGCCCAACACCACCTATTCCGAGGTGACCGGGGCGGTGACCCTGACCCGCGCCTTCGACCCGCGCATCATGCTGGTAGCCGCCTGCACCGCCATCACCCTGGCCTTCATCGCCAAGCTGGGAGCGCTGCTGCAGACCATCCCCGGGCCCGTGATGGGAGGGATCATGACCTTGCTGTTCGGCTCCATTGCCGTGGTGGGCATGAACACCCTGGTGCGCGCCGGCCACTCGCTGACCGCGCCGCGCAATCTGGTGGTGATCTCGCTGATTCTGGTGTTCGGCATCGGTGGCATGCAGGTGGGTGGCGGCCAGTTCACCCTGCAGGGGGTGAGCCTGGCCGCCCTGGTGGGCATCGTCCTGAACTGGGTGCTGCCCGGCGCCGAGGAGGACGAGTAGGTCAGTCCCGGTAGCGGCGGGTCAGGTCGCCGTAGGCGTCGACGCGGCGGTCTCGCAGATACGGCCAGATCCGCCGCACGTCCTCGCCGCGGTCCATGTCCAGGGTCACCAGCAGGCGCTCGGCCTGGGTGCCGGCGTGGGCCATTAGCTCCCCCTGGGGGCCGGCGATGAAGCTGCCGCCCCAGAAGTCGACGCCGCGGCCGACCCCGGAGTGGTCCGGCTCGTGGTCGACGCGGTTGGCCACCACCACCGGCACCCCGTTGGCCACCGCGTGGCTGCGCTGGATCAGGGTCCAGGCGTCCTTCTGGCGCGCCTTCTCGTCATCGTCGTCGGCGGGGTCCCAGCCGATGGCGGTGGGGTAGAGCAGCAGCTCCGCTCCGGCCAGGGCCATCAGGCGCGCCGCTTCCGGGTACCACTGGTCCCAGCACACCAGCACGCCGAGCCGGCCTACCGAGGTGTCGATGGGGGCGAAGCCCTGGCCCGTGCCATCGGCGTCCCCCGGCGTGAAGTAGAACTTCTCGTAGAAGCCCGGATCGTCGGGGATATGCATCTTGCGGTAGTGGCCCACGGCACCCAGCTTGCGGTCATAGACCACTGCGGTGTTGTGGTAGAGGCCGGCGGCGCGGCGCTCGAACAGCGAGCCCACCAGCACGATATCGAGCTCGGCGGCCAGTGCCGCGAGGCGGGTCCCGGTGGGGCCATCCAGCGGCTCGGCCAGGTCGAAGAGTTCGGTGTCCTCGTACTGGCAGAAGTAGTGGGTGGCGTGCAGCTCCTGGAGCATGACCAGCTCGGCGCCGGCGGCGGCCAGCTCGCGGATGCCGGCCTCACTCTCGGCGAGGCTTCTGGCCTTGTCGGGCCAGGCGGGCTGCTGGACCAGGCCGACCTTCAGATGACGGGACATGGTGAACTCTCCTCGTGTCTGGTTACTCTGGATTCACTTTAAGGCTGTTCATCGCCGTCGGGGCTTTTCTGGCGACAAGCCCCGGAGCGCCGGACCGTCGAGGAGGCGCTGTGAATACTTCCCTGTACGCTACCGACGCCGTCCATGGCGTAGGACCTCCTCTTCGGCTTGTCCCCAGCGCCCCTGCTAGTGTGGCTATAAGACAGTTTTCAGGCCTGTTTGCTTAGGCTGCCGCGGGGCAGCTGCATGGTCAGGCAGTGCAGGCTGCCGTGCTGGCGGATCACGCTGCGACAGTCGATGGGCACGATATCCCGCTCCGGAAAGGCCTCGGCCAGGGCATTCAATGCCCGGGTGTCGGCGGCGTCGCCGTAGGTGGGCACCAGCACGGCGCCGTTGATGATCAGGAAGTTGGCATAGGTGGCCGGCAGGCGGTGGCCGTCCTCGGGATCCAGGCAGGCTTTGGGCCAGGGCAGGGGCACCAGACGGTAGGGCTGGCCGTCGGCGCGGCGCAGCGCCTTGAGCTCCGCCTCCATGGCGGCAAGCGCCGGGTAGTGGGGATCCTGCTCGTCGTCGCAATGCACGTAGGCGATGGTGGCCGGGTCGCAGAAGCGCGCCAGGGTATCCACGTGGCTGTCGGTGTCGTCGCCCTCCAGGTTCCCGTGGGACAGCCACAGCACCCGCGTCACGCCGAAGTCCGCGTGGAGCCACTCCTCCACGGCGCGGCGGTCGAGCCCGGGGTTGCGATTGGGGTTGAGCAGGCAGGCCTCGGTGGTGAGCAGGGTACCCTCGCCGTCGCTCTCGATGGCGCCGCCCTCCAGTACCAGGCCACGCTCGCTGACCGGGCAGGCGTAGGCGCCGGCTGCGGCGAGGCGGCGGGTCAGGGTGTTGTCCCTGGCGGCGGGAAATTTCCCGCCCCAGCCCGTGAATACATAGTCGTTCAGTACCAGCTTGCCGTCGCACTCCACGGCTAGGGGGCCATGGTCGCGGGCCCAGGTGTCGTCCGCCTCGGCGACCACCAGCGTCAGCCGCTCGGCAGGGACACCCAGCAGGGAGAAGCGTCGCGCGAGGTGGGTGCGGACAAGCGTGGTGGGCACGCTGATCAGCACGCTCTCGTAGCGGGCGATGGCGACCACCATCGCCTCCAGGGTCGCCTCGATGCGCTCCAGCATCGATGCCCAGTCGCTCTCCGGGCCGGGCCAGGTCAGTTGGACGGCATCCTGGGGATGCCACTCGGGGAGCAGGCGTGTGGCCATCGGGTCATGTCCCTGATCGTGGGGTGTCAGGCGGCGAATGTAGGCGGCCCGGTCGCGCTATGCAAGCGCACAGGACGGCACAGCCCTGGCTGGTCTTCGCCCCGGGCGGTGGTATCCTGATGGCAACGTCGACCGTTCCGGGGTCGCTAAGGAGTCGCATGCGCGCCAGTTCCCTGCTTTCCGTGATCACCTTGATTGGTCTGATGCTCGGCGGCTGTACCTCGCTTCCCGACCGTGAAACGGTGGCCAACACCTCGAACGAGTGGCTGACGCGTTCCGGCGAGGCGATCAGCGCCCAGGGTCAGCGCCTTGCAGGACTCTTCGGACGCGATGATGCGGAACAGGCGGCGCTGGCCCAGGAGCGTCGCGAAGAGCGTCAGGCGCTGTTCGACCAGCCCTACATCGATCCGTTGACCCGCTACCTGGAGAAGTATGGCGAGGATCCTCGCTATGCCGAGGTGCTGACCGATATCTCGCAGGAGCGTGATCGCCGCTGCGCGGCCGTCGCCGACGAGTATGCCGAGCGCCCCGTCAGTCGTGAGACCCTGGCTCGCTTTCGGCGCGGCTACCTCTACTCCTGCCCCGCCGAGGTCAATGCCTTCTATACGCGGGTGCGACAGCAGGAGGCACGCCGTGCCGCCGCGGCACCCGCACCCGATGCGGGCAATACGCCGGTTGAGCCCCTGGCGGAGCGCGACGAGCGAGTCGAGGAGGCGGTGGATCGGCGCCAGGCCAACGACTGCTACCTGCTGTTCACCATTCGCAACCTGGGCAAGGCTCGCGAGGCCTGCCTGGCACCCGCCGAACAGGATGACCCCCGTGCCCAGCGACACATGGGCAGCATGGCCGAACTGGCTGGCGAACGGGAGGAGGCGTTGCGCTGGTACCGGCGTGCCGTGAGCAACGGCGATGACCAGGCCAGGGAGCGGCTCGAGGCACTCACCGCCTCGCCTGGCGATGCGGATGCCGAGGGCACCCGGTGAGACGTCAGCGCCCCGTCCTTGGGCGCCGCCCCCTGATCATGCTGCTGCTGGCGCTGCTGGTGGCGCTGTTCTTCGGTGGCATGTGGCTGCTCTCGACCCTCAACCTGCGCTATGCGGAGGGTGCGCTCGCGGAGCTGCGTGAGCGGCAGATCGTCGATACCTTCCACGCCAACCTCGACCGCATCGATGCCCACCATCGGCGCATGGAGCAGAACAGCCGCGGGCTGGCCCGGGCGGGTTTGCTGCTTGCCGAGATGGAGGCGGGCGAGGCCAGGGTATCCGAGGCCCTGGAGCAGGCCCTGGCAGAGTTTCCCGACGCCCGGGGAGCTACCCTGTGGTTGACTCGGTCGGAGCGACCCGTCGCGATGTTCGCGCGTCGCGAGGAGCAGCGTGTGGTGGTCGAGCCACTGGCGTCCGGCTGGGCCCAGGCGGAGTGGTTGCAGAGCCGCCTTGATGGCTGGCGCGAGGGCAACCCCCAGCCACACTGGACCGCTACCTACTTCAAGCCGCGTATCGACGATGCGGTGATCAGCGTCAGTGCGCCGATCCGTGATGCGGCGGGGCGCGTGCTGGGCATGGCCGCCAGCGACTGGGTGGCCGACGACATCATCGGCCTGGTCAGCGATGTGCAGGTTACCCCCAGCACCTTCGCCTTCCTGGTCGATCGCGAGAATCGCAACCTCTCCAGCCTGGCCCGTGCCGAGGACCTGCAGCGAGCCCAGCGCCTCATCGAGGAGGTGTCGGCGCTGGAGCTGCACCGTGACGCCGACAAACTGGCCGCCGTGGAGGGCATGGTGCGGCGCGATCTCGCCCTCGGGGGAGAGCCCTGGTCGCTCTATCACGATACTTCCCGCGCCGGCATGGTCTTCGGTATCGCCGTGCCCCAGGCCGAGATCGATGCCGTCCTGGCCCCCATGCGCGGGGTCAACCTGCAGCTGTTGGTCGGCATCGGCCTGGCCCTGCTGGTGCTGGCGGGGGTGATCCTGTTCCTGGTGGCGGGGCTGCTGCGCCAGCTGCGCACTCTCTATACCGATCCGCTGACCCGGCTGCCCAACCGCGCGCGACTGCTGGCCGACCTCGAGTCGGGCCGGGCGGGTTCGCTGATGCTGGTCAATGTCGACGGCTTCAAGCAGATCAACGACCTCTTCGGCCATCGCTGCGGTGACCGGGTGATCCAGCACCTGGCGAAGCGTCTCGAAGAGTTGTTGAAGGCGAGTGGTTGGCGCAATTGCCGGCTCTATCGCATGCCCGGTGACGAGCAGGCGGTGTGGCTCCCCGGTGCCGTGGCAGATGACACCCTGCAGGCGACGGTCGAATCCCTCTACCAATCCCTGAGCGGCCTGCGGCTCGACTGGCGGGGGCAGGAACTGCCGCTGCAGATGACCCTGGGTGTGGCCTCGAGCTGGCAGCTGGAGAGCGGTGGCGATGGCGACGAGACCCTGCTCTCATCGGCCAACATCGCCCTCAAGCAGGCCCGCGGAGAGCAGCGGCCCTTTGCCTTCTATGACCCGGCCACCCGGGTGCGCCGCGACTACGAGCGCAACCTGGCCTGGGCCAATCGGCTGGCCGAGGCCCTCGATGATGGCCGGGTCGTGGCCTATTTCCAGCCGATTCTCGAGGTGGCGAGCGGGCGGGTCGGCAAGTTTGAATGCCTGGTGCGGATGCTGGATGAAGAGGGCAGCCCGGTCAGTCCCGGCGTCTTCCTCGAGGTGGCCCGGCGCAGTCGGCTCTACCGCCGGCTGACGCTGACCATGATCGATCGCTGCCTGACGGCCATGGCCGAGAGTCCCCACGAGTTCTCCTTGAACCTCTCCGGCGAGGATATCGCCGATGCCGAGATCAGCGAGGTGCTGCTGGCGCGGGTGGCCGAGAGTGGCGCCGGCGAGCGGCTGATCTTCGAGATCCTCGAATCCGAGGGGATCGATAACTATGCCGTGGTCAGCGCCTTCATCGAGCGGGCCAAGGCGCTGGGCGTGAGGATCGCCATCGATGACTTCGGCAGCGGTTACTCGAACTTCGAGCACCTGCTTCGTCTCGACGTGGACCTGCTCAAGATCGATGGCAGCCTGGTGCGTCAGGTCGATACCGACGCCGATGCCGAGACCCTGATCCGCGGTATCGTGGGGTTCGCCCGCGAACTGGGCATCGCCACGGTGGCGGAGTTTGTGCACAGCGAGGCGGTGCTGGCACGGGTGCGCGCCCTGGGTGTGGACTTCGCCCAGGGCGCCTGCATCGGCATGCCCGAGCCGCATCCCGAGTTCGCGGCTGCCATCGGCGAGAGCCGTGCAAATCCCGTGGATTAGCGCTTCCCGGCGATGCAGCGCCAAGGCAAAAGCCTTACCATGGGCGCCCGCCGCCTTGCTGCAGGGCTAATGCCGCCTTGCTACAGGGCCATCGCCGACAAGGAACGCCATCAATGCTGGATAGACTGCCCTTCCTGATCGGGTTGCGCTATGTGCGCGCCAAGCGCCGCAACCACTTCATCTCCTTCATATCGCTGACCTCCATGCTGGGCCTGATGCTCGGTGTGGCCGTGCTGATCCTGGTGCTCTCGGTGATGAACGGCTTCGATCACGAGTTGCGCACACGGATCCTCGGCATGGTGCCCCACACCAAGATCGAGTCACGCACCGGCATGGTGGAGTGGGAGGCGCTGGCTGAGCGCCTGATGACGCGCGACCGGGTGATCGGTGCCGCCCCCTACGTGGAGCAGCAGGGCATGTTCTCGGTAGGCGGCAGCAACGAGGGTGCCATGGTCAATGGTATCCATCCCGAGTGGGAGGATCGGGTGTCGATCATCGGCGAGAACATGCAGCAGGGCAGTCTCGCCGACCTCGAGCCCGGCGAGTGGAACATCGTGCTCGGCTCGATCCTGGCGCGACGCCTGGGGGTGGGGGTCGGCGACCGGGTCACCCTGCTGGTGCCCGAGGCCTCGATCACCCCGGCCGGGGTCTTCCCTCGACTCAAGCGCTTCAATGTCAGCGGTATCTTCAGCGTCGGAGCCGATCTCGATGCCGCCCTGGCCTATGCCCATATCGAGGACATGCAGACCCTGGCGCGCCTGGGCGACGCCGTGGGCGGCCTGCGCCTGGAGCTCGATGACCTGTTCGCGGCGAGCGCCGAGACCCGGGCGATCGTCAACGAGCTGGGGCCGGGCTACCGCGGCTACGACTGGACCTTCTCCCACGGCAACCTCTTCCAGGCGATCCAGATGGAGAAGCGCATGATCGCGCTGCTGCTCACGGTGATCATCGCCGTCGCGGCCTTCAATATCGTCTCGACCCTGGTCATGGTGGTTACCGACAAGCACGCCGATATCGCCATCCTGCGCACCATCGGCGCCACACCGCGCTCGATCATGGGTATCTTCGTGGTCCAGGGCCTGGCCATCGGCGTGATCGGCATCCTGGTGGGCGTGGGACTCGGGGTGCTGCTGGCGCTGACCATCTCCGACATCATCGACTGGGTCGAGGCGGTGTTCGGCATCCAGTTCCTCGACGCCGGTGTCTACTTCATAAGCAATCTTCCCTCGCGGCTGCACTGGGAGGACGTCGGCAATATCGTCGCCGCGGCCCTGGTCCTGACCTTCCTCTCCACACTCTATCCGGCATGGCGCGCCGCCCGCGTGCAGCCGGCGGAGGTGCTGCGCTATGAGTGATGCCCGCCACGCCCCGAGCCCCCACCAGGAGACAGCCATGCAACGTACCGCCGGGCAGACGATGCTGGAGTGCCACGACCTGACCCGCGTCTACCGCGAGGGGCCTCAGGACATTACCGTGCTCGATGGGCTCACCCTCACCGTCAATGCCGGTGAGCGAGTGGCCATCGTCGGCAGTTCCGGCTCCGGCAAGACCACACTGCTCAATCTGCTGGGCGGGCTCGACCGGCCCAGCCGCGGCGAGGTGCGTATCGCCGGCGAGTCGTTGCTCAACCTCGGTGAGGCCGCACTGGGACGCTTCCGCAACCGTCATATTGGCTTCGTCTACCAGTTCCACCACCTGCTGGCCGAGTTCACCGCGGTGGAGAACGCGGCCCTGCCGCTGATCGTGCGTGGCCAGCGCAAGAAGGTGGCCGAGGCCAGCGCCATGAAGCTGCTGGAGAAGGTGGGCATGGCATCGCGCGCCGACCACAAGCCCGGCGAGCTCTCCGGCGGTGAGCGCCAGCGGGTGGCCATCGCCCGTGCACTGGTCACCGACCCCAGCCTGGTGCTGATGGACGAGCCCACCGGTAATCTGGACCAGCACACCGCCGCGGGCATCCTGGCTCTGATGGATGAGCTGGCCCGTACTGCCGCCTGTGCCTTCGTCATCGTTACCCATGACCCGGCCCTGGCCGCCCACCAGGATCGTGTCATGCGCCTAGACGAGGGGCGGCTGAGCGAACAGCCGGGGGCGTCGACCTCAAGCTGATCCCGTACCGTTCGCCATGCCTGCGGCCGCCTCTCGAGGCGGCCGCCTGCATTGTGGGGGCCTGAGCTGGGGCAGGATGGTGTCGTGCCTGGGGGACTACAGGGCGTCGTCGCAGTCGACTCGGCGCCGCCGTCGATGGCGGGCCTTCCAGCTGCGCGAGATCTGCCAGCGCCACAGCAGCCGTACCGCCAGGTTGGCGACGAGCGCCAGCGCCACCGCCGTGACCACCGAGCCCAGCGCCAGGGAGGGCAGGATGTCGCCCAGCCGTTCGGCGATCCAGTAGGGGGAGAGGCGCTCGGGGGCGTCGCGTGCCGGTACATCCATCAGCCAGGCCCCGAGGCGGTAATTGGCGTAGAAGATCAGCGGCATGGTCAAGGGGTTGGTGACCCAGACCAGGCCCACCGAGAGCGGGAGATTGCAACGTGCCAGCCAGGCGCCGCAGGCCGCCACCGCCATCTGCAGAGGGATCGGCAGCATGGCGCTGAACAGGCCCACCGAGAAGGCGTTGGCCACGCTGCGTCGAGTCAGCACCCATAGTGCGGGATTGCCGATCAGGCCGTTCATGAAGCGCAGCGAGCGCTGTCGCCTCAGGGTATCGGGGTGGGGCATGTAGCGCTGTAGCAGGCGGCGCGGCATGGGCACTGGCTCGCGGCATCGTGACCTGGCCTATTATCCATACAAGGCCGCGTGACCGCACCCGCGGCCTTTCACGCTGCGGGGAGATCGGCCCCGGTTGTCGGAGCCAGGCAATGCCGAGAGGATGGGCACTTCCCCTGGCCCTCGCCGTGCTGTCGGGCATCGGGCTGGGGGCCAGTCCGCCGCCGGGCCTCGCCGAGGGGCTGGGCCTGGTGTTACTGGCTAGCCTGGCGCTACGCTGCCGGGCGGCGGTGGCGGGTGTGCTGCTGGTCTCCTGGATGGCGGGCGCCGTGCTCACGGTGCAGGGCGGGCAGTTGCCGCCCGGATTGGGGGGCGTCGACCTGGTGCTGGAGGGGCGGCTCGAATCGGTGGTGTCGCAGGGGCGGCTGACACGACTCGGCGTGGCCGTGGAGCGGTGTCGGCCCATCGCCTCGCCGCGGCTGCCCTGTGATGAGCTGACACGAGTCCGCCTCAATGCCTATGCGCCGCCGCCCATGCAGAAGGGGGAGCGCTGGGCACTCGCCGTCAGGCTGCGACCCCCCGGCGGGCTCGCCAACCCCGGTACCTTCGACTATCGCGCCTGGCTGTGGCGCGAGGGCATCCAGGCGACCGGCTATGTCCGCGACGCACCGGCTCCGCAACGTTTGGCCACGGCGCCGCCCGACCCTCGGGGCCTGGCACTGGCACTGCTCGACAGGCAACAGCTGCCTCCACTCCCGTCACGCTGGCTGGCGGCCCTGACCCTGGGGGCCGGCGAGCGCCTCTCGGATGAGGACTGGGCGCTGCTCAACGCCACCGGCACCACCCACCTGATGGTGATCTCCGGCCTCCATGTGAGCCTGGTGGCGGCCTTCGTGCTGCTGCTGGGTCGTGTTGCCGCACGCCTGGTGACCCCGGGCCGCTGGCGGCTGGTGGTATGGCCCTGGTGGCTGGCGGCGTGCGGGGCGAGTGGCTATGCGCTGCTGGCCGGACTCGAGCCACCGGCCCTGCGCGCCTTGACCATGGCCCTGGTGGGCCTCTGGGTAGCCAGCGGGCGCCATGCGCCGGGGCCCTGGCAGGGCTGGTGGCTGGCGCTCGCCCTGGTGCTGTTGATCGACCCGCTCAGCGCCTGGCGGCCGGGACTGTGGCTCTCCTTCGGGGCGGTGGCCATGCTGATCCTCATCTGGCAGGGTCGTCCGCGACCGCGCGGGGTGCGTGGCTGGCTGTGGGGGCTGGTGCGTACCCAGCTGCTGCTGGCCCCGGCGATGGCCGCCGCCGTGCTGCTGGCCTTCGATCGGCTGGCTCCGGGGGCACCGCTGGTCAACCTGGTCGCCGTGCCGCTGGTGGGCAGCCTGCTGGTGCCGCTGGGGCTGCTGGGGTGGTTGCTGACACCCCTGCCGGGGCTGACACAGGCCTGCTGGTGGCTGTTCGCACGGCTGGCGAAAGGACTGGCATGGCTGCTGGATGCGGCGGCAGCGTGGCTGCCGCTGTGGCACCCCGAACCCGCCCAGACGCTGCCGGTGGCGCTCGCGCTGCTGGTCCTGGCGATGCTGTGGGGATTGCCCGGCCTGGATCGACGCTTGCGGGTGACGGCCTCGCTGCTGCTGGTGCTGGTCCCGCTGCTGTGGCAGCCCGAGCGCCTGCCGCCCGGTGAGCTGGTGGTCAGGGTTCATGATGTGGGGCAGGGCCAGCTGGTGGAGCTCGCTACCGCCGACTACCGGTTGCTCTACGATACCGGGCCGCGCTTCGCCTCGGGTTTCACGCCGTTGGAAACGCTGTGGCCGCCGGGGCAAGCCTTCGACACGGTGATCGTCAGCCACGCCGATGGTGATCATGCCGGTGGGGTGGCGGGCCTTGAGACGCAACATCGCGTCGAGGACTACCTGGGGCCCCAGGCAGCGCTGCCGGGGACGGGGGGCGAGCCCTGCAGGGCCGGTCGCGAGTGGCGTCGTGACGGCGTCGCTTTCCGCCTGCTGTGGCCACCCCACGACGTAAGGGGACTCTCGGACAACGACCGCTCCTGCGTGCTGGAGGTCACCGCCGGCGATCATCGCCTGCTGCTGACCGGCGACTTGGGCAAGGCACAGGAGCGGCGGCTGCTGGGCGAGGCCGCTGCTCCCGTGAGCCTGCTGCTCGCCGGTCACCACGGCAGTGCCACCAGTTCGGGTCCGGCGCTGGTGGCGGCGCTCGCCCCTCGCCACCTGGTCTATAGCGTGGGGCGCCATAACCCCTTCGGCCACCCGGCGCCCGAGGTGGTCAGGCGCTTCCGGCGCGCCGGGGTCTGCCAGTGGAGCACCGGCCTGGACGGCGCGCTGACCTTCCGGCTCGGCGGTGACGAGCTGTCGATTCCCGAGACGGCCCGGCCCGGCGTTCGGCCTGGTGTCGATTGCGGGCACCTTGCGTTAGAATCGCCGTAAACGCGGCTGGACTCCCGCGGCCACCGGAGAGGATGTGCGCATGGACATGATGGAGGCCCTGATCGCCGGGGGATGGCTGATGCTGCCGCTGCTCGGCTGCTCGCTGCTGGCCACGGTGATCATCATCGAGCGCCTGTGGACCCTGCGTGCCGGGCGCATCGCCCCGCGCGGGCTGGGCCAGGAGGTGTGCACCCTGATCACCCGCGGCCAGGTCAATCTCTACTGGCTGGAGAGTCACTCGCCGCTGGGCGGGGTGCTGGCCGCCGGGCTGCGCAATGCCCGGCTAGGCCACGAGCAGGTGAGGGCGCGCCTGACCGAGGCCGCCACCGCGGTGATCCACGACATGGAACGCTTCCTCAGCCCGCTGGGCACCATCGCCGCCATCGCCCCATTGATCGGCCTGCTGGGCACCGTGGTGGGCATGATCGAGGTATTCGCGGTGATCGTGTCGGCGGAAGGGGCGAGCCGTGCGGGTGAGCTGGCCGGCGGCATCTCCCAGGCCCTGGTGACCACCGCGGCCGGCCTCACCGTGGCCATTCCCGCGCTGATGTTCCACCGCTACTTCCAGCGGCGTGTCGAGGATATCACCGTACGCATGGAGGAGCAGGCCGGCCAGGTGGTGGAGTTCCTGGCCCACTATGGCGAAGATCTCACGCTGGCCGAGCGCCAGGAGCCGGCCCGGGACGCCGAGCGTGTCGAGGCCGATGGCCGGCTCGCTCCCGAGGTGAAGCGCCCGTGAGGTTCCCCCGGCGGCGCCGTGACCCGGTGGAGGTGAATCTCACCCCGCTGATCGATGTGGTGTTCCTGCTGCTGATCTTCTTCATGGTCTCCACCACCTTCGAGACCCGGCAGGCGCTCGAACTCACCCTGCCGGAGTCGGTCAGTGGCGTCGCCGCCGAGCCGTCGCCGGTGACTCTGGTGGTCACCGCCGAGGGCGTCTATCGGCTGGCAGGGCGTGAACTGGCCCCCGAGTCGCTGGGTGCGGCTCTGGCCGCCGAAGCGGAGCAGGCCCGCGAGCATGGCCTGGTGGTGGAGGCCGATGCCCAAGCCCGCCATGCGGATGTGGTGCGTGCCCTCGACCAGGCCGGACAGCAGGGTATCCAGCGCGTGCGGATAGCGACTACCGAGAGTTCGTCGAGCGATTCCTTTCCCAGACCAGCGGAGACGCCGTGACCCCCATCGGGACTTCCCAACACGCTTCCCGGCAGTCGGGCGTGACGCTCTATCGCCGCCTGCTGGGCTATGTGCGCCCCTACTGGCGCTCCTTCGCCCTGGCCATCTTCGGCTATGCCATCTATGCCGCCTCCAGCACCGCCCTGGCGGAGATGATGAAGCGCCTGATCGACGGCATCCAGGAGCCCGACGCCGCCTTTCGGCTCTTCCTGCCGCTGTTCGTGGTGGGCATGTTCGCCGCCCGGGGGCTGGGTACCTTTCTCGGCACCTACTACATGAGCAACGTGGCGCGTAACGTGGTCCACGCGCTGCGCTGCGATGTCTTCAACCATATGCTGCATCTGCCGGGGCGCTTCTTCGACAACCACTCCAGCGGCCACCTGATCTCGCGGGTCACCTACCACGTGGAGCAGGTCACCGGGGCGGCCACCAAGGCACTGACCATCCTGTTGCGCGAGGGGCTCTTCGTGATCGGCCTGGTCAGCTACCTGCTGTGGACCAACTGGATGCTGACGCTGCTGTTCCTGGCGGTCACCCCGCTGATCGGCGGGGTGGTGAGCTATACCAGCAAGCGCTTCCGGCGTATCTCGGGGCGTATCCAGGCCTCCATGGGAGAGGTCACCCACGTCGCCTCCGAGGCACTCTCCGGCTACCGGGTGGTACGCACCCACGGCGCCGAGGAGTTCGAGAAGGCCCGCTTCGCCGCGGCCAGCGACTACAACCGCCAGCAAAGCCTGAAGGAGGCGCTGACCAAGGCGGTCAGTACCCCGGTGATCCAGCTGCTGGTGGCCCTGGCCCTGGCGGTACTGGTGTGGCTGGCCATGTCGCCGGCGCTGATGGCCGACATGACCGCCGGCGAGTTCGTGGCCTTCATCACCGCCGCCTCGTTGATGGCCAAGCCGGTGCGTCAGCTGACCGAGATCAACAGCGAGATCCAGAAGGGCCTGGCCGCCTCGTCGGAGCTGTTCGGGCTGCTCGAGCAGCCTCCCGAGCGCGACGAGGGTACCTACGAGCCCTCGCGACTTGCCGGTCGCGTGACCCTGGAGGGGGTCGCCTTCCGCTATGCCGATGGCCAGCCGGAGGTGCTCAAGGGCATCGACCTTGAGGTGGCCGAGGGTGAGATGGTGGCGATCGTCGGGCGCTCGGGCAGTGGCAAGTCGACGCTGGTCGGCCTGCTGCCGCGCTTCTATCGTCCCAGTGCCGGACGCGTGCTGATCGACGATGTGCCGCTGGATGACTATCGGCTGGCGCCGCTGCGCCGCCAGATCGCTCTGGTCTCCCAGCAGGTGACCCTGTTCAATTCGAGCATTGCCGACAATATCGCCTACGGCGTGGACGACGCCGACCCGGCAGCCATCGAGGCGGCAGCCCGCTCCGCCCATGCCCATGAGTTCATCGAGCGCCTGCCCCAGGGCTATGCGACGCTGGTCGGTGACAACGGCGTGATGCTCTCCGGCGGGCAGCGTCAGCGCCTGGCCATCGCCCGGGCGATCTTCAAGGATGCGCCGCTGCTGATCCTCGACGAGGCCACCTCGGCGCTGGATACCGAGTCCGAACGCCATATCCAGGCGGCACTGGAAGAGGTCTGCAAGGGGCGCACCACCCTGGTGATCGCCCACCGCCTCTCCACCATCGAGCGCGCCGATCGCATCCTGGTCATGGAGCAGGGCGAGATCATCGAGCAGGGCAGCCATGCCGAGCTGCTGGCCCGTGATGGTGCCTATGCAGCGCTGCATCGCCTGCAGTTCCAGGAGGCCGACCCGGCATGAAGCACAGGCAGGATGGCGGAACGGCGACCCTGGCCGCGGCGCAGCATCGCCTGCGCTGCCGGAAGTCCAGGCCGGCATGAGCGGGCTGGGCGAGCGCTGGCTGACCGCCGCCTACCGGGGGGATGCCTGGCTGGGGCTGCTGAGCCCACTGGAGGCGCTCTACCGCTGGGCGGTGCGGCGTCGCGCCGCTGCCTATGCCAGCGGGCGCCGCCAGGCATGGCGGGCGCCGGTGCCGGTGATCGTGGTCGGTAACCTGACCCTGGGCGGCACCGGCAAGTCGCCGCTGGTGGCCTGGCTGGTGGAGCACCTGGCCGAGCGCGGCTGGCGGCCGGGTATCCTGTCGCGGGGCTATGGCGGCAAGTGCGCCGACTATCCGCTGCTGGTGGAGCCCTCGACACCGGCCGCGGCCTGCGGGGACGAGCCGCGCATGCTGGCCGACCAGAGCGGGGTGCCGGTGGTGGTGGATCCCGACCGTCCGCGCGGCGCTCGCCGGCTGCTGGAGGCCGGCTGCGATATCCTGGTCAGCGACGATGGCCTGCAGCACCTGGCACTGGCCCGCGACCTGGAGCTGGTAGTGGTGGATGGTGCGCGGGGCTTCGGCAATGGTCGCTGCCTGCCGGCGGGACCACTGCGCGAACCCCTGTCGCGCCTGGAGAGCGTGGATGCCACCCTGGTCAACGGCGAAGCGCAGCGCACTCTGCCCATGGCTGCCCGGCGCATGACGCTGGTGCCATCTGCCTGGCGTCGCCTCGGCGATGGCCGGCGCTACCCCATCGCGGCGCCACCCTTCGCGGGGCCGGTGCATGCCGTGGCCGGCATCGGCCGACCGGAACGCTTCTTCGAGACCCTGGAGGGGCTCGCCATCGAAGTGATGCCCCATCCCTTCGGTGACCATCATGCCTTCCGTGCCGATGAGCTGCGCTTCGCCGATCATCGGCCGCTGGTGATGACCGCCAAGGATGCCGTCAAGTGCCGTGACCTGGCCCCCGGGGAGAGCTGGGTGCTGGAAGTGGAGGCCGCTCCCGAGCCTGCCTTTGTCGCCTGGCTCGACGAGCGCCTGACGGCGCTGAGGGCTCGTCGGGTGCCCGGGAACGATGACACGAATTCGCGAGCCGGCGAGATGCCGGCTCATCCCCCGAAGTGAGGTGAATACGATGGACAAGGAACTGCTGGCCATGCTGGTCTGCCCGCTGTGCAAGGGCAAGCTCAAGTACCACCGCGAGGCCGATGAACTGCACTGCCTCTTCGATGGCCTGGCCTATCCGGTCCGCGATGGCATTCCGGTGATGCTGGCCGAGGAGGCGCGACAGCTCTCCGTCGACGAGAAGCTGCATGACTCGCCCGGACGCACGGGAGAGGCCTGATGGCGGAGGGGACGGGGAAAAATCGAAGGGAGTTCATCGCGGTGATCCCGGCACGCTTCGCCTCGTCACGGCTGCCCGGCAAGCCGCTGGCCGAGATCGCCGGTGAGCCGATGCTGGCCCACGTCTGGCGACGTGCCAGGGAGAGCGGGGCGAGTCGGGTGGTGGTGGCCACCGACGATCCGCGTATCGAGCAGGCCATGGCGCCGCTGGGAGCGGAGGTGGTGATGACCCGCGCGGACCACCCCTCCGGCACCGACCGACTGGCCGAGGTCGCCGAGCGCCTGGGGCTCGATGACGATGCCGTACTGGTCAACGTCCAGGGCGACGAGCCGCTGATACCCCCGGCGCTGATCGATCAGGTCGCCGAGCGACTGTTCGATGATCCCGGGGCTTCCATCGCCACCCTGGCCGAGCCGATCGGCGAGGTGGAGTCACTGTTCAACCCCAACGTGGTCAAGGTGGTGCGCGCCCTGGATGGCCGCGCCCTCTACTTCTCGCGGGCACCCATCCCATGGGATCGCGATGCCTTCGCCACGCGGCCCGAGTTGCTCGAGACCGATGCCTGGCTGCGCCATATCGGCCTCTATGCCTACCGCGCCGGCTTTCTCGCCGAGTACCGCGATTGGTTGCCGTCGCCCCTGGAGTGCCTGGAGCATCTCGAACAGCTGCGTGCGCTGCACCATGGCCACGCCATCCAGGTGGCGCTGGCCCGGGAGCCCCATCCCGCGGGGGTGGACACCGCCGAGGACCTGGCCCGTGTGCGGGCCCTGCTGACAACCGACGACGCTGAATCGGGAGGCCATTGATGCGTGTGCTGTTCGTCTGTCTGGGCAATATCTGTCGCTCGCCCACCGCAGAGGGGGTCTTCCGCCGCAAGCTCGAGGAGCGTGGCCTGGCCCACCGGGTCGCGGTCGACTCCTGTGGCATCGGCCCCTGGCATGTCGGCAAGGCGCCGGACCAGCGCGCCCGGGAGGCGGCCTCCCGGCGCGGTATCGACCTCTCGGCGCTGCGCGCCCGGCAGCTGGACGCCGCCGACTTCCATGCCTTCGATTATCTGCTGGCCATGGACCACGATAACCTGCAGGCGATGCACGAACAGGCGCCCGACGGCCTCGACGTCCATATGGGACTCTTCCTCGAGTTCGCCGACCTGCCGGACACCGCCGTCCCCGACCCCTATTATGGCGGCGAGGATGGCTTCGAGGAGGTCCTCGACCTGGTCGAGCGAGCCGCCGACGGGCTGCTGGAGGAGATCGCCGTTCGCCTGGAGACGCCGCGCTGATGGCGTCGATCCAGCGCGACCACGACCTGAGCCAGGCCAATACCCTGGGCCTGCCCTGTGTGGCCGAACGCTTTATCGCACCGGGTAGCCTCGCGCAGCTCGGAGAGGCGCTGGACGAGGCGCGCGCGCATGACTGGCCGCTGACCCTGCTGGGCGGCGGCAGCAACCTGATCCTGCCAGCGCGCCTTCCGGGCCTGGTGATTCAGCCGGCTATGGCCGACTGGTGGCAGGAAGAGGGCGAGCAGGGCGCGGTGCTGGTCCATGCCGAGGCCGGGGTGAACTGGCACGAGCTGGTCATGGCACTGGCCACCGCTGGCCTTTGGGGTACCGAGAACCTGGCGTTGATTCCCGGCCATTGCGGCGCCGCACCGATCCAGAATATCGGCGCCTACGGCGTGGAACTGAGCGATGTCATCGAGGCGGTGCACCTGATCCATCTCGACGATGGGCGTGAGGCGGTGCTCTCGCCGAGTGAGTGCGCCTTCGGTTATCGCGACAGTGTCTTCAAGGGGGCACTGGCGGGACGCGTGGTGATCACCCGGCTGGTGTTGCGTGTCTCTCGCCTGGCGCAGCCGCGCCTCGGCTATGGTGATCTCGCGAGCCGCACGGGGGCATCGCCCACCGCCCTCGAGGTGGCCGAGGCGGTGTGTGCCATCCGCCGCGAGAAGCTGCCCGACCCCGCACTGCTGGGCAATGCCGGCAGCTTCTTCAAGAACCCGCTGGTAGCGGTCGAACTGGCCGAGCGCATGCTGGCCGAGTTTCCCGAGATGCCGCACTTCCCCCAGCCGGATGGCCGCGTCAAGCTGGCCGCCGGCTGGCTGATCGACCGCTGTGGCCTGAAGGGCTGGCGAGAGGGGCATTTCGGCGTGCACGAGCGCCAGGCGCTGGTGCTGGTCCACTTCGGTGGCGGCAGTGCCGAGGAACTGTTGGGGTTTGCCGGGCGTGTCGCCGATAGCGTGCGCGAGCGCTTCGGTGTGTTACTGGAGCGCGAGCCACGGCTGGCCAGCGAGGGCCCCTGAGAGCTCCCTGGCCGAGAGCAATAAACGACAGCGCCCGCAGCCATGGCTGCGGGCGCTGTCGTTGGTGGGGGGGGGGGAAGCGGAGCCTTGGCTCCGCCTTTGACCCGCCTAGTGCTGCTGGTTTTCCTGGGCCTTGGCCTCCTGCTCACGACGGCGGATCTCCCGCGGGTCGTTGTGGGCACGGCGGCGACGGCGGCTGGCACGGCTCTCGGCCTTGGGCTCTTCGGCCTTGGGCGCCTCGGGCTTGGACTCTGCCTTCGGAGCTTCGGCCTTGGGTGCCTCGGGCTTGGGCTCTGCCTTCGGTGCTTCGGCCTTGGGTGCCTCGGGCTTGGACTCTGCCTTGGGTGCTTCGGCCTTGGGTGCTTCGGCCTTGGGTGCCTCGGGCTTGGACTCTGCCTTCGGAGCTTCGGCCTTGGTTGCCTCGGGCTTGGGCTCTTCCTTCGGGGCTTCGGCCTTGGGTGCCTCGGGCTTGGGCTCTGCCTTCGGGGCTTCGGCCTTGGTTGCCTCGGGCTTGGGCTCTGCCTTCGGGGCTTCGGCCTTGGGTGCCTCGGGCTTGGGCTCTACCTTGGGGGCTTCGGCCTTGGGTGCCTCGGGCTTGGCTTCTGTCTTCGGGGCTTCGGCCTTGGGTGCCTCGGGCTTGGTTTCTGCCTTGGGAGCTTCGGCCTTGGGTGCCTCGGACTTGGGCTCTGCCTTCGGTGCTTCGGCCTTGGGCGCCTCGGGCTTGGGCTCTGCCTTCTGAGCTTCTGCCTTGGGCGCTTCGGGCTTGGACTCTGCCTTCGGTGCTTCGGCCTTGGGCGCTTCGGCCTTGGGCGCTTCGGCCTTGGGTGCCTCGGGCTTGGTTTCTGCCTTGGGAGCTTCGGCCTTGGGTGCCTCGGACTTGGGCTCTGCCTTCGGTGCTTCGGCCTTGGGTGCCTCGGGCTTGGTCTCTGCCTTCGGGGCTTCTGCCTTCGGCGCCTCGGGCTTGGCCTCGGCCTTCACGGGCTCGGCCTGGCCGGCGTCGCCCTGGTCAGCGGCCTTGGCGGCTTCCGCCTGCAGTCGCTGCTGTTCTTCGAGCGCCTTGGGGCTGATGGCGTGCTGGCGGCTGCGGTTGCGCGGGTTGTTGCGCGTCCGCTTGGGCTTGCCATCATCCACCGGTGCATCGCTGCTGGTGTCGGCCGGCTTTCTGCTTTCCTCCTGCTTCTGGGGTTCGGCCGGCTTCTGGGCGGCACGCGGGTCGCGCTTGTCGCCAGCGGCCTGGCGGCGGTTGTCGTCGCGTCCCTTGGCGTTGTCCTGCTGGCGGGGCTGGCGGTTATCTTCCTGGCGATTGCCGTCCTGACGGCCACGGTTGCGGCCGCCGCGGCTGCCGCGATTATCACGGCCATCGCTGCCGTCGGCCTTGCCGTCGTTACGCTCGTTGTCCTGGCGCGGCGCGCCACGCCGCTCCTCGCTGCGCGGGCGGCGCTGACGGGTGTTGCGTCCTCCGCGCTCCTCCTCACGGGGGGCGGACTTGCGCTCACTCTTGTCGCTGCCTGAGGGAGCCGCAGCGGGAGTCGACTTCCTGGCGGTGTCGCCCGATGGCGCCTCATCGCCACCTAACAGCTTGGAAAGCCCCTTGACCAGACGCCCGAGGACGCCACCCTGGGACTCCACGGCCACCGGCGGGGCACTGCGCCGGGGCGCGGCGGCCTTGGTGGGGGCGGCCGGTGCTTCCTTCTGCGCCGGAACTTCCTTCTGCGCCGGAGCTTCCTGCTGCAGGGAGGCAGGTGCCGGTTCGTGGTGAATCACGGTCTTCACCGCGGCTTCGGCGCGCTGCACGGGCTTTCCGAAGGAGGCCTCGGGCTCCTTGCCTACCTCGGTGTCCAGGGGGAGCTCGAAGCTGGATTTCTGGCTGCCGTCCTCCTCGACGTGGTCGTCACGCAGGCGCTGAACGTCGTAGTGGGGGGTGTCCATATCGGGGTTGGGCAGCAGCACGACCCGGACGTCCTGGCGACGCTCGATGTCGGCCAGCACCTTGCGCTTCTCGTTGAGCAGGTAGGTCGCCACCGGCACCGGCAGGATGGCGCGGATCTGGGCGCTGCGCTCCTTCATCGCCTCTTCTTCGATGAGGCGCATGATGGAGAGCGAGATGGAGCGCACGTCGCGGATGGTGCCCTGGCCGTTGCAGCGCGGGCAGACCACGCCACTGGTCTCGCCCAGCGAGGGGCGCAGGCGCTGGCGTGACATCTCCATCAGGCCGAAGCGCGAGATGCGGCCGATCTGCACCCGAGCCCGGTCGAGCTTGAGGGCGTCGCGCATGCGGTTCTCGACCTCGCGCTGGTTGCGCGCGGGGCTCATGTCGATGAAGTCGATTACCACCAGGCCGCCGATATCACGCAGGCGCAGCTGGCGAGCGGTCTCGTCGGCCGCTTCCAGGTTGGTCTGCAGGGCCGTCTCCTCGATGTCGCTGCCACGGGTGGCACGCGCCGAGTTGATATCGATGGAGACCAGCGCCTCGGTATGGTCGATGACGATGGAGCCCCCGGAAGGCAGCTTCACCTCGCGCTCGTAGGCGGTCTCGATCTGCGACTCGATCTGGAAGCGCGAGAAGAGCGGCACCTCGTCGACGTAGAGCTTGATCTTCTGCTGGTAGGAGGGCATCACCTGGCGGATAAAGGCCAGCGCCTCCTCGTGTACCGCGGGGCTGTCGATCAGCACCTCGCCGATATCCTGGCGCAGGTAGTCACGCATGGCGCGGATGATGACGTTGGATTCGCGGTAGATCAGGAAGGGGGCAGGGCGCTTGCCGGCCTCGGCGGTGATCGACTCCCAGACCTGAACCAGGTAGTCGAGGTCCCACTGCAACTCCTCGGGGCTGCGGCCGATGCCCGCGGTGCGCACGATCAGGCCCATGCGGTCCGGCACGCTGAGCTGGTTCATGGCCTCCTTGAGCTGGCTGCGCTCCTCGCCCTCGATGCGCCGCGAGATGCCGCCGGCCTTGGGGTTGTTGGGCATCAGCACCAGGAAGCGGCCGGCCAGGGAGATGAAGGTGGTCAGGGCGGCGCCCTTGTTGCCACGCTCTTCCTTGTCGACCTGAACGATCACCTCCTGGCCCTCCTTCAGCACCTCCTTGATGCTGGGGCGACCATCGGGATCCTTGACGAAGTACTCGCGGGAGATCTCCTTGAGGGGCAGGAAACCGTGACGGTCGGCGCCGAAGTCGACGAAGGCGGCTTCGAGGGAAGGCTCTATGCGGGTGATCTTGCCCCGATAGATATTGGCTTTCTTCTGTTCCCGGGCACCGGATTCGATGTCCAGATCGTAGAGGCGTTGTCCATCGACCAGCGCGACGCGCAGCTCTTCGGGCTGGGTCGCATTGATGAGCATCCGTTTCATGTTGACTCGCACTATATGGCGCCGGCGAGCGCGACGTGGCGAACCGCTGTGTGCTGCGTGCCTGTGCTCAGCGCATGTCACGGATGCGCAGCTGCGTCCGACCGCGTCGCTCCCGGTGGGGCAGCGCCGCGGCATGAGCCTGTTGAGTACGGGGCGGGGGCAGGACATGTCTCGGCGGGCGTCACCCATCCGGCCCTGCGGTCACCGCCAACACCTGGCATTCATCGATTCGCCTACGCCGGCCTCCGGCACGCTGTTGAACGTGTCCCGTGGCCTGCCGTCGCTCCGTGACTGGGGTAGCGGCGGGGGGATCCGGGCGTGGCGCGTTTATCGCTGTATCGCTTGTCTCTTGCAACGGGCGGCGGGACGTCTTGGCGTCGTCGCGGCCTGATATTTTCGCTCCGGCCTGCGTGTCTGTCGGGCAGGCGCCTTGCGGGTGCAATGATGCCCATTGGAGCGACTTGGCAATATAACAGCAAGCACGGTTACCAGCAATTGGCGCGGCGGGGCGAACACTGCGTTAGAATGCGCCCTTTCGCAGGTTCTGAGCAGTGGAGTCTCGGCATGGCCGAAGGGCGCGACGTACAGTGGATAGAGGTCACGGAAGGGCAGGACGGCCAGCGGGTCGACAACTTCCTGATGACGCGCATCAAGGGAGCGCCGCGAGCGCTGATCTATCGCATCGTGCGCAAGGGCGAGGTGCGTGTGAACAAGAAGCGCGTCAAGCCCGATACCCGTCTGGCCACGGGGGACCTGGTGCGTATCCCGCCGCTGAAGCTGTCGCCTCGCGAGGCGGTACGCGAGGTGAGCGATAACCTGCGCAACCTGCTGGCCGGCAGCGTGCTGGTGGAGGGGCGTGACTGGCTGGTGATCAACAAGCCCTCGGGGCTGGCCGTGCACGGCGGCAGCGGGGTCAAGATCGGCCTGATCGAGGCGTTGCGCCAGGTGCGCGAGGATCTCGACTTCCTGGAGCTGGTGCACCGGCTGGATCGCGATACCTCGGGCTGCCTGCTGCTGGCCAAGTCACGGCCGGCGCTGCTGGCGCTCAACACCTCGCTCAAGCAGCAGCAGATGGACAAGCGCTACCTGGCGCTGGTGGCGGGGCGCTGGCCCGCACGTCGTGACTTCGTGGCGGCTCGCCTGGATCGCTACACCCTGGCCAACGGCGAGCGCCGCGTGCGTGTCGACGCCGAAGGCAAGGTAGCCCGCACCCGTTTCGCGGTGCGTGAGGCCTTTCCGAAGGTGAGCCTGCTGGAGGCGGAGCCGGTCACCGGTCGTACCCATCAGATCCGCGTTCATGCGGCCCACGCCGGTCACCCGCTGCTCGGCGACGACAAGTATGGTACCCGGGAGAGCCAGCAGCTTGCCGCGCGGCTCGGTCTCTCGCGACTGTTCCTGCATGCCGAGTCGCTGGCCTTTCCCGAACCGACCAGCGGCCGTGAAGTGCGTATTCGTGCGCCGCTGCCCGACGATCTCGAGTCGGTGTTGACCCGCGCCCGCGAGGCCCTCTGAGGAGACGACATGCGCTATCGACTGGTGATCTTCGATTGGGACGGGACCCTGATGGACTCCGCGGCGCGGATCGTCGCCTGCATGCAGGCGGCCTCGCGGGACGCCGGCTGGGGCGAGCTCGCGCCGGAGAGCATCCGCAATATCATCGGCCTGGGGCTTCCCGAGGCCATCGCCTCCCTGTGTCCGGGCATCGATGCGGAGCGCGCCGAACTGCTGCGCAGCCGCTATGCCTGGCATTTCGTGGAGGGCAACGACACGCCCATGACCTTCTTTCCCGAGGTGGAGGGTGGGCTGGCCGAGTTGCATATGCGGCCCGGGCAACGCCTGGCGGTGGCTACCGGCAAGAGCCGCCGCGGCCTCGATCGAGTGTTTCGGGAGAGTCGCAGCGGGCACTGGTTCCACGCCAGTCGGACCGCCGACGAGACCCGCTCCAAACCCCACCCGCTGATGCTCGAGCAGCTGCTTGCCGAACTCGAGGTGCCGCTGGCGGAGGCCGTCATGGTGGGTGATACCGAGTATGACCTGGAGATGGCGCGCGCCATCGGCATGGATCGCGTGGCGGTTACCTGGGGTGTGCATGCGCCCGAGCGCCTGTCGGCGAGCCTGCCGACCTTCACCGCCGAGGCGGTGCCGGAACTGTTCGACTGGCTACAGGGGAGATAGACGATGTCCGATGAGCGCAACGAGCATGAGGAGGGGCGCGACCCCTGGACCCAGGGACCCGAGCTGAGTCGCGACGAGGCCCGGGAACGGCGCCGGGCGAGCGATGCGGATGAGCTGCCTGCCGCCGAGGATGCCGAGGCGCTGCGCGAGCGCCAGCGCCTCGAGCAGACGGCGATGATGGGCCGCTGGATCGATGGCGTGCTTGCCGAGCAGCGTCGTTCACGCCGCTGGAAGCTGTTCTTTCGCTTCCTGTTCGCGGCGCTGATCGCGGCCTCCCTGTCGGTGACCCTCTACGGCCTGCTGGCCGGGCCATCCGCGGTGGGTGGGGCGGAGGGCCCGCACCTGGGCGTGGTCAAGGTGGAGGGAGTGATCGATGCCGACGGAACCGCCAGTGCGCAGCGTATCAATGCGGGGCTTAAGCGTGCCTGGGAAGCCGAGCAGAGCCGGGCGGTGGTGCTGCATATCAACAGCCCCGGGGGTAGCCCGGTGCAGTCCCAGCGCATCTTCGACGAGGTCATGCGGCTGCGCGGCGAGGGCGACAAGCCGATCATCGCGGTGATCGAGGATATCGGCGCCAGCGGTGCCTACTATATTGCCGCCGGTGCCGATGAGATCATTGCCGCCCCGGCCAGCCTGGTGGGTTCCATCGGGGTGATCTACTCGAGCTTCGGGTTCCAGGAGGCCATCGACCGGTTGGGCGTCGAGCGTCGGGTCTACACCGCTGGAGACAACAAGGCCTTCCTCGACCCCTTCTCGGAAGTGGCTCCGGAGCAGCGCGAGTTCTGGCAGTCCGTGCTGGAGAGCACCCATGACCAGTTCATCGCCGCGGTACGCGAAGGGCGAGGAGAGCGGTTGAGTGATGACGATGCGCTGTTCAGCGGCCTCGTCTGGAGTGGTGAGCAGGCCCTGGAATTCGGCCTGGTGGACGCCCTGGGTAGTCTCGATACCCTGGCGCGGGAGCGGCTTTCCGAGCCCAGGCTACGCGACTACAACCCCCGCCTGGATCCCTTCGAGCGCCTGTCGCGCCAGTTTGGCCGGGTGGCCATGGAGTGGCTGGGGCTGCCGCGGGCCGAGTCGCCGGTGCGTTACCAGCTGCCTTAGGGCGCCGAGCTTCAAGCGCCGAACAGGCTGGCAGCACCGATCCGAGCGGCGCCGGGGACAAGTCGTAGAGGGGGTCCTATGCCATGGATGGCATCGGTAGCGCCCAGGGATGGGTTCACAGCGCCCCCTCGGAGACTTGTCGCCGGAAAAGCCGCGGCTTCAGGCTGCGGGCCCCAGCGGATCCAGGCCCGCCTCGCGCAGCAGGGCGCAGAGCCGGATCAGTGGCAGGCCGATCAGGGTATTGGGGTCGTCGCCCTCGAGGCGTTCGAAGAGGGTGATCCCGAGCCCCTCCATACGGAAGCTGCCGGCGCACTCCAGCGGCTTCTCCCGTTCCACATAGTTCGCGATCTCCTTTTCGCTGAGCGCGCGAAACACCACGTCATAGGTCTCGTGGCAGACTCGGTGACGGCCCTGGCGGGTATCCACCAGCGCCAGGCCGGTCACGAAACGCACCCGGTTGCCGGAAAAGCGTGCCAGCTGGGCGCGAGCGGCGCCAAGGTCGGCGGGCTTGCCGAGGACCTCGCCTGCGAACAGCGCAATCTGGTCGGAGCCGATGATCAGGTGCTGCGGCCACTCGTCTGCCAGATGCTGTGCCTTGGTCAGCGCCAGGCGGTGTACCAGGCCGCTGGGTGATTCGCCGGGACGCGGGGTCTCGTCGATGTCGGGGCTCTGCCAGGCGTAGGGGAGTTCCAGGCGATCGAGAAGCTGGCGTCGCCAGCGCGAACCGGAGGCGAGGACGAGGCGCGGCATGCAGGGGTCTCTAGGGTGTCGATAGCGCCGCAGGGTAGCATGAAGCCAAGTGCCACGGCGGCTTTGACAGGGGCGGGGGGAGTGCCTATCATTGCGCGCCTATGTTGACCACACGACTCCCTGGCAGGGTCGAGCCCTACAAGCTCGCCGCCCGCGCCGAGCACCTGGAAGGGCTGATGGCCCTGGACGCCTTTGCGCGATTGGCCGAAGAGGTCGGTCAGCAGCATGGCGACGTCGAGGTGTGGCTGGATTTCAGCGTCGACCCCCAGGGGCGTCGCGAGATCCACGGGCGGCTGCGCGCCAGGCTGCAGCTGCCCTGCCGGCGCTGCCTGCACCCCATGGCGCAGGACGTCGAGAGCCAGTTTCTGCTCGGCATGGTCACCAGCGACGCCCTGGCGGCCGAGTTGCCCAGCACCCATGAGCCGGTGCTGGTGGAAGACGAACAGCTGAACCTGCTGACGGTGGTCGAGGATGAATTGATCCTCAGCCTTCCCCAGGTGGTTTACCACGATGAGGCCGACTGTGCGGTCTCACGCGACCAGCTGACCAGCGGGGAGGATGCCGTGGCATCCAGCGAGCCCGCAGCCAGCCCCTTCGACGTGCTCCGGCACCTCAAGGGAAAATCCTGATTCATTACCGATTCACTCTGGAGTGACATCCCATGGCAGTTCAACAGAACCGCAAGACCCGTTCCAAGCGCGGCATGCGTCGCAGCCACGACGCCCTGAGCGCCCCGGCCCTGTCCCAGGACAAGGAGACCGGTGCCACTCACCTGCGCCACCACGTCTCTCCGGATGGCTTCTACCGTGGTCGCAAGGTCGTCGACGCTTAAGTCGACGACGCGACCTGCGGTGACCCCTGGCTCCTGACCCCCTTCATGCGGATCGCCATCGATGCGATGGGGGGGGACCTCGGACCCCGTGCCACAGTGCGCGGTGCCGCCGGGGCAGCCCTCCAGGACACCCGTCTCGCGCTGCGACTGTTCGGCCCCCGGGCTCGACTGGAGCGTGAGATCGCCAGCCTGCCGCGGCGTCTCGCCGCGGCTGGTTCGCGTCTGGAGGTCGTGGATGCCCCCGATGAGATTGCCCCGGGGCTGCGCCCCTCCGAGGCGCTGCGCCATGGCCGCGACAGCAGCATGGCGCGCATGCTTGATTGCTTAGCTTCGGGTGAGGCCTGTGCCGGGGTCAGTGGCGGCAACACCGGGGCCTTGATGGCCCTGGGGCGCCGCGCGCTCGGGACCGTGGCCGGTATTCCCCGGCCCGCGATCAGCACCGCGATTCCCACGCGCGACCAGGGGCGTTGCTACCTGCTCGACCTGGGCGCCAATGTCGAGGCCTCCGCCGACCGTCTGGTGGACTTCGCCCGCATGGGCGAGGTGATGGCGCGCCATGTGGATGGCCTGGCGCGGCCGCGGGTGGCGCTGCTCAACGTCGGCGTCGAGGGCACCAAGGGCACCGCCAGCGTGCGCCAGGCCGATGCCCGGCTGCGCGAGCTGTCGGAGTTCGCCTACGGCGGCTACGTCGAAGGCGACGGTATCTTCGCCGGGGCCGCGGATGTGGTGGTGTGCGACGGCTTCGTCGGCAACGCCGTGCTCAAGGCCAGCGAGGGCCTGGCACGGATGCTGGTCGCGCGGGTCCAGCAGACCTTCGAGGCCCACTGGGGGAGTCGCCTGGTGGGTCTGGCGGCACGGCCGGCGCTGCGCCGGCTGCGTGGCGAGCTCGACCCGGTGCGCTACAACGGGGCCAGCCTGCTGGGGCTTTCGGGTATCGTGGTGAAGAGCCACGGCGGCGCCGACGCCGAGGGCTTCCGCTATGCCGTGCTGCGCGCCGTGCAGGAGGTGGAGCATGATCTCCCCCGGCGGCTGGCGCGGGAGTTGGGCGGAGCTCCACGGCATTCTACTTCTCGCCTCGGTGTGACCGGCGGCGATGACAGGCAATAAAAGCAAAGGTGACCAAGATGACTCAACCGCTCGCCCTCGTGTTTCCCGGACAGGGTTCCCAGCAGGTCGGCATGCTGCGGGAGCTGGCGGAGCGCTACAGCGTGGTGGGCACGACCTTCGAGGAAGCCTCCGAGGCCCTCGGTTATGACCTCTGGCAGGTAGTCCAGGAGGGCCCCGCCGAGACGCTGAACGCCACCGCATGTACCCAGCCTGCGCTGCTCACCGCCAGTGTGGCGATCTGGCGTATCTGGCAGGAGCTCGAGGGGCCGCGCCCCGGTGCCATGGCCGGCCACAGCCTCGGCGAGTACAGCGCCATGGTCTGCGCCGGGGTGATGCCCTTCGCCGAGGGGGTCAGGCTGGTCAAGCTGCGCGGTGAGGCCATGCAGGCCGCGGTGCCGGCAGGGCAGGGTGCCATGGCGGCGATCCTGGGGCTCGATGACGCCGTGGTGGAGCAGGCCTGTGCCGAGGCGGCTCAGGGCGATGTGGTCTCGGCGGTGAACTACAATGCTCCGGGACAGGTGGTGATCGCCGGCAGCAAGGCGGCCGTGGAGCGCGCCATCGTGGGCTGTCAGGAAGCGGGCGCCAAGCGTGCCATGCCGCTGCCGGTCTCGGTCCCCTCTCACTGCGCGTTGATGGAGCCGGCCGCCGAGCGCCTGGCCGCCGCGCTGGGTGAGGTGACACTCAAGGCGCCGCGTTATACCGTGATTCAGAACGTCGATGCCCAGGCCCATGCCGATGTCGAGACCCTGCGCACGCGATTGATCGAACAGCTCTATCGTCCGGTACGCTGGACTTCCTGCGTCGAGGCCATGAGCGAGCGCGGTGCCGAGGTCTTCATCGAGTGCGGGCCGGGCAAGGTGCTCACCGGCCTGGGCAAGCGTATCTCCCGCGGCAGCAAGGGCCTGGCGGTCAATGACCCCGACAGCCTCGATGCGGCCCTGGAGCTGGCGCGCGGCGTGGCAGCCAACCACGGTTGATCTCTTTTCACAGGACGAAGGCGTAACTTTCATGACTAGCGAAACCAGAGTCGCCCTGGTCACCGGGGCCAGCCGCGGCATCGGCCGGGCCATCGCCCACGAGCTAGGCCGCCAGGGGCGCATCGTGATCGGTACCGCGACCAGCGATGCCGGCGCCGAGAAGATCGATGCCGACCTCAAGGCCCAGGGCATCCAGGGTGCCGGTCGGCGTCTCGATGTCACCGACCAGGCCAGCGTCGACGGCCTGGTCAAGGCGATTACCGAGGAGTTCGGCGCACCGACCATCCTGGTCAACAATGCCGGGATTACTCGTGACAACCTGCTGATGCGCATGAAGGAAGGGGAGTGGGACGACGTCGTCGACACCAACCTCAAGTCGGTCTATCGCGTCAGCAAGGCTTGCCTGCGCGGCATGACCCGGGCGCGCTTCGGCCGCATCGTCAGCATCAGTTCGGTGGTGGCCAGCATGGGCAACCTGGGGCAGACCAACTATGCTGCCGCCAAGGCGGGCATGGAGGGCTTCACCCGTGCTCTGGCTCGTGAAGTGGCCTCGCGCGCCATCACCGTCAATGCGGTAGCGCCGGGCTTCATCGCCACCGACATGACCGAGGCGCTGCCCGAGGAGCAGCACAAGGCACTGCTCACGCAGATTCCGCTGGCGCGCCTCGGCCAGCCCGAGGAGATCGCCGCGGCGGTGGGCTTCCTCACCGGCGAGACGGCCAGCTACATCACCGGCGAGACTCTGCATGTCAACGGCGGCATGAACATGCGTTGAGAGGTGCCGGGTCCGGCGGTTGCGCCGGCCCCGGGGGCTCTATACACTACCCCGCAGCTTCCGGCTTGCGGATCTGGAACCCCAAACGGCTGGTCATCTGGACGGCCAATGTGAACGACTGGAGTACGTCATAATGAGCACCATCGAAGAGCGCGTTAAGAAGGTTGTGGCCGAGCGCCTGAACGTCAAGGAAGAGGACATCCAGAACAGCTCCTCCTTCACCGAGGACCTGGGTGCCGACTCCCTGGATACCGTCGAGCTGGTCATGGCGCTCGAGGAGGAGTTCGATACCGAGATTCCCGACGAGGAAGCCGAGAAGATCACCACCGTTCAGGAAGCCATCGACTACGTTAACGCCCACCAGTAAGTCTGGTGGCGGTCGATACCGCTTGCTGATGCTCGGGGCCGTCCTCGCCGGAACGGCCCCTGGAAAGCCGCCCCGAGGGGCGGCTTTTTCGCACCCGGACGGTTCTCATGTGCGCCGCCGGGGCGGCATCTCGCGGGGAGACTCGTTATAATGCGCCGAAACAGGCGGCCCGGTCGGGCCGCAATCATCCTGGACGCCTGGAGGAACGCTGATGACACGTAGACGGGTAGTGGTGACCGGCTTGGGCCTGGTCACGCCGGTGGGGAATTCCGTGGAAGAGAGCTGGCGCAACATCGTGGCCGGCAACAGCGGCATCGCCCCCATCGAGCACTTCGATGTCAGCGGCTTCAACACGCGCTTCGGCGGCTCGGTGAAGGACTTCGATATCAGTCCCTACCTGAATCCCAAGGAAGCCCGCAAGATGGACCTGTTCATCCAGTATGGGGTGGCGGCCGGGGCTCAGGCGATCCAGGATGCCGGCATCGAGTGCACGGAAGAGAACGCCGACCGCATCGGTGTGGCCATCGGTTCCGGCATCGGCGGGCTGCCGATGATCGAACACAACCATAGTGCCCTGCTCAAGAGTGGGCCGCGGCGCATCTCGCCGTTCTTCGTGCCGGGGTCGATCATCAACATGATCTCCGGCAACCTGGCGATCCAGCATGGCTTCCGCGGTCCCAACATCGCGATCACCACCGCCTGCACCACCGGTACCCACAACATCGGCTACAGCGCCCGCACCATCGCCTATGGCGATGCCGACGTGATGGTCTGTGGTGGCGCGGAGATGGCTACCACCCCGCTGGGCCTGGGCGGCTTCTCGGCGGCGCGGGCGCTGTCCACGCGTAACGATGATCCCCAGGCGGCCAGTCGGCCCTGGGACCGCGACCGCGATGGCTTCGTGCTCTCCGACGGTGCCGGCGTGCTGGTGCTGGAGGAGTATGAGCATGCCAAGGCGCGCGGAGCGACCATCTATGCGGAAATGGCCGGTTTCGGCATGAGCGATGATGCCTATCACATGACCGCCCCGCCCGAGGACGGCAGCGGTGCGGCTCTCTCCATGGCCAACGCCGTGCGGGATGCACGTCTCGACCCGTCCTCGATCGACTATATCAACGCCCACGGCACCTCGACCCCCGCCGGCGACCTGGCCGAGAGCCGGGCGGTGCAGAAGGTGATGGGCGAGGCGGCCAGGTCGGTGGCGGTGAGCTCCACCAAGTCGATGATCGGCCACCTGCTGGGAGCGGCCGGCGCCGTCGAGGCGGTGTTCTCGATTCTCGCGATCCGAGACCAGGTGGCGCCGCCCACCATCAACCTGGACAATCCCCAGGAGGGCTGCGAGCTCGACTATGTGCCGCATACCGCCCGTGAGATGAAGATCGACGTGGCACTCTCGAACTCCTTCGGCTTCGGTGGTACCAACGGCACCCTGGTCTTCACCCGGGTCTGAGGTGGGTGGAGCCGCGCGTGAGTGAGCAGGCTGCCTGGCCGCTGGACGATCGCGGTGCCGCTTACGGTGATGGCCTCTTCGAGACCATCCTGGTCAGGGGTGGCCGCCCACTGCTGTGGGACGAGCACTTGGCGCGGCTGGCCCGGGGATGCCATGTTCTGGGCATTCCCATGCCGGCAGAGCATGACCTGGCCGCCCCCCTGGCCGAGGCGGGGCCTGGGCTCGAGGTGCTCAAGCTGACTCTCACCCGGGGCAGCGGCGGGCGCGGCTATCGCCCGCCGGCGGCCCCCGAACCGCGGCTTCGCTGGCAACTCGCCGACTTCGCCCCCGCCGAGTCGCGCTGGCAGACGGGGGTGCGGGTACGTCACTGTCGGCTACGCCTCGCCAGCCAGCCGCTGCTCGCCGGGATCAAGCACCTCAATCGTCTCGAGAATGTGCTGGCACGTGCCGAGTGGAACGATGATGCGATCGCCGAAGGGCTGCTCCGCGATGACGCAGGGCGGCTGATCGAGGCCACTGCCATGAACCTCTTCTGGCAACGCGCCGGTCGCCTGGAGACCCCGCACCTCGCACGTTGCGGGGTGGCGGGCACCCTGCGCGAGGCGTTGATCTCCCGCCTCGATATCCATGAGGTCGAGGCGGGGGACGAGGCGCTGACGAATGCCGAGGCGGTTTGGCTTGGCAACTCCGTGCAGGGCGTCTGGCCGGTCGTGTGCCTCGATGATGCCGCGGGTGTCGAACGGCGTCGCTGGTCGCTCGGGGTCACGCATCGCACCTTTCAGGCCGAGGCCCATGCCTTGCTGGGCTATTCCTGCCCCTGAACCCTACTGACTCACGAGGACTCCGATGCGGCGAGTGCTGATCTTCCTGCTTGTGCTGGCCATGGTGGCCGCGGCGGCGCTGTTCGGTGGCTATCGCTACTGGCAGTCGCGCCTGGCGGCTCCCATCGCGATCAGCGAGACGATGCTCTACGAGGTGCCCCGCGGGGCCGGCTACCATCGTGTGGTGGGCGACCTGGTGGCCCAGGGCGTGATCGAGGATGACTGGGCCTTCCGTGCCCTGGCGCGCCTCGAGCCTGAAAGCCTGCCGCGACTGCGCCCCGGGGAGTTCCGGCTGGAGCCCGGCATGAGCGGTCGCGAATTGCTCGAACTGCTGGGCAGCGACCGCCTGGTGAGCTATCCGCTGACCATTCCCGAGGGCTGGACCTTCCGCCAGATGAGAGCCGCCCTGGATGCGGCGCCCAAGCTGGAACACCGTACCGAGGGGCTCGACGCCGAGGAGGTGATGGCGCTGCTCGACCGCGAGGGTACGCATCCGGAGGGCCGGTTCTTTCCCGATACCTACCTCTATCACAAGGGCGCGAGCGATCTGGAGATTCTCGAGCAGGCGCTCTCGCGCATGGAGGAGACCCTCGAGGAGGTCTGGGCGCAGCGCGCCGATGACCTGCCGTTCGATACCCCCTACGAGGCGCTGATCATGGCCTCACTGATCGAGCGCGAGACGGGGGCCCCCGAGGAGCGTCGCGAGATCGCCGGGGTCTTCAAGCGTCGCCTGGAGCGTGGCATGCGCCTGCAGACCGATCCCACCGTGATCTACGGCATGGGGGAACGCTACGAGGGCAACATCACCCGCGCCGACCTGCGCGAGGCCACACCCTACAACACCTATGTCATCGCCGGCATGCCGCCGACGCCGATTGCACTGCCGGGGCGGGCCTCGCTGGAAGCCGCGGTCGACCCGCTGCCCGGTGAGACGCTCTACTTCGTCTCCAAGGGCGATGGTACGCACCACTTCTCGCGCACCCTGCGCGAGCACAATAATGCGGTGAACCGGTATATCCGTAATCGCCAGTAAGGAGATTCATATGGCCGAGCGCGGACGCTTTATTACCCTGGAAGGGGGCGAGGGGGTGGGCAAGTCCACCAATCTCGCGCGGGTCGTCGGTTGGCTCGAGGCGCGTGGGTTCGAGGTGGTCCAGACCCGCGAGCCCGGCGGCACGCCACGCGCCGAGGCTATCCGCCGCCTGTTACTCGACCCCGAGGAGCCGGAACCACTGGATGATGATGCCGAGTTGCTGCTGGTGTTCGCCGCCCGCGCCCAGCACCTGGCCCAGGTCATCCGTCCGGCCCTGGCGCGCGGCGCCTGGGTAGTGTGCGACCGCTTCACCGATGCCACCTTCGCCTACCAGGGCGGCGGGCGCGGGATAGACAGCGCGCGCATCGCCGAGCTCGAGGCCTTCGTCCAGCGGGGCCTGTCCCCCGACCTGACCCTGCTTCTCGACATGCCCATGACGGCGGCCCAGCGGCGCCTGGACCAGCGCGGCGAGCGGCGTGACCGCTTCGAGCAGGAGCGTGCCGAGTTCTTCGAGTCGGTCCGCCAGGCGTATCTCGCGCGTGCGGAAAGTGAGCCGCAGCGTTTCGCCGTCATCGATGCTTCCGGTTCCCGGGAGGTTGTCGGTGAGCAGATCGAGAGCGTGCTCGAGGCGCGGGTGGCTACATGGCAGAGCTGAACGCGACGCCGATCACCACCCTGGAGCCGCTGCCCTGGCTTGGCGAGCGCTTCGACGAACTGGTCCGCCTGGCCGACAGCGGGCGACTGCCCCATGCGCTGCTGATCTCCGGGCCGCGAGGAGTGGGCAAGCGCTCTCTGGTGGATGCCCTGGCCGCCCGGACCCTATGTGCCGAGCCCGGCAGACTGGCCTGCGGTCACTGCCATGGCTGTCGCATGCTGGCTTCCGGGTATCACCCTGACCTGATGAGTGTCGAACTCGAGGAGGGCAAGCGCCAGATCCGTATCGATGCCATTCGCGAGATCAACCATGTCGTCTCCCAGACCGCCCAGCAGGGCGGCTATCGGGTCATTCTCATCGCTCCGGCCGAGGCGCTTAACGTGGCGGCCTCAAACGCACTGCTGAAGAGCCTCGAGGAGCCTGGCGAGCGGACCCTGTTCCTGCTGCTTTCGGATATTCCCTCCCGACTGCTGTCGACGATTCGCTCGCGCTGCCAGCATTGGAACCTGACGATTCCCACCGCGACCGACTGCCTGCCCTGGCTGACCGAGCGCCTTGGCGATGCCCAGGAGGCGCGCTTCTGGCTGACGGTGGCCGGTGGCATACCGCTCGAGGCGCTGCGGCTGGCCGACCCGGAGGCCAGGGCCCTGCGTCAGCAACTGGTGGAAACCTTCGAGGCGCTGGTACGGGGGGCCGAGCCGGTGGCCGAGGCGGCCCGGCTCGACCGCCAATCCATCGATGCCATCCTGTGGTACGGTATCGCCTGGCTCGAGGATCTGATTCGCCTGGGGCTCTCCGGCGACAGCGGTGGGCTGTGCAACCCCGACCTGTTGCCGCTCTATCGCCAGGCGGTCAAGAATGCACGGGTACGCGACTGGTTCCGCCTGCTCGACTACGCCCGTGAGGAGCGCCGGCTGCTGGCCGCCGGCGGCAATCCCAATCCCCAGCTGGTGCTGGAAGCCTGGCTGGTCCGCTGGTCCGCGCTGCTGCGCTCATGATGGGGCGCACGAGAACGTTAAGGAGGGGCCCATGGCCGCCCAGAAGGCTCTGTCGCTGAATATTCAGGACGTCCAGACCCTGCTGTCGGCCTATATGCCGGCGCTCGAGCGGGGTGGGATCTTCGTGCCCACTCGCGAACGCTATGAGCTGGGCCAGCAGATCTACCTGCTGCTGACCCTGCCCGGCGAGAGCGAGCGGGTGCCGATCACCGGCCAGGTGGTGTGGGTCTCGCCGGAGGGCGTCACCGGCCGGCGCATGCCCGGAGTGGGCATCCACTTCAGTGCCGCCGACCAGACCGTGCGCGATCGCATCGAGAACCTGCTCGCCGGGCACCTCGACAAGGGCACGCCGACCTATACGCTTTAAGCAGCTTCGAGCTATACGCTGTATGCAGCTTCGAGCTTCGAGCCATTCATCTGTCATCCGGATACACCGCATGTTTGTCGACTCCCACTGTCACCTCGACCGCCTCGATCCCGCCACCCACGGCGGAGACCTCACCGCTACCCTGGATGCCGCCCGGGCACGCGGGGTCAAGCAGTTCCTGGCCATCGGCGTCACCCTGGATGAGGTGCCCGGCGTCGCGGCCATCGCCCGTGAACACGATGACGTGGTGATCTCCGCCGGGGTCCACCCGCTGCACCGAGTCGACGAGGAGCCTGACGTGGAGGCGATCAAGGCGGTCGCCGACCGCTTCGGCGCGGTGGCTATCGGCGAGTGCGGGCTGGACTATCATTATCTGAAGAAGGCGCCGGATCAGGTGCCGTCGCGGGAAATCCAGCGCGAGCGTTTTCGTCGCCAGCTGATCGCCGCCAGCGAACTGGAGCTACCGGTGATCATCCATACGCGGGAAGCCCGTGACGAGACGCTGGCGCTGATCCGCGAGCACACCGACCCCGCTGTCGGCGGCGTGCTGCACTGTTTCACCGAGGACCTCGAGATGGCTCGTGAGGCGGTGCGCCACGGCTTCTACATCTCGCTGTCCGGGATCGTGACCTTCCACAGCGCCAAGGCCCTGCGCGAGGTTGCCAGGCAGGTACCCCTGGACCGGCTGCTTATAGAGACCGATAGCCCCTACCTGGCCCCGGTACCCCATCGTGGCAAGCCCAATGAGCCGGCCTGGGTGGTGGAGGTGGCCGAATGCATCGCCGCTGAGCGCGGGATCAGCGTGGAGGAGGTCGCCATGCAGACCACCGCCAACTTCTATCGGCTGTTCCGTGCCGCCGCCCCGGAGGCCAGCGAGGAGATGCGTGGCATCCTGCAGGGTGCCGGGCTGGTCACGTAGGAGGAAGACAATGGACCTGGAGCCGCTGGTGGCCCGGATCGATCCCGAGGGCGAGATTCCTCCGCTGGGGGACTGGCACCCCGAACATGCCGGCGAGATGGACCTGGTGATAGCAGCCGACGGGCGCTGGATCCACGAGGGTACCGTCATGTCACGCCCGCGACTGGTGCGATTGCTTTCCACCATCCTGCGCCGGGAAGCCGACGGTCGCCATGCGCTGGTTACCCCGGTCGAGAAGCAGCTGATACACGTCGAGGATTGCCCCTTCCTGGTCGTCGATGCCGAGCCCGACGCCGACGGCCTGTGGTGGCTGACCACCAATATGGGCGATCGCCTGGCGCTGGATGCCGACCATCCCTTCACCCTCAGCCAGACCCCTGCCGGCGAGTGCGTGCCCGAGGTCCCGGTGCGCTTCGGCCTGGCCGCACGCCTCGGGCGCAACGTTTTCTATCGGCTGGTCGAGGAGGCCGCTTCCTTTACCCTGGATGACGGCCGTGAAGCCCTGGGACTCGAGAGCGGGGGCGTATGGCATCCGCTGGGCCTGGTTGACGGCGAAACTGCGTGCGGCTGACCGATGAACAGCGCGCCGTGGTCGAACATGGCGCCGGGCATGCGCGTGTCGCCGCGGTGGCGGGATCCGGCAAGACCACCACCATGGTGGCGAGGGTGCTGCACCTTCTCGAACGGGGGGTGGCGCCGCAGCGTATCCTGGTGCTGATGTTCAACCGGTCGGCACGCGAGGACTTCCAGGCGCGCCTGGCAGCCATGGCGCCTTCGGGCCAGCGGTTGCCGGATGTGCGCACCTTCCACTCCCTGGGCCACCGACTGAGTGGCAGCCTGACCCGCTGGGGGGCGCTGGCGCCTCGCCAGCTGCTGACCGCAGACTGGCAGCTGGAGCGCCTGCTGCGGCAGGCCACTCAGCTCACCCTGAGCGACCAGGACGCCGAGGCCAGGGAGTCGGCGCTGGATGCCGAGCGGCTCGAGGCACTCGCCCACTTCTGCGCTCTGGTCAAGGCCGAGATGGTTCCCGCCGGCGAGCTCCACGAGCGACTGGATTATGGCGAGGAGACCCGCTACTTTCCGGCCGCCTTCGAGCAGGTCGAGGCGCTGCTGGAGCAGCATGGCCTGATGGGCTATGCCGACCTGCTCTATCGCCCCCTGCGCGCGCTGGAAGCGGATGCCAGCCTGCGCGGTCGCATCCAGGGCTACCTCGATCATGTGATCATCGACGAGTATCAGGACATCAACGTCGCCCAGCAGCGTCTGCTGGCGCTGCTCGCCGGCAAGCATGCCGAAGTGATGGCGGTGGGGGATGCCAACCAGTGCATCTATGAGTGGCGTGGCGCCCATCCTGAGACCATGCTCCAGCGCTTCACCGCCACCTTCGGGGAGGCCGTGGACTATCCGCTCTCCACCACCTTCCGCCACGGCCATGCCCTGGCGCTGGCCGCCAACCATGCCATCGACGCTAATCGCCGGCGCCCCGACCAGCAGTGCCTGGCGGCCCCAGGGAATCCGCTGACCCGGATCGCGGCGGGCCAGGGCAGTCGTGGCCTGCTGGATGGCCTGGCCGCATGGCAACGGGAGGGACGGGCGCTGCATGAGGCCTGTGTGCTGGTGCGCAGCTGGGCCCTCTCCGTGCCGTTGCAACTGGCGCTGCTGCGCGAGGGGATCCCCTTTCGCCTGGCTCGGGAGGACCGCTTCGTCTTTCGTCTGCCCCTGGTCCAGGCGCTGGCCGGCTACCTGCGCCTGGCGCGTGAGCCGGGGCTGCTGCGTGACCCCGCACACCTGGCGCTGCTGTTCAGCCAGCCGACGTCCTTCGTGGCTCGCGAGCGGATCGAGGCGCTGGCCCTGCGTCTGGCCGAGAGCCAGCGCTGGCCGGAGCCCCATGATCCGTTACTGGCCCCCCTGAGACCCCACCAGAAGCGCACCCTCAAGAAGCGCTGGGCGCTGCTCTGTGAGCTGCCGCGGCTGGCGGCCCGTCCCCCGGCCGAGCTGCTCGAGCACGTGGTGGCCGAGGTCGATGCCGAAAAGGTGCTCAAGCGTGCCGCGGCGCGACGCGACAAGGGCGAGGAGGACGTGCGCCTGCTCGACGTGCTCAAGGAGCAGGCCAGCGAACTGGGCAACGATACCGAGGCCTTCGTCGAGCTGCTCAGTCGACCGGTGGAGAACCGTGACGATGGCGTGCTGATCAATACCGTGCACGGTGCCAAGGGGCTGGAGTGGCCCCTGGTGGCCCTTGCCGGCGTCAACGAACAGGACTTTCCCCACTATACCCGTGACAATCCGCTCTCCCCGCAGCGGCTCGAGGAGGAGCGCAGGCTCTTCTATGTGGCGATCACCCGTGCTCGGGAGCGGTTGCTTCTGTTGCATGACGGTGGCGACCACCGTCCCAGCCGCTTCCTCGCTGAGAGTGCCTGGGAGGAGTGTGATCGCCTGGCTCGCCGACTGGACGGCGTGGGTGAAGGGGCACTCGAGGTGTCCCGCCCCGGGCTGGTACGTCACTATCTCGCCAGGCTGGGCGAGGAGCTTCCGCTGGTCGGCAGCGAACCGGGAGTCGCCGAGGGCGGGAGTGACTATCGCACCTTCGACGTGGGGCAGCGCCTGCGCCATGCTGTGTTCGGTGAAGGCGAGATCGACCTGGTGGAGGGGGATCCGGACAATCCGGTGATCGAGGTGCGTTTTCGCCATGCCGGTCGACGGCGGTTGATCGCTCGCCGGGCTCCCATCGAACTGCTCACTGGAGAAAACGCATGAGTCAACCGCTGATTGCCGCCTGGGAACTGGAAGAGGCCCTGGAGGGCGGGCGCCCCCCGCGGCTGCTCGACTGCCGGGCCCGCCTGGGGCAGCCCGACGCTGGCCACGGCCTTTGGTGGAAAGCCCATCTGCCGGGCAGCCACCACCTCGACCTGGATCGCGACCTCGCGGGACCACCGGGGGAGGGCGGGCGACATCCCCTGCCACGCCAGGAGGCATTTACCGCGACGCTCCAGCGGCTGGGAGTGGCGCCGGATGTGCCGGTGGTGGTGTATGACGACATGGGCGGCCAGCTGGCTGCCGCTCGGGCCTGGTGGATGCTGGCCTGCTGGGCCGGTCACCCCGATGTCAGGGTGCTGGACGGAGGCATCCAGGCCTGGCTGGGGCACGGTGGCGAGCTGCGCGAGGGTGATGGCGTGGCGCCGCGTCCCGGCGACTGGTCTCCCGCCTACCGCGACGATGCCTGGATGGGGGCCGATGCGGTCTTCTCCGGACGCGGTCTCAAGCTGGACGCCCGCAGCCGAGAGCGTTTCAGCGGTGAGGCCGAGCCCATCGATCCGGTGGCGGGCCATATCCCGGGGGCGGTATGCCGCCCCAGCGCCGAGAACCTGGGCGCGGACGGGCGCTTCAAGCACCCGCACCGCCTGGCCGAGGAGCTGCCCCAGGCCGATGAGGCAGTGGCCTACTGCGGCTCGGGGGTCACCGCCTGCCACACTATTCTTGCCTATGCCGTGGCGGGCAGGCCGTTGCCTCGCCTCTATCCCGGCTCCTGGAGCGAGTGGATCCGCGACCCGGCGCGCCCGGTGGCGACCGGAGCCTAAGCCTGGCTCAAGCTTGAAGAGCGTCGCTTCGCTCCTGGAAGCTTGAAGCTGGAATAAAAACCGCCTCCGGGGTTTTCCCCGGAGGCGATCTTGTTCAGGCTGTTATCCAGCTTTCCGTTACATATTCGGATAGTTCGGTCCGCCGCCGCCCTCCGGCGCCACCCAGGTGATGTTCTGGGCCGGGTCCTTGATATCGCAGGTCTTGCAGTGCACGCAGTTCTGGAAGTTGATCTGGAACCGTGGCTTGCCGTCGTCCCCCTCGACCACCTCGTAGACCCCGGCCGGGCAGTAGCGTTGGGCCGGCTCGGCGTACTCCGGCAGGTTGTCGCGAATCGGCAACTCCGGGTCGGCCAGCTTCAGATGGCAGGGCTGGTCCTCCTCGTGGTTGGTGTTGGAGAGGAACACCGAGGAGGGCTTGTCGAAGGAGAGCTTGCCGTCTGGCTTCGGGTAATCGATCTTCTCGAATTCGCTGGCCGGCTTCAGTGCGGCATGGTCCGGGGTGGTGTCGTGGACGGTGGGCAACTTGCCGCGCAACAGCTGGTCGGCGAAGTTGTAGGCGCCGCCAAAGACGGTGCCGTACTTGTGGATCGCCGGCCCGAAGCTTGAGCTCTCCTTGAGCTCGGCAAAGGCCCAGCTGGATTCCCACTTCTCGGTGAAGGCGGTCAGTTCCTGACCACCCTCGTCGCCCTTGGCCACTGCCTCGAATACCGCCTCGGCGGCCACCAGGCCGGACTTCATGGCGGTGTGCAGCCCCTTGATCTTGGCGAAGTTGAGGGTGCCGGCGTCGCAGCCGATCAAGAGGCCACCCGGGAAAGTCATCTTCGGCAGGCAGTTCAGCCCGCCCTTGGCGATGGCCCGAGCGCCGTAGGCGACCCGCTTGCCGCCCTCGAGATGTTTCGCCAGCACCGGGTGGTGCTTCATGCGCTGGAATTCGTCGAAGGGCGAGAGCCAGGGATTCTGGTAGGAGAGGTCCATGATCAGGCCTACCACCACCTGCTGGTTGTCACCATGGTAGAGGAACCAGCCGCCGTGGGTGTGCTTGTCCAGGGGCCAGCCGGAGCCATGCAGCACCAGTCCGGGTTCATGCTGCTCGGCGGGCACGTCCCACAGCTCCTTGAGGCCGATGCCGTAGTGCTGCGGGTCCTTGCCCGCGTCGAGGCGATACTCCTCGATCAGGCGCTTGCCAATATGGCCCCGGGCGCCTTCGGCGAACAGGGTGTACCTGGCGCGCAGCTCCATGCCCGGCATATGGCCATCCTTGGGCTGACCGTCGGCGCCCACGCCCATGTCGCCGATCAGGATGCCCTTGACCACGCCCTCCTCGACGATCGCCTCCTGGGCGGCGAAGCCGGGGAAGATTTCCACGCCCAGCCCCTCGGCCTGCTCGGCCAGCCAGCGGCAGAGGTTGCCGGCGCTGATCACGTAGCGGGGCATGTCCCCACCGGTGTTGTGCATGGAGGGGGGCACCAGGGCATTGGGCAGCTTCTGGCCCTTCTCGGCGTCCTTGAGCAGGTAGACCTCGTCGCGACTGGCCGGGGTGGTCAGCGGCGCGCCACGCTCCTCCCAGTCGGGGAACAGCTCCTGCAGGGCGCGGGGCTCGAAGATGGCACCGGAGAGGATATGGGCGCCGACCTCGGAGCCCTTCTCCACCACGCACACGGAGAGCTCCTGTTCCGCCTCGTTCGCCTGCTGCATCAGCCGGCACGCGGCAGCCAGGCCCGAGGGCCCGGCGCCGACGATGACCACATCGAATTCCATGGATTCGCGTTCGACTTGTTCTTCCATCTGTTCTCTCCTGACTGCCGGCTCGAAGGTGCGGTTCATGCCACCAATGTCGAATCAATTTAAAACGGTCGTTTGCTTCTAGCCTGTCCCCATGATAGGCATAATAGGTCAACAAGGTCACCCCCTGCGATCGCGCAATCTTGGTGTCATGCCGGCCAGAGATCCGGGGAGGGGCGATATTGGGATTGTTGCCATGCGCAAGGGTATGGCACATTGAGACAGTTTTTTCGATGTGGCGCCTATCAAACGCTTGCATGAAACATATAAGAGCATGCCACGCCGTTCTATGCGGCTGTTCCAGGAAGGTGCGGTCGGCAGTGGCAGTACCGCACCATTGGATTTGTGATGGTTCAACTTCCGAGAACCAAGCGAGGAAATCATGAAAGTACTCGTCGCGGTCAAACGCGTCATCGACTACAACGTCAAGATCCGCGTCAAGCCGGATAACTCCGACGTCGATCTCACCAACGTCAAGATGGCCATGAACCCCTTCTGCGAGATCGCCGTGGAAGAGGCGGTTCGCCTGAAGGAAAAGGGTGTGGCCACCGAGATCGTCGCCGTCACCGTCGGTCCCAAGGCCGCCCAGGAGCAGCTGCGTACTGCGCTGGCGCTGGGCGCCGACCGTGCCATTCATGTCGAGACCGACGAGCGCGTCGAGTCGCTGGGCGCGGCCAAGGCGCTGGCCAAGCTGGTGGAAGAGGAACAGCCGGGTCTGGTGATCCTCGGCAAGCAGGCCATCGACACCGACAACAACCAGACCGGCCAGATGCTCGCCGCCCTGACCGGCCTGCCCCAGGGCACCTTCGCCTCCGCCGTGAATATCAGCGGAGACGGGGGGGATGGAAAGATACAGGTGACCCGTGAGATCGACGGCGGCCTGCAGACCGTCGAGCTTTCCCTGCCGGCCATCGTCACCACCGACCTGCGCCTCAACGAGCCGCGCTACGCCAAGCTGCCCGACATCATGAAGGCCAAGAAGAAGCCGCTGGACGTCAAGAGCCCGGCAGACCTGGGTATCGAGGTGGCCTCGAAGGTCAAGCTGCTCAAGGTCGAGCCGCCGGCCGAGCGCCAGGGTGGCGTCAAGGTGGGCTCGGTGGACGAGCTGGTCGACAAACTCAAGAACGAGGCGAAGGTGATCTCATGAGCATCCTGGTACTTGCCGAACATCACGACGGCGCCCTGGCCGGCGCCACCGCCCATGTGGTCGCGGCCGCCCAGGCTATCGGCGGCGATATCGACGTGCTGGTGGCCGGTGAGAATGTGGCCGCCATCGCCGAGGCCGCCGCCAAGCTCGACGGCGTCAGCAAGGTGCGCGTGGCCGACAATGCCGCCTATGCCCATCTGCTGGCCGAACCCACCGCGGCGCTGATCGCCGAGCTCGCCGGAGACTACAGCCACGTGCTGGCGGTGGCCTCCACCACCGGCAAGAACGTGCTGCCGCGAGTCGCCGCGCTCAAGGACGTGGCGCAGATCTCCGAGATCATCGCCGTCGAGGCCGCGGATACCTTCAAGCGCCCGATCTACGCCGGTAACGCCATCGCCACGGTGCAGAGCGAGGACGCCCTCAAGGTGATCACCGTGCGCACCACCGGCTTCGATGCCGTGGGCGAGGACGGTTCCGCCAGCGTGGAAGTCGTCGACTTCATCGCTGACAACGCCCAGTCCACCTTCGTCAAGGAAGAGCTGGCCCAGTCCGACCGTCCCGAGCTGGGTGCCGCCAAGGTGGTCATCTCCGGTGGCCGCGGCATGGGCAACGGCGAGAACTTCAAGCTCCTCGACGGCATCGCCGACAAGCTGGGCGCGGCCATCGGTGCCTCGCGCGCCGCGGTGGATGCCGGCTTCGTGCCCAACGACATGCAGGTGGGCCAGACCGGCAAGATCGTCGCCCCGGACCTCTACATCGCCGTGGGCATCTCGGGTGCCATCCAGCACCTGGCCGGCATGAAGGACTCCAAGGTGATCGTGGCCATCAACAAGGACGAGGAGGCGCCGATCTTCCAGGTGGCCGATTACGGGTTGGTGGCGGATCTCTTCGAGGCTCTTCCGGAACTCGAGAGCAAGCTGTAACGACGATCGGGATCTTCCAGGTCGCGCTCTCGACAGTCATCGGGTTGGTGGCGGATCTCTTCGAGGCCCTGCCCGAGTTGGAAAGCAAGCTGTAAGGCATGACCCGATAGGCATGAACGAAAGCCGGTTCCGTCAGGGGCCGGCTTTCTGCTATCTGCGATAGCCCTGCCTTCGTCTGGTCTGCGCTAGACGGATTCGCGCTGCCTGGGGTAGGGTGGCCGAAGGATAAAAAGTGCGTGCGGTGCGGTTGAAATCCCCATGCGGCGACCGCATCTCAATGAGTTGCAGCACAATGAAAGCCACCAAAAGGAGATGATCAACATGGCACATACCCTCCCTGACCTTCCGTATGCCTACGATGCGCTCGAGCCCCACATCGATGCGCTGACCATGGAGATCCACCACTCGCGTCACCACCAGACCTACGTCAACAACCTGAACGCTGCCCTCGAGGGCACCGGCCTGGAAGACGTGCCTGTCGACGAGCTGCTGGCCGATCTGGACAAGGTGCCGGCTGAGAAGCGTCAGGCGGTGATCAACAACGGTGGCGGCCACTCCAACCACTCCATGTTCTGGCAGATGATGTCGCCCAATGGCGGCGGTCAGCCCAAGGGCAAGGTGGCCGAGGCCATCGACAGCGAGCTGGGTGGCTTCGAGGCCTTCAAGGATGCCTTCACCAAGGCCGCTCTGGGTCGCTTCGGCAGCGGCTGGGCGTGGCTCAGTGTCACCCCGCAGAAGACGCTGGTGGTGGAGAACTCCCTCAACCAGGATAGCCCGCTCTCCAACGGCAACACCCCGGTGCTGGGTCTGGACGTGTGGGAGCACGCCTACTACCTCAAGTTCCAGAACAAGCGCCCGGACTACATCGCCGAGTTCTTCAACGTGATCAACTGGGACGAGGTCGAGCGTCGCTACCAGGCGGCCACCGCCTGATCGACCGACTTCCGGTCTCACCATGCAGCGCCGCGGCCCCTGGGCCGCGGCGCTGTTTTTATATTTGGCTCTTGCCCCTTTCTCCTGCCGCTTGGCTGCAGCCACTTGTGCCTCGTTTCTTTCTATACCACTACATATGGTATTTCAAGAGTGACGAATTCTATATATGGTGTATCCTTGCCCCTGTAGACGCCATATATAGTTTTCCTGCCAACAGGGAGTGTCACCATGGAGATCGAGGTCTATACCCGTCCCGCCTGCCCCCAGTGCACCGCCACCTGCCGCACCCTGGAGCGTCAGGGCATCGCCTACCGCCTGATCGACCTGGAGCGTGACCCGAAGGCCCGCGAGCGCGTGATGTCCCTGGGCCATCGCCAGCTGCCGGTGGTGATTGCCGGCTCCGAGCACTGGTCCGGCTTCCGTCCGGATCGCCTCGGCCACCTGGCCCGGGCGTGAGTGTGGCGGCCGTCTCGGCGCTGCCACCGGAGCTGATCTACTTCTCGACCCGCTCCGGCAACACTCACCGCTTCGTGGAGCGTCTCGGTCTGCCGGCCCGGCGCATCCCCCTCGAGCGGGGTGCGCCGACGCTCGAGGCGACGTCCCCCTTCATCCTGGTCACGCCCACCTACGGTGGGGGCGAGGTGAGGGGGGCGGTGCCGGCCCCGGTGATCCGTTTCCTCAATGACGACGCTAATCGGGCCCTGCTGCGCGGGGTGATCGCCGCCGGCAATACCAACTTCGGCGCCGCCTACGGGCTGGCCGGCCGCATCATCGCCGAGAAGTGCGGCGTACCGCTGCTGTATCGATTCGAATTGCTGGGCACGGACGAGGACGTGACCCGGGTTCGCAAGGGAGTGAGAGAGTTTTGGACACGACCATCCTGACCCCGCCGCCCCGCCAGGGGGAGGCCGCCGCGCGTGAGCTGGATTACCACGCGCTCAACGCCATGCTCAACCTGTATGGTGCCGACGGACGCCTGCAACTGGAGCGCGACCGCGAGGCGGTGCGCCAGTATTTCCTGCAGCACGTCAACCAGAACACGGTGTTCTTCCATTCGCTGGAGGAGAAGCTCGACTACCTGGTGGAGCAGGAGTATTACGAACCGGAGGTGCTCGCAGCTTATGCTCCCGGCTTCGTCAAGGCGCTTTTCGAGCAGGCCTACGCCTGGAAGTTCCGCTTCCCGAGCTTCCTTGGCGCCTTCAAGTACTACACCAGCTATACGCTGAAGACCTTCGACGGGCGCCGCTACCTGGAGCGTTTCGAGGACCGGGTGTGCATGGTGGCGCTGACCCTGGCCCGCGGTGACGAGGCTCTGGCCCGCTCGCTGGTGGACGAAATCATCGGCGGCCGTTTCCAGCCGGCCACGCCCACCTTCCTCAATGCCGGCAAGCGCCAGCGCGGCGAACTGGTCTCCTGCTTCCTGCTGCGCCTCGAAGACAACATGGAGTCCATCGGTCGGGGCATCAACTCGGCGCTGCAGCTCTCCAAGCGCGGTGGCGGAGTGGCATTGCTGCTCAGCAACATCCGCGAGGCGGGGGCCCCCATCAAGCAGATCGAGAACCAGTCGTCGGGAATCATCCCGATCATGAAGCTGCTCGAGGACGCCTTCTCCTACGCCAACCAGCTGGGCGCCCGCCAGGGGGCGGGCGCGGTCTACCTCAACGCCCACCATCCCGATATCCTGCGTTTCCTCGACACTAAGCGCGAGAATGCCGACGAGAAGGTACGCATCAAGACCCTCTCGCTGGGGGTCACCATCCCCGACATCACCTTCGACCTCGCCCGGCGCAACGCGCCCATGTACCTCTTCTCGCCCTATGACGTGGAGCGTGTCTACGGCGTGCCCTTCGGCGACATCAGCGTCACCGAGAAGTACCACGAGATGGTGGACGACCGGCGCATCCGCAAGACCAGGATCGACACCCGGGCCTTCTTCCAGACCCTGGCCGAGGTGCAGTTCGAGTCGGGCTATCCCTATGTGATGTTCGAGGACAACGTCAATCGCGACAATCCCATCGCCGGCCGGGTCAACATGAGCAACCTCTGCTCGGAGATCCTGCAGGTCAACACGCCCAGCGAGTTCGACGAGGATCTCGGCTACCGCCGCGTGGGAGAGGACATCTCCTGCAACCTTGGCTCATTGAATATCGCCCGGGTCATGGATGGCGGGGATATCGGAGCCAGCGTCGAAGTCGCCGTGCGCGGCCTGACCGCGGTGGCCGAGATGACTGACATCGCCTCGGTGCCTTCGGTGGCTAACGGCAATGCCCGCTCCCGGGCTATCGGCCTGGGTCAGATGAACCTGCATGGCTTCCTGGCTCGGGAGCATATTCACTACGGCTCCGAAGAAGCGCTCGACTTCACCGGCGTCTACTTTGCCTGCGTGGCTTACCATGCACTGCGCGCCTCCAACCGGCTGGCCATGGAGCGCGGCGAGAGCTTCGCCGGCTTCGCGGCCTCCGCCTACGCCAGCGGTGCCTTCTTCGACAAGTACACCGAGCGTGACTGGCGACCGAGCACCGAACGCGCCCGGGCGTTGTTCGAGCGTCTCGGCATCGTGCTGCCCACTCGCGATGACTGGGCGGCCCTCAAGGAGTCGGTGATGGCGCACGGGCTTTACAACCGCTACCTGCAGGCGGTGCCTCCCACCGGATCGATCTCCTACATCAACCACGCCACCTCCAGCATTCATCCAGTGGCCTCGCCCATCGAGATCCGCAAGGAGGGCAAGCTGGGGCGGGTCTACTACCCGGCACCCTACCTGGACGACGACAACCTGGCGTTCTACCGCGACGCCTACGAGATCGGACCCGAGGCGATCATCGACACCTACGCCGCGGCCTCGGAGCACGTCGACCAGGGGTTGTCGCTGACGCTCTTCTTCCCCGATACCGCCACCACCCGGGACATCAACCGTGCCCAGATCTATGCCTGGCGCAAGGGGATCAAGACGCTCTACTACGTACGCCTGCGCCAGAGTGCCCTGGAGGGCACCGAGGTAGAAGGCTGCGTTTCGTGCACACTCTGACGGAGGGATCCGACATGACGACGGCAACATCGCGATTGACCCGTGTCCAGGCCATCAACTGGAACCGGCTCGAGGACGACAAGGATCTGGAGGTGTGGAACCGCCTGACCAGCAACTTCTGGCTACCCGAGAAGGTGCCGCTCTCCAACGACATCCCGTCGTGGAACACCCTGAGCGAGCCGGAGCGGCGGCTCACTATCCGGGTGTTCACCGGACTGACGCTGCTCGACACCATCCAGAGCAGTGTCGGGGCGCCGACGCTGATGCCCGATGCGCGCACCCCCCACGAGGAGGCGGTCTATGCCAATATCGCCTTCATGGAGGCGGTACATGCACGCTCCTACAGCTCGATCTTCTCGACGCTATGCACCACTCGCGAGGTGGATGACGCCTTCCGCTGGAGCGAGGAGAACCCCGCGCTGCAGACCAAGGCCGAGCTGGTACTCGAGCGCTACCGCGCCGAGGACCCGCTGATGCGCAAGGTGGCCAGCGTCTTTCTGGAGTCGTTCCTGTTCTATTCGGGCTTCTACCTGCCGATGTACTGGTCGAGCCACGCCAAGCTGACCAACACCGCCGACCTGATCCGCCTGATCATCCGCGACGAGGCGGTGCACGGCTACTACATCGGCTACAAGTTCCAGCAGGCCCTGGCCGAGGCGAGCCCAGAGCGCCAGGAGGAGGTCAAGGCCTATGCCTATGACCTGTTGCTGGCGCTCTACGACAACGAGGTGGCCTACACCGAGTCGCTCTACGACGAGGTGGGATTGACCGAGGACGTCAAGGCGTTCCTCCACTACAACGCCAACAAGGCACTGATGAACCTGGGCTTCGAGGGTCTCTTTCCCCAGGAGCTGTGCGACGTGGATCCCACCATCCTCGCCGCACTCTCGCCGGGGGCTGACGAGAACCACGACTTCTTCTCCGGTTCCGGTTCGGCTTATGTCATCGGGCGGACGGTCGCCACCGAGGATGAGGACTGGGCCTTCTGATCTGCGTCATTGATAATTGTTATCATTTTTGCGATGATCCGGCGTCATTCGAGATCGCTCAGGGAGCCTGACGTGAAGAGGACCGGACATCTGCTGATCGGGGTGGCCGCCGGCTTGATGCTGGCGGCCACCCCGCTGATGGCCCAGGAGCTGCTGGAAGCCACTGGTGAGGCCCAGCGCGCCCAGGCCGAGCTGCAGCAAAGGATCGATGCCGCCGACGACGCCAGTCGCGAGATGTTGGCCGAGCTACGTCGCCTGGAAGCCGCTACCCGCCGGCTCGAGGCGCGCAGCGACACCCTGGCGCCACGGCTCGAACGCCAGGCGCAACAGCTGGACGCTCGGGAAACGGCACTGGATACCCTGTCCGAGACGCGTGAGACGTTGCCCGAGGTCGAGAAGGCGCTGACCAGGCGCCTGGGCACATGGGTCGAAGGCGATCTGCCGTTCCTGAAAGAAGAGCGCCTGGCCCGGGCCGAGGGCCTCGAGAAAGGCATGACGGACCCCGACACTACCACCGCGGAGCGCCTGGATCATCTGCTTGCCGCCTGGCGCAGTGAGCTGGACTACGGCCGCGAGCTCGACGCCTGGCGCGGTACCCTCGGGCAGGGCGAGCAGCGCCGCGAGGTGGACTTCCTGCGCCTGGGGCGGGTGGGGCTCTACTACCTGACTGCCGACGGACGAGAGGGGGCGGTCTGGCGCAGCGATGCCAAGCGCTGGCAAGCGCTGGATGAGGCGGCCCGCGTCGAGCTGCGCCATGGCCTGCGCATGGCGCGCGACCAGCGAGCACCGGAACTGCTGACCCTGCCGGTTTCCCACCCCATCACGCCGGCCAACGAGGGGGATGCCTCATGATGACGACCGTCACATCCGCTGCCGGGCGCATGATAGCGACAGCGCTGACCGCATTGTTGCTGGTCACGGCACTGCCCGTAGCCGCTCAGGAGGACCCCTTGACCACGCTGCGCGCCGAGCGCGAGGCCGCAGAGGCCCGGGACGCCGCCCGACTTGCCGCGTTGGTCGAGGATCGTGAGGCGCTGGAGTCTGCCTTGAACGAGGCCCGCCAGGTGCACGCCGCGGCCGAAGCACGAGGTGCCGAGCTCGAGTCACGTCAGGCCGAGTTGCAGGCGCGGGATTCGGCCCTGGATGAACGCCAGGCCGAGCAGGGGGGTGACCTGGCGGCGGTACTGGACGTGCTGGCCCGGCACAGCGGCGAGCTGCGCGACTCCCTGGGACAGAGCTGGATCACGTTGGGAGGCCCTGATCTACCGCCACGCCTGGATGATGCCGAGGTGCTGCGTCCGGAACACCTCGAGACCCTGGGCGATGCGCTGATGGCGCTGACCGCCGAGACTGGCCGCATTCGAGCCTTAGAGGCTCCTGTTGCCGGCAGCAACGGCGAGATCCGCCCCCGCGAGGTGGTGCGCCTGGGTGACCTGGCGGCATTCAGTGGCGGCGAGCTGCTCCAGCGCGGGGCCGAGGAGGGCGTACTCTCCACGCTGGCGCGCACGCCGGATGAGGTCAGCGAGCACTTGAGCGCCTTTCAGGCCGGCAACGCCGAGACCGTCGTGCTGGACCCCACCGGTGGCGATGTTCTGGCGGCCCTGGGCCAACGCCCCAGCCTGGTGGAGCGTTTCCATCAGGGGGGTGCTGTGGGCTATGTCGTGGTGGGGCTCGGCGCTTTCGGCCTGCTGGTGGCACTGGCCCAGTATGCCTATCTGCTCCGTGTCAGCCTGGTGGTAAGGCGTCAGCGTCGTGACCTGGCCGACCTGCGTCAGGACAACCCGCTGGGCCGTGTGCTGCTGCGTTTCCGGGCACTCAGCGACGAGCCGGTTCCCGAGGCGCTGGAGGCGCGGCTCGACGAGGCGGTGCTGGCTGAGATGCCACGCCTGGAGCGCGGTCAGCCGCTGGTCAAGCTGCTCGCCGCGGTCTCCCCGTTGCTCGGCCTGCTGGGCACGGTGACCGGCATGATCGTTACTTTCCAGGCGATCACCGTGTTCGGCACCGGCGATCCGCAGCTGATGGCCGGTGGCATCAGCCAGGCCCTGGTGACCACCGTGCTGGGACTGGTTACCGCCGTTCCGCTGCTGTTTGCACATACCGCCCTGACCGGGCGCAGCCGTCAGCTGGCCGGCATTGTCGAGGGCCAGGCCAGTGCCGCCCTGGCCGAAACCCTCGAGCACCGCCAACCCTCATCCGTCGCGTCCAGGAACAAGCGCCGTGCTGATGCCCTGGCTTGAGCCGATCGCACGGCTGATCGATGCCGGTGGCGTGGTGCTGGTCGGCATCGCCGCGGTAGCGGCCCTGCTCTTCAGCCTGGCACTCGAGCGGGTGCTGTTCTTCCGCCTCGCCTACCGGGGAGCCCGCCAGCGCCTGATCCGGCGCTGGACGGCGCGCGCTGACCACCACAGCTGGAGCGCCCTGACCCTGCGTGAGGTGTGGACCCGCCAGCTGATCGCGCGACTGCGCCGGCCGTTACCCTGGCTCAAGCTGCTGGTGGCGCTCTGTCCACTGCTCGGCCTGCTGGGTACCGTCACCGGCATGATCAGCGTCTTCGACAGCCTGGCATTGAGCGAAACTCACCAAGCCCGCGCCATGGCCGATGGGGTCGCCCGGGCGACTCTGCCGACCTTGGCCGGAATGGCCGTGGCCGTGGTGGGGCTGCTGTTCACCAGCCGACTGGAACAGATCATCCGGCGCGAGGACCAGCGGCTGCATGACCGCCTGGCTCGAGCCGTGGAGGAGAGTGATGCGTAGACGTCGCAGCGTTGCCGGCGAGCCGGGGGATGCCGGAGAGATCAACCTGACCCCGATGCTCGATGTGGTCTTCATCATGTTGATCTTCTTCATTGTCACCACCAGCTTCATCAAGGAGAGCGGGGTGGAGATAGAACGTCCCGAGTCGAGTGCTGCCACACCGCGCCCGGATGCCCAGCTGATGGTGGCGATCACGCCGGAGGGAGCCGTCTGGGTGGATGGCGAACCGGTGGACGTGCACCGGGTGGGTGACGAGGTGGCCGCCCTGGTCAGCGACGATGGCGGTGTGGTGATCCAGGCCGATCGAGAGGCCACCACGGGCCTTCTGATTGAGGTGATGGACCGCTTGCGCCAGGCGGGAGTGGAGAACGTGGCGGTGGCCGCCACGCGAGGCGCCTCATGACACGGGTTGTTGTCTCGGTGCTCTCCGGCCTGGGACTGGCGCTGCTGCTGTTCTGGCTGCTGGCGCTGCTGGTTACGCCTCCCGAGGCTGAGGTCGAGGTCATGGAAATGAGCATGGCGCTGACCAGTGTCGAGGCAGCCGAGCCCGAGTCGACTCAGCCGCCCGCCGATGCCGAGCCCCCGGCGCCCGTGGAGCCGGCGCCGCCGCCTCCCTTGCCGGAGCCGGCCCCGCTGCCCCGCAGCGAGGTGATGCTGCCAGAACCCGAGCTGCCGCCGGAGAACGCCGAGCCGCCGGAACTGGATACTCGTCTGCCGGAATTGAGCGAGGTTCAGCCCGAGCCTCGCCCGGAGCCGGCGTCGCAGCCTGCCCCTCTGCCGGAACCCCGCCCCCAGGCAGAGCCCGAACCCCAGGCGAGCCCGGCACCACAGCCGAGCCAGGAATCCTCGGCGCCATCGCCCGCGCCGTCTGAACCCGCACAGGCCGAAGCGGCCAGCAATGCGCCGGTGGATGTGGGGCAGGTCGCGCCCACCAGTCGGGTGCCGCCCGAGTATCCCGCGCGGGCCCAGCGCCGCGGCCTCGAGGGGCATGTCGAGGTGGAGTTCGTGATTCGAGCCGACGGTAGCGTCGACCCCTCGAGCATCCGCGTGCTCTCCGCCCGGCCATCCAATGTTTTCGACCAGGCGGCGAAGCGAGCCGTATCACGTTGGCGCTTCGAATCCGCTGAGGGGCTGCGTCGCGCTCGCCAGCGCCTGGAATTCGAGCTGAGGTAATGCCATGTCGAGAGTTCTCCTGCCTGTTGCGTTGCTGGTCACTAGCTGGTTGGGGGGCGCCACCGTGGCCTGGTCGGCGCCACCGCTACCGGCCTCGTTTATCGCTGATCTCGAAGGGCTCCAGGCGCGGCTAGAGGCCGGTGACCTGGCGGCAGTGAGGGAGCGATCCGTGGCCCAGGCCGAGCGTCTGGCCGGGGGCAATGCCGCCGATCGCTGGGCTCGCGCTCTCTATCTGCAACTGGCGGCAGGGGCGGCGGCACGTGACGGGGATCTCTCCTTGGCCGCCGACTACCTCGGCCAGGCGCGTCGCGTATCCGGCATCGAGCCGCATCATCGTGATCGCTGGCAGCACGACGAGGCCGGTTTGCGCCTGGCCGCGGGCGAGACCCGGGATGGCGCCAACCTGCTGGCCGAGTGGCTCGAGGGCCACTCGGGCGAAGCCCGGGATCACTGGCGTCTGGCTCGCGCCAGGGCCGAACTCGAGCAGTGGGAGCTGGCCGCCGAGCATGTGCGGCATGCGCGTGGCATGACAGCGCAACTGGATGAGGGCCAGCGGGAACTGGCCGTCACGGTGCTGCGCCGCGCCGGGGACGAGGCAGAGGCTCTGGCGCTCCTGGGTGGCGGGCTCGCCACGAGCCGCGACCCTGAACGCTGGCGAGTTGCCGCAGCCCTGGCACAGCGTGCCGGCAATACCGGTCAGGCGGCAACGATCTGGGAGGCGGGCTGGCGCGCCGGCGTATTCACCGGGGCCGATGACCTTCGCCGGTTGGTCGAGTTGCATCTGGCCGGGGGCACGCCGGCCCGGGCCGCCGAGCATCTCGAGGCCGCCCTGGCAGAGGGGACCCTGGAGGACAGCGAGGCGAACCGGCGGCTGCTGGCCCAGGCCTGGGAGCGGGCCCGGGATCGTGAGCGCGCCCTGGCCGCCTGGCAGCGGGTGGCCGAGCAGAGTGGGGCCGGCAACGATTGGGCGAGGCTTGGTCAGCTCGCCCATGCCTGGGGGCGCGATCGGCTGGCCGAGCGGGCTCTGGCACAAGCCGGCCGGTAACCGGGCGCTGCCCGGTTATATATAGCCGGGATAGCGTCGCTTCGTTCCTGGAAGCTTACCGCGCCTGCTGTACCCCGTCGATCTCGCGGACGAAGGGTGGCAGCGAGTCGAGCAGCGCCCGCCCGTAGCGCCGGGTAAGCACGCGCCGGTCGAGGAGGGTGATGCGGCCGTGGTCGGCTTCCTTGCGGATCAGACGGCCACAGGCCTGGACCAGCTTGATGGAAGCGTCCGGCACGCTGATGCGCATGAAGGGATTGCCACCGCGGCTCTCGATCCATTCGGCGAGCGTCGCGCCCACCGGATCGTCGGGCACCGCGAAGGGCAGCCGGGTGATGACCACATGGGTCAGGTAGTCGCCGGGCAGGTCGATGCCTTCGGCGAAGCTCGCCAACCCGAAGATGATGCTGCCTTCCCCGGCATCTACCCGCTCGCGGTGGCGGTTGATCAGCTCGCGCTTGGGCAGCCGGTCCTGAGCCAGTACCCGCTCGGCCAGGGACCTGGGCAATGCCTTCTCCACGGCGCGCAGCTGGGCCCGGGACGAGAACAGCATCAGCACTGCTTCCCGGGTGTCGAGACTCTGGACGAAGTCGACGATGGCGCGCTCATGGCCTTCGCGATCGGCGGGGTCGACGGCCTCCCGGGGAACACTGAGCACCGCCCGCGAATAGTCGAAGGGACTGGGCAGGCGCTGGTAGCGATAGCGGTTGGCCAGTCCGGCGCGCTCCTGCAGCCGTTCGAAGCGACCCAGTGCGGTGAGCGTCGCCGAGGTGACCACGGCGCCGAAGGTGGTACCCCACAGGCTCTTGGCCAGGGTGTGGGCGGCCGACACGGGGCTCGCCGCGAAGGTCAGCTCCGGCTCGCCGCCGAAGCGTTCCAGTGTCAGCCAGCGCGCCCGCGGTGGCTCTCCCTCGGGATCGACCTCGCTGAAGGCCTGCCACAGGGCGTGGGCTTCCAGGGCGCGGCCATGGAGCAGCGCCACCAGCGGCAGCCAAGCCTCGGCGGCGTCCCGAGGCAGGCCGGTGTGCTTCTCGGGGTCGAGGCTCTCGCGCAGGATATCCGCCATGCTCTCGAGGGTGCGGGAGAGCTCGGCAAACAGCGTGACCAGCGCCGCGGCGTGCTCGCGCAGTGCCTCCGGGGCGCGTCCCATCTCGAAGCGGTGCTGATGGAACTCCTCGGCGTCGCCGAGCCCCTGGGGACGCCCGGCCAGCTGATGGCCCAGGGCGAAGGCCTCGCCGAGTCGTGGCTCGGCGGCATCCATCGCCTGGGGCAGGCTGGCCAGCAGCCGCGCCAGGGTGGGCTGTACGCCCAGGGCGGCGTTGAGTTCGCTGAGCGACTTCCTGAGATTGCGCAGCCAGCGCAGGCCGGCATTCACGCCGAAGCGATAGGTGAAGTGGTTGAGGGCCTTGTCGGGCAGGTGATGCCCCTCGTCGAAGACGTGGATGCAGTCACCCGGGTCGGGCAGTACCACGCCGCCGCCCAGGGAGAGATCGGCCAGCACCAGGTCGTGATTGGCGACGATGATATCGGCCTGTTCCATGTCGCGGCGGGCACGGAAGAAAGCGCAGGCACCGAAGTGGCCACAGCGCCGGTTGGTGCACTGCCGGTGGTCCACGGTCAGGCGACGCCAGTGCTCATCCTTGATCGCCTCGGGCCAACTGTCGCGATCCCCCTCCCAGCGGCCACTGCCGTAGGCGTCGCTCAGGCTCTTGACCAACGCCTGGAAGTCATCGCCGCCACTGTCCAGGGCCTGCTCGAACATCGACAGGGTGGGGTTCTCCTCGCCGCCATCGAGGGCCTGGTCGAGGCGTGCCACGCACACGTAGCGGCCACGCCCCTTGGCCAGGGCGTAGCTGAAGTCGATCCCGCTGTGTGCCTTGAGCGCCGGCAGGTCCTGGTGAAGCACCTGCTCCTGCAGCGCCACCGTGGCGGTGGAGATCACCAGCCGCTTGCCGCGGGCCTTGGCCACCGGCAGGGCGGCCAGCAGATAGGCCAGGGTCTTGCCGGTGCCGGTACCCGCCTCGAGCACGCAGACATGCTCGTCGCTTGTGCGCTTGCCGGAGTCGTCAGCCTCGATGCCTGCCAGGGTGCGGGCGATCTCGGCGATCATCAGGCGCTGGCCATAGCGGGGCGTCAGCCCCAGGCCCTCCAGCGCATGGCGGTAAGCGGTCTGGATCTCGCGCTTGAGGGCCTCGTCGAGCATTATGGCTACAGCAGTCCTTCGGGCGGATGCTCGCAGGGCAGCTTGTCGCCGATGAAGCGCTCGATCTCGGGCAGCGAGAAGGCATCTTCCTCGCCCACGAAGCTGATCGATACGCCCTTGGCGCCGGCCCGGCCGGTGCGGCCGATACGGTGGACGTAGTCCTCCGGGTCTTCCGGCAGGGTGTAGTTGATCACGTGGCTGACGTCCTCGATATGGATGCCGCGACCGGCCACGTCGGTGGCCACCAGCACCTGGATCTCACCTGCGCGGAACTTCTCGAGCGTTTCGATGCGCTGGTTCTGCGGCACGTCGCCGGAGAGCATGGCCACGTCGATCCCCGCCTTGCGGAGCAGGTCGTCGAGCTTGCGCACCAGGTCACGCCGGTTGCCGAACACCATCACCCGATCGAAGCTTTCCTGCTGCAGCAGGTTGACCAGCAGACGCTGCTTGTCGGCATCGCCGACCATGTAGACGCGCTGGTCGATGTCGGCGGCGTTGTCGACGGTCACCGCGATCTCGACGTGGGCCGGCTCATGGGTCCACTGGCTGGCGAGCTCCAGGATGTCCTCGGTGAAGGTGGCCGAGAACAGGAAGGTCTGCCGCTCTTCCTTCTTCGGCGTATGGCGGATGATACGCTTGACGTCGGGAATGAAGCCCATGGAGAGCATGCGGTCGGCCTCATCGAGCACCAGCACCTCGACCTGGGTCAGGTCGACGTCGCGCTTCTGATGGAAGTCGAGCAGGCGTCCCGGCGTGGCCACCAGAATGTCGAGCTTGCCGCCCAGGGCGTCACGCTGCTTCTGGTAGTCCATGCCGCCGACGACACTGGCCACCTTGAGATCGGTGAAACGGGCCAGTGCCTTGGCATCCTTCTCGATCTGCAGGGCGAGTTCCCGGGTCGGCGCCACGATCAGCGAGCGCGGCGCACCGTTCTTCTGGCCGTTGGGACGCTCTTCCTCGAGGAAGTAGGCGATGATCGAGATCAGGAAGGCGGCGGTCTTGCCCGTGCCGGTCTGGGCCTTGCCGACGATATCTCCGCCGAGCAGGGTGTGGCCGAGGGCCTCGGCCTGGATCGGCGTGCAGTACTCGAAGCCCAGCGCATGGATGGCGCGCATCAGCGGCAGGGGCAGGTCGAAGTCGTGAAAGCGCCACTTGCCGGCCACCGGGGGTACCTGGAACTGGCGCAGGTCCCAGTTCGACTGGCGACGGCGCGGCTTGCGACGACGACGCTTGGGCTTGCGGTTCTCGGCCGGGGCCGTGGTCTGTTCCGACTCGCTCATAGGCTTGCTGTCTTTCCGTATCGATAGGGTAGTCGTGTGATGCAAACGGGCATTGTACCAGTCTATGCGACGAAGGGCGCGTCTCACCGCCAAGGGCTGGTAGAATGCGCGCCAAAGCAGAGGAGTTTCCCCATGACACGTCGCAAGAAGACACGTTCGCTGGCCGACAAGGTGCAGATTCGCACCGGCCGACGCAAGGATTACAAGAAGTGGCGCCACGAGAATCCCGATCAGGTGACCTCGTCGACCCGCTATACCCAGAAGAAGCGTCAGCAGCGCAAGCTGCAGGCTGCCCGCAAGCAGGCCCGCCAGGAGGCTGGCCAGGAGATCGCCATTCACCCTGAGCACGAAGGCGGCCAGGGGTCGGAGCAGGGAGGCCCGTCGAACTGATGCGCCTGGTCTCGTTCAATATCAACGGCATTCGCGCGCGTCTCCATCAGCTGGAGGCGCTGGTGACTACCCAGCGCCCGGCCGTGATCGGTCTGCAGGAGACCAAGGTGCAGGACGCCGAGTTTCCCCGCGAAGCGGTGGAAGCGCTGGGCTACCGGGTCGTCTATCACGGCCAGAAGGGCCACTACGGAGTGGCCCTGATGATCGATGTCGCCCAGTGCGGTGAGCCCGAGGCGGTGCACTACGGCTTCCCGGATGACGGCGAGGAGTCCCAGCGGCGCATGATCGGCGTGGTGCTGCGCCTGGCCGATGGTGAGCGGCTGACGGTGTGGAACGGCTACTTCCCCCAGGGCGAGAACGTCGAGCACCCGCTGAAGTTCCCCCACAAGCGTGAGTTCTATGCCCAGCTCCGGCGCCTGCTGGAGGGCGCCCAACGCCCCGACGAGCGGCTGGCGGTGATGGGCGACTTCAACATCTCACCCGAGGATATCGATATCGGTATCGGCGAGGCCAACCGCAAGCGCTGGCTGCGGGAGGGCAAGACCAGCTTCCAGCCGCTGGAGCGCGAGTGGCTCGCCGGGATCAAGGCCTGGGGACTCACCGACAGTTACCGCCTCTGCTATCCGGCGGTGGACGACCGCTTCAGCTGGTTCGACTACCGCTCGAAGGGCTTCGACCGGGAGCCGAAGCGTGGCCTGCGCATCGACCATATCCTGGTGACCGCGCCGCTGGCCGAGAGGGTGACCGACGCCGGTATCGACTACGACCTGCGCGGCATGCAGAAGCCCTCCGACCATGCCCCGGTATGGGCCGAGCTGGCACTGTAGAGGCGAGACCTGACCAGAAGAAAACCCCGCGCCGACAGTAGTGGCGTGGGGTTTTCGTGCACGGTACCGGGTACCGCTGGGCGCTTGTGCCGGGCGGCTCGATCAGGCCTCGATGCGCTTGGCCAGCACCGGCGCCAGCTTCTCGTCCATCTCCTTGAAGGCCCGTTCCGTGGTCTCCCAGTCGATGCAGGCATCGGTGATGGAGACACCGTACGCAAGCTGGCTCAGGTCCTTGGTCAGCTTCTGGTTGCCCCAGCCGATGTTGGACTCGACCATCAGGCCGATGATCGAACGGTTGCCCTCGAGGATCTGGTTGGTGACGTTCTCCAGCACCAGGGGCTGAAGCGCCGCATCCTTGTTGGAGTTGGCGTGGGAGCAGTCGATCATGATGTTGGGCTTGATGCCGGCCTTGTTGAGCTCCTGCTCGGCCAGGGCCACGCTGACGCTGTCGTAGTTGGGCTTGCCGTTGCCGCCGCGCAGCACCACGTGGCCGTAGACGTTGCCGCGGGTGCGGATGATCGCCACCCGGCCCTTGTAGTCGATGCCCAGGAAGTTATGGGGATGCGCCACCGACTGCAGGGCGTTGACCGCGACATCCAGGCTGCCGTCGGTGCCGTTCTTGAAGCCTACCGGGCAGGAGAGGCCGGAGGACATCTCGCGGTGGGTCTGGGACTCGGTGGTGCGCGCACCGATCGCCGACCAGCTGATGCAGTCCTGGATATACTGCGGCGAGATCGGGTCGAGGGCCTCGGTGGCCAGCGGCAGGCCCATCTCGGCGAGCTCCACCAGCAGCCGGCGGGCGATATGCAGCCCTTCCTCGATCTCGAAGGAGCCGTTCAGGTGGGGGTCGTTGATCAGGCCCTTCCAACCCACGGTGGTGCGTGGCTTCTCGAAGTAGACGCGCATCACGATATACAGGCTGTCCTTCACCTCGTCGGCCAGGCGGCGCAGGCGGCGCGCGTAGTCGAGGGCGGCGTCCACGTCGTGGATGGAGCAGGGGCCGACCACGACCAGCAGGCGCGGATCCTCGCCGTCGAGGATACGCTGGATGGTGTGGCGCCCCTCAATGACCGTCTTCTCGGCGGCGTCGGTAAGCGGAATCTCCTGCTTGAGGGCTTCCGGGGTGATAAGCACGTCCTGGGAGAGGACGTTGAGGTTGCTGACCTGCTGATCTGTCATTCTGATTCCTGTATGTCGTGTCTGCGCTGAGGGCCTGACGGCGTGATTCTTGTGCGCCTACTATACACCGGGCGGGGTGTGGCGGATCAATCGCGGGAACCTCCTGAGCATGCGCATTGTCTCAGCGCCCGCGTCCGCTAACGACCACCGCTTGATGGATGAACTGGAAAAGGGAACACTTGTGCGACTCTTGTTGACGGTCATCGACCCCCATACGCCCAGGCTCCAGGTAGACGCTATGCAAGCACGCCACGCTGTTGAAGTTTCAAGGCCTTCCGGACGACGCTGCCTTTCCCGTCGCCTGATGACGGGGAGGGTCTAGATGGGCGCCAGGGAAACCGACCAGCAGCTCGTCGAGCGTGCCCAGAAGGGCGATACCCGCGCCTTCGACCTGCTGGTGAAGAAGTATCAGCACAAGATCATCGGCCTGATCGGTCGCTATGTGCACGATCATGCCGAGGTACAGGATGTGGCCCAGGAGGCCTTCATCAAGGCCTATCGTGCCCTGGGCAAGTTCCGCGCCGAGAGTGCGTTCTATACCTGGATGTACCGTATTGCCATCAACACGGCGAAGAACCATCTGGTCTCCAAGGGACGGCGTCCGCCGGGCAGCGATCTGGATATCGTCGATGCCGAGATCCTCGACCAGAGCGGGCGCCTCTCGGATACCGAGACCCCCGAGGCGGCCATGGCCCGCGACCAGCTGGAGGCTGCCATCTTCGAGGCGATCGAGGCGCTGCCCGATGACCTGCGCACGGCGATCACACTTCGCGAGCTGGATGGCCTCTCCTACGAGGATATCGCCAATATCATGGATTGCCCGGTAGGCACGGTACGTTCGCGGATATTCCGCGCACGTGAGGCGGTGGATGCGCATATCCAGCCGCTGGTCACCACCGCACGCAATCGCGAGACGGTCGATGAGTGAAGTGCACCAGAAAATTGCCGATTTCTTGTCGATTCGCTGAACTGTCCGGCGCCTTTGGCGTCACATGCAGTGTTCGATCCGCCCATGGCGGTTCAGGATGTCGGCATTCCCGGAGCAGCTTCCGCGAATGCCGATATCAGGCTGATAACGGATGCAAGGCCACGGCCTTGCCAGGCTGAGGTGTAGAGAATGAGTCAGAACGCACGGGAATCGCTTTCTGCCCTGATGGACAACGAGGGCGACGAGCTGGAGCTTCGCCGCGTGCTGAAGTCGCTGGAAGACGAACCGGATGCCGCCGAGGCGTGGCGACGCTATCACCTGATGCGCAGCCTGATGCGGCGTGAGACGGAAGTGGATGTCAGCGTCGACCTTTCCGCGGGTATCCTGGCGCGTCTCGAGAGTGAGCCGGCGCCGGTCCTTGACGCCACCACCACGCCATCCGCCCACCGACGCTCCCTTCCATTCGCGCGCAGTGCCGGCATCGCCGCTGCCGTATCGTTGATGGTGATCACCGGCGTGCAGTTCTACAACGGCGGGGGCCTTCCCGGCGAGGCCACGTCATCCGAGCTTGCCGCCGGCGCCGGAGAGGGGGCTCAGATCTCACCCGCCGGCCTCTCGGACCCCAGCCTCTCGGATCAGAGTGTTCAGCGCCCCTCCCTGGCCGATCTGCCGCTCTTCCAGCTTCCCCAGGGGAGTGGCAGTGGTCTGATGACCGTGGGTGCCAGCATGCCGAGCACCCCGATGTTCATGGCCCCCAGCCAGCGGCAGTCGCTGATGGCCGACGAGGAGCAGGCACGTCTGCTCCAGTCCTATCTGGATCGCCATGCCGAGGGGGCCGCCTATCGCAGCGGAGACTCCTGGATGCCGCTGCTGCGCGCCAGCGGTGGCGATAGCCTGGGCCAGCGCTGAACGGGAGGCAGGCGATGCGCGTTCTTCGCAGCTGCGCCGCGGGCCTTCTGCCGTTTCTTTTGGCAACCGCAGTGCCGGCAGTGGCGCTGCAGGTGACACCCGAGGCGGGTAGGTTCGATTGTCGTTCGCTCGAGAAGGAGCCTGTCCCCCAGAGTGCGCTCGACTGGTATGAGCTCAGCCTCTGGGCGGGTCACTGCTACCGCTACGACGCTCACGCGGTGCGTATCGGCTTCGACGGCGTGCGTACCCTCGTGCTCAGTCACGATGTCAGCGGCGGTCTCGAACATGGCCAGGTCCGTTTCCTCGATGGCCCCCCCATGGCCGTCGAGCGTCGCAGCCGTATTGGCCGCCTGGGCTGGTCGGGGGGTGGCGAGGCGCCCGCCACACCCAATGGCATCGCCTCCAGCATTGCCTCCCACTACCGGCTGAGCCTGGGCGAAGAGGAGCGCATCGCCAACCGGCGTGCGCGTCGCCTGGATGTCTCACCGCTCGACAGTTTTCGCTACGGGAAGCGGCTGTGGCTCGATGTCGATACCGGATTGACCCTCAAGCAGAGCCTGCTCGACGAGACCGGGCGGGTCGTGGAGACCTTCCAGCTGACGGTGCTTGAGCGTCCGCGGTTGCACCAGGGTGAGGTGAGCGTCGACGCCCCCCGCGAGGCGCCCCGGGATGCGTGGAGCCCCGGCTGGCTGCCCGCCGGTTTCCTGCCGCAGCCGGTAGAGACCCGCAGCGGGCTCCATGGCAGTGATGTGACCCACCGTCTCTACAGCGATGGTCTCTCCACCTTCAGTGTCTTCGTCTCGCCCCTCGACGGCATCGAGCCCCTGGCCCCCGGCCTGCACCGGCTCGGCGTCTCCCACGCCGTGGTGCGTCACCGCGAGCTGGGCGGCGCTCCCCGCCAGGTGGTGGTCATGGGCGAGATGCCGCCGCGGGTGTTGCTGCAGGTCGCCGATACCCTGAACTGGGAAGCCGCCGACTCCTGACCCCCTGGCGAGTCGATGTCGTTACCCCGTTATCTTCGCATTGCCCAACCAAAACCACGCAGGAGCCAACATGATGCGAACGTTGCGACACCTTTCCCTGTGGATGCTGCTGGCCGGTACCCTGCTGGCCTGGCAGAGCGCCATGGCCCGTGAGCTACCCGACTTCACCGAACTGGTGGAGGAGGCCGCCCCCGGCGTGGTGAATATCTCGACGACCCGCATGGTCGAGAGCCGAAACCCCTTCCAGGGGTTCGGCAGCGAGGAGATCCCCGAGATCTTCCGGCATTTCTTCGGCGACCGTTTTCCGATGCCGCCTGGCCAGGCGCCCGGAAGGCCTCAGGAGCGTCAGTCGCTGGGTTCCGGCTTCATCATCAGCAATGATGGTTACATCATGACCAACGCCCACGTGGTCGATGGTGCCGACGAGATCCTGGTGCGCCTCAACGATCGCCGCGAGCTGGCGGCGGAGCTGGTGGGCAGCGACGAGCGAACCGACGTGGCGGTGCTCAAGGTCGACGCCAGTGACCTGCCGACGCTGCGTCTGGGCGACTCCGATGATCTCAGGGTCGGTGAGTGGGTTGCCGCCATCGGCTCCCCGTTCGGCTTTGACCATTCGGTTACCGCGGGCATCGTCAGCGCCATTGATCGCACTCTGCCCCGGGATGCCTATGTGCCGTTCATCCAGACCGACGTGGCCATCAATCCGGGCAATTCCGGCGGGCCGCTGTTCAACCTCGACGGCGAGGTCGTGGGCATCAACTCCCAGATCTTCACCCGCAGCGGTGGCTTCATGGGGCTGTCGTTCGCGATTCCCATCAACGTGGCCATGGACGTCGCCGACCAGCTGCGGGATGGCGGCGAGGTGCGCCGCGGCTGGCTGGGGGTGATGATCCAGCCGGTATCGCGTGACCTGGCCGAGTCCTTCGGCATGGACGAGCCCCGTGGTGCGCTGATCGCCGATCTCGACCCCGAAGGGCCCGCGGCCGAGGGCGGCCTCCAGGCCGGTGACGTCATTCTCGCCGTGGATGGTGCTCGGGTACATGACTCCAGCACCCTGCCGCGGCTGATCGGGCGCACTGCGCCGGGCAGTGACGTCGAGCTCGAACTGATGCGTGACGGCGAGCGCCGCACCCTCGAGTTGACCCTGGGAGACTGGCCCGACAGCGGCAGTGCCGCCGCCGGCGAGAGCCGCGATAGCCAGCAGGCGCGCCTGGGCATCTCCGTGGTCGAGCTGGATGCCACCGAGCGCGAGCGTCTGGGTATCGAGGGTGGCGTGCGCATCGCCGAGGTCGACCCCACTGGTGCCGCGGCGGCGGCGGGCCTGCAGCCCGGCGACATCCTGGTCAGCATCGATCACCGGGCCGTCACCAGCGCGTCGCAGCTGGTCTCCCTGGTGAGTGAGCTGCCCGCGGATCGCGCCGTGCCGGTGCGACTCTATCGTGATGGTCGTTCGCTGTTCGTGGCCCTGCGCCTGGCCGGCGACTGACCCTCTCCTTCACGCCACGCCACTGCAGCCCGACGGTCCTCCCGTCGGGCTGCTGTATCTGGCACCAGCATCCCGGTACAATGCGCCTATCCTGGCCGCCGGCCCGCGCTGCTGTGCCCGGCCCCGGCCCGAACCCCATCAGGTAGAAGTCCATCGATGTCCCAAGACACCTCCTCCGACAAGCTCAAGCATATCCGCAACTTCTCGATCATCGCGCATATCGACCATGGCAAGTCCACGCTGGCCGACCGGTTGATCCAGACCTGCGGCGGTTTGACCGAACGCGAGCTCAAGGAGCAGGTGCTCGACTCCATGGACCTGGAGCGTGAGCGGGGCATCACCATCAAGGCGCAGTCGGTGACGCTCGACTACCACTCGCCGGATGGCAACACCTACCAGCTCAACTTCATCGACACCCCCGGGCACGTCGACTTCTCCTACGAGGTGTCGCGTTCGCTGTACGCCTGCGAGGGGGCGCTGCTGGTGGTGGATGCCGGCCAGGGCGTCGAGGCGCAGTCGGTGGCCAACTGCTACACCGCCATCGAGCAGGGCCTCGAGGTGCTGCCGGTGCTCAACAAGATGGACCTGCCCCAGGCCGACCCCGACAAGGTCTCCCACGAGATCGAGGAGATCATCGGCCTGGACGCCACCGACGCCTGCCAGGTCTCGGCCAAGAGCGGGATGGGTATCGATGCGCTGCTCGAGCGGCTGGTGCGTGATATCCCGCCGCCCAAGGGAGATCCCGAGGGCCAGCTGCAGGCGCTGATCATCGACTCCTGGTTCGACAACTACCTGGGCGTGGTCTCGCTGGTGCGGATCTTCGATGGCACCCTGAAGAAGGGCGAGAAGATCCGCATCAAGTCCACCGGTCGCGACTGGCAGGTCAACGAGGTAGGCATCTTCACGCCCCAGCGCAAGGAGACCGGCGTGCTGCGTGCGGGCGAGGTGGGCTTCATCGTCGCCGGCATCAAGGAGATCCAGGGGGCACCGGTGGGTGACACCATCACCCACACCAAGACCCCGGATGTGGCGCGCCTGCCCGGCTTCCAGAAGGTCAAGCCCCAGGTCTATGCCGGCATGTTCCCGGTCAGTGCCGACGACTACGAGGACTTCCGCGACGCCCTGGAGAAGCTGGCACTCAACGACGCCTCCCTGGAGTACGAGCCGGAAAACTCCGATGCCCTGGGCTTCGGCTTCCGGGTCGGCTTCCTCGGCACCCTGCACATGGAGATCATCCAGGAGCGTCTCGAGCGCGAGTATGACCTGGACCTGCTGACCACGGCGCCCACCGTGGTGTATGAGTTGGCGCTCAAGAATGGCGAGGTGATCTACGTCGCCAACCCCTCCAAGCTGCCCGACATGGCCGACGTCGAGGAGATGCGCGAGCCCATCGTGCGTGCCAGCATCCTGGTGCCCCAGGAGTTCGTCGGCAACGTCATCACCGAGTGTGAGCAGCGCCGCGGCACCCAGAAGGACATGCAGTTCCTGGGCAGCCAGATCCAGCTCACCTACGAGCTGCCGATGAGCGAGGTGGTGATGGACTTCTTCGATCGCCTGAAGTCGATCTCCAAGGGCTATGCCTCGCTGGAATACAACTTCGAGCGCTTCGAGGCCGCCAAGCTGGTGCGCCTGGATGTGCTGATCAACGGCGACAAGGTCGATGCCCTGGCGGTGATCATCCATCGCGATCATGCTCACTCCCGTGGTCGCCTGCTGGTCGAGAAGATGAAGGAGCTGATTCCGCGCCAGATGTTCGATGTGGCGATCCAGGCAGCCATCGGCGGCCAGGTGGTGGCCCGCTCCACCGTCAAGGCGCTGCGCAAGAACGTCACCGCCAAGTGCTATGGGGGCGATGTCTCCCGCAAGAAGAAGCTGCTCGAGAAGCAGAAAGCGGGCAAGAAGCGCATGAAGCAGGTCGGTCGGGTGGAAATTCCCCAGGACGCCTTCCTCGCCGTGCTCCGGGTCAACGACTGATTCCACCAGCCAGGGACAAACAACTGCCATGGACTTCTCACTGCTGCTGGTGATCGCCGTCGCCGTCACCGGCGTGATCACCCTGCTCAACCTTATCTGGTGGCGTCCGGCGCGCCGCCAGTCGCTGCAGGCCGCCGAGGCCGGCACTACCGAAGGCTTGACGCCCCATGCCCGGGAGCAGGTGCTGAAGGAGCCGTGGCCGGTGGACTACGCCCGCTCCTTCTTCCCTGTCTTGCTGGTGGTGTTGGTGCTGCGAAGCTTCGTGGTGGAGCCGTTCCAGATCCCCTCCGGCTCCATGCGCCCGACCCTGGAGATCGGTGACTTCATCCTGGTCAACAAGTTTGCCTACGGACTGCGTCTGCCGGTGGTGCATACCGAGATCGTCGATCTGGGCGAGCCCGAGCGCGGCGATGTCATGGTGTTCCGCTTCCCCAGCGAGCCGTCGGTCAACTTCATCAAGCGCGTGGTGGGCCTGCCGGGCGATCGCATCCGCTACGAGGGCAAGCAGCTCTACATCAATGGCGAGGCGGTGCCCAAGGCGCTGCTGGCCGAGGGGCCGGCCAAGGCGCCCGGTGAGCTGATGCTCGCCGAACAGCTGGGCGAGGTGGAGCACCGCATCTACAATAATCCCCGGGATCCGGGACCCCAGATGCGCGAACTGGTCGTGCCGGACGGCCACTATTTCACCATGGGCGACAACCGCGACCACTCCAACGACAGCCGCTACTGGGGCTTCGTGCCGGAGGACAACGTGGTGGGTCGTGCCTTCGCCGTCTGGATGCACTGGGACGGCGGCCTGCCCAGCTTCACCAGCATGCGGCGCATCCACTGACCGTGCCTTGCACACTCAGAATCAGACGACAGAAACAGACAACAGGATTTTCGTGAGCCAAACCCTCAACGCCTTCAGCCGACGTCTCGGCCACGACTTCGGCGACGACTCGCTGCTCGAGCTTGCCATGACCCACCGCAGCTTCGGTGGCCAGAACAATGAGCGCCTCGAGTTCCTGGGTGACTCCATCGTCAACTTCGTCATCGCCGAGGCCCTGTTCCGGCGCTTCCCCGAGGCCCGGGAGGGGCAGCTCTCCCGCCTGCGCGCACGCCTGGTCAAGGGTCAGACCCTGGCCGAACTGGCCCGTGAGATGGGCTTCGGCGAGCACCTGCGCCTCGGCTCCGGGGAGATGAAGAGCGGCGGGCACCGCCGCGAGTCGATCCTTGCCGACGCCGTCGAAGCCATCATCGGTGCCATCTACCTGGATGCCGGCATGGAGGCGGTGCGCGCCCGGATACTCTCCTGGTATGCCACGCGGCTCGAGGAGATCAGCCTGCAGGATACCCAGAAGGACCCCAAGACACGGCTTCAGGAGTTCCTGCAGTCGCGCCAGGTACCGCTGCCGCGCTACGAGGTGGTCAGCGTGGAAGGCGAGGCCCATGCCCAGACCTTCACCGTGGAGTGCCACGTGGAGTTGCTGGAGAAGCACACCACTGGCATCGGCTCCAGCCGCCGGCATGCCGAACAGCAGGCGGCCGAAGTGGCCCTCAAGCAACTCGAGCCGAAAGGAGTCCGGTCATGACCCAGACCTGTGGTTTCGTGGCCATCGTTGGCCGTCCCAACGTCGGCAAGTCCACGCTGATGAACCGTATCCTCGGCCAGAAGGTCTCGATCACCTCGCGGCGGCCTCAGACCACTCGCCACCAGGTGATGGGCATCAAGACCGAGGGGGAGGCCCAGTTCATCTACGTCGACACCCCTGGCATCCATATCATGGCCCGCGATCGCAACAAGGCGATCAACCGCTTCATGAACCAGGCAGCCACCCAGGCCCTGCGCGACGTCGACTGCGTGGTCTTCATCATCGACCGCACTCGCTGGAGCGAGGAGGACCAGGTCGTCCTGCAGCGTCTCGAGCATGTGGAGGCGCCGGTGATCCTGGCCGTCAACAAGGTCGACCGTCTCAAGGACAAGGCGGAACTGCTGCCCTGGCTGGAGTCGGTGGGCGCCCGCCGCGATTTTGCCGCCATCGTGCCGATCTCCGCCAAGCACGGTACCAACGTGCCGGAGCTCGAGGCCGAGGTGGCCAAGCACCTGCCGGAGAGCGTGCATTTCTTCCCCGAAGACCAGATCACCGACAAGAGCCAGCGTTTCCTGGCCGCGGAACTGGTGCGCGAGAAGGTCATGCGCCAGCTGGGCGACGAGCTCCCCTACCAGATGACCGTGGAAATCGAGGAGTTCCGCGACGAGGGCAGGGTGGTGCATATCAGCGCCCTGATCCTGGTCGAGCGCCAGGGGCAGAAGAAGATCCTCATCGGCGAGAACGGCGAACGCATCAAGAGCATCGGTCGCGAGGCGAGGCTCGACATGGAGCGTGCCCTGGGCGCCAAGGTAATGCTCAACCTCTGGGTCAAGGTGAAGCGCGGCTGGTCCGACGACGAGCGGGCGCTGAAGAGCCTGGGTTACGATCTCGACTGATGCTGTTGCGGCGGAAGCCCTTCGGGGTCAGACCCCGGCGGCGGGCAGCATCTCGAGAAGCGCGCACGATGATGGGCCGTGTGGCTTGGCCGGGGTCTGACCCCGAAAGGGCGGCACGGTACTGGCCCCTTGCATGACCCCCGAACCCGCCTTCCTGCTGCACAAGCGGCCCTACCGCGAGACCAGTGCCCTGGTGGAGCTGCTGACGCTGCACCACGGGCGGGTGCGGGCCGTGGCCCAGGGTGTACAGCGCCCCGGCTCACGCTCCCGCGGCCGGCTGCAGCCCTTCGCCCCGCTGCATGTGACCTGGGTGGGGGAGGGGGAACTCAAGCGACTGCGGTTGATGGAGAGCCGCGGCGCGGTGGCGCTGCTGGCCGGGGAAGGGCTGCTGTGCGGCCTCTATGCCAACGAGTTGCTGACTCGAACCCTGCCGGTGGAGCTGCCGGTGGCCGAGGTCTTCGCCTTCTATACCTCGCTGCTCGAGGCGCTGCCGCGGCCCGACGCCCGCGCCGGTGCCCTGCGCTGCCTGGAGTTCTCGCTGCTCGAGGTGCTGGATGCCGCCCCGCGCTTCATCGACGCCGAGGGTGGCGAACTCGACCCTCAGGCACGTTATGTCTATGACGTCGCCAGCTGCGCCTTCCGACCCGGTCAGCCGGGTCTCGACGGGCGCACCCTGCGCCTGCTCGCCGCCGGCGACTGGGCCGCACCCGGGCTCGCCGGGCCTGCCAAGGCGGTGGCCCGCGCCGCCCTGGCACCGCTGCTGGGCGCTCGCCCCCTGCGCTCCCGGGAGCTGATGCGCCAGCTTGCCGAGCGACGCAGGGGCGGTTCACACTGATCGCTTTCTTGCGACTCTCGTGTTGGCCGCGAGGGGCGCCGGGGGCAGACCGAAGAGGAGGTCCTATGCCAGGGATGGCATCGGTAGCGCCCAGGGATGGGTTCACAGCGCCTCCTCGCAGGTCTGTCGCCGGAGCAGCCCCGTGCACACGGCTATCAAGCGTGACTTCCTGCTGACTATTTGACACTCCTGGAGCCATTCATGCATCCCCCCCGTATTCTTCTCGGCGTCAATATCGACCACATCGCCACCCTGCGTCAGGCTCGCGGTACCCGCTACCCGGACCCGGTCCAGGCGGCGCTGCTCGCGGAGGAGGCCGGCGCCGATGGGATCACCGTCCACCTGCGCGAGGATCGTCGGCATATCCAGGAGCGCGATGTGCGCCTGCTGGCCGAGGTGCTCAACACCCGTATGAACCTCGAGATGGCGGTGACCGAGGAGATGATCGCCCTGGCCGAGGAGGTGCGCCCGGCACACGTCTGCCTGGTGCCCGAGAAGCGCGAGGAGCTCACTACCGAGGGCGGCCTCGACGTGGTGGGAGGCTTCGAGACGATCCGCACCGCCTGCCGCCGCCTGGCCGCCGCGGGCTGCGAGGTCTCGCTGTTCATCGACCCGGAGCCTGCCCAGATCGAAGCCGCCGCCAAGGCCGGTGCCCCGGTCGTCGAGCTGCATACCGGGGGATACGCCGAGGCCATGGGAGACGCGGCAGCCCGCGAGCATGCGCGGCTCTCGGCGGCCGCCGAGATGGCCATGGAGCTGGGCCTGATCGTCAATGCGGGGCACGGGCTGCACTACCATAACGTGGAGGCGGTGGCCGCCATCCCGGGCATTCATGAGCTCAATATCGGCCACGCCATCATCGCCCGCGCGCTGTTCGTGGGCCTTAAGGAGGCGGTGGCGGAGATGAAGCGCCTGGCGATCGCCGGCCAGGAGGCGGGCTTCGTCGCCGCCCTCGAGGAGCATGACCATGACCACGAGCATGCGCACGACCACGACGACCGCGTGCACTGAGCGATGATTCTGGGGATCGGTACCGATATTGCCAGGGTGGCGCGCTTCGAGGCCGCCCTGTCACGCCGGGGCGAACGCCTGGCGGGGCGCCTGCTGGGGGAACTGGAGCGCGAGCGGCTCAACGAGCAGGTCCGGCCCGCGGCCTTCCTGGCCAAGCGCTTCGCGGCCAAGGAGGCCTTCGTCAAGGCGCTGGGTACCGGCCTCAGGAACGGCATGCGCTGGACCGAGATCCAGGTGGTCAATGACACCCTCGGCAGGCCCTCGCTGCTGCTCGCCGGCAAGGCCCACGAACTGGCGCGAGCCGCCGGGGTGCGTGCCACTCACCTGTCGCTATCCGACGAGGTGGAGTTCGCGGTGGCCTTCGTGGTGCTGGAGGGGTGAGGGTCCAGGGGATGCTCGCTACGCCAGCGACGTAGCTCCCCCATGGCGCTGAACAGGTCCTCCAGCAGTGGTGTCACGGCCTCGCGCCCGCGGGTTCTCAGGCGGGTCTCCATGGTCTCGGCAAGCAGCCCCAGGCGCGGCGCACCGCAGTAGCGGCAGGCGCCATTGAGGGCGTGAATCGCGTCCAGTAGCGCCTCGTCATCCTGCTCGGCGTGGGCACGACGTATCGTGGCTTCGCTCTCGTCGAGGGAGTCGATCAACTGGTCAAGCAGCTGTCGGGCCAGCGATTCCCGGCCGCCGGCCAGGTCCGTGCCCAACGACAGATCCACCGCGCGCAGCTCCGAGCCCGGGGGCTGGTCCGGCGGGGCGGTGCGGCTGGTGAGCGGTGCCGTGAGATGGTCGGGCGCTCTGCCCAGATGGCGAGTCAGCAGGGTGGCCAACTCCTCGGCGTCCAGGGGCTTGACCAGCACGTCATCCAGTCCACTGGCCAGCAGGCGTCGACGCTCGTCCTGCAGGGCATGAGCAGTCACGGCGACGATCGGCGTGCGGCTCCATGCCTCCCCGAGATGACGCAGCGCGTGGCTCGCCTCGATGCCGTCCATGCCCGGCATGCGGATATCCATCAGCACCAGGTCGAATTGCTGCCGGCGCCCCAGGGCCACGGCCTGCTCACCGCTGCTGGCCAGGGTGACTTCCATGCCGGGGCCGGCCAGCAGTTCGCTCATCAGCCGGCGGTTGGCGTCGTTGTCGTCCACGGCGAGCAGGTGCAGGCGGGTGTCGGGGCCGCTCGATGCGTCGCCGCTACCGGAGGCGTCCTGCTTCCGGGGCAACAGTCGCTCGATGGCGTCGGCCAGGCTATGTCGGGTCACCGGCTTGGCCAGGATCTCTCCGCCATGGGGCAGCGCCAGGTCGGGGAAGTCCAGCGGACTGGCGGTGCACAGCAGCAGGGCCGGACAGGGCAGCTCGGCGAGGCGTTCGCGCCAGTGGCGCAGCTGCTCGGAGGAGTAGGGCGGGGCACCCAGGCTGGCCACCAGCAGGCTGGCCGAAGAAGAGGCCGACGCCTTGGCGTCCAGTGTCCTGGCTCCCCAGCGCCGTAGGAGGTACTGCAGGGCACGCCGCGTGGCCGGGTGCGGTTCCTCCAGCAGGATACTCGCTCCCGCCAGATGCAGCTCCGCTGGCCGCTCTGTTCCGGTTTCGCCGGCCAGTGGCAGGGTGAAGGTGAAGGTGCTGCCGTGTCCCGGCTCGCTCTCCACCCCGATCTCACCGCCCATCTGCTCCACCAGCTGGCGGCAGATGGAGAGCCCCAGCCCGCTGCCACCGAATTCCCGCGAGTGGCTCGGGGTCGCCTGCTGGAAGGCATCGAACAGCCCGCGGCAGTGCTCCGCCGACAGGCCGATGCCGGTGTCCGACACGCTGACGCGCAGGGTGACCCGGCCGGGCTCGGTTTCCTCCACCATGACGCGCACCAGGACCTCGCCGCGCTCGGTGAATTTCACCGCATTGTTCACCAGGTTGGTCAACAGCTGGCGGATGCGCATGGGGTCGCCATGCAGTATCGTCGGCACGTCGTCATAGACCATGCCGACCAGTTCCAGTCCCTTCTGCTGGGCCGTGGGGGCTTGCAGGGCCAGTACCTCGTCGACCAGCTCCACCATCTCTACCGGCAGCCGCTCGAGCTCCAGCCGGCCCGCCTCGAGCCTGGAGTAGTCGAGCACGTCATTGACCAGCAGCAGCAGGTTGCCGCAGGCACGGTTGACGTGCTCCAGCCACTCCTGCTGCCGTGCATCCAGTGGTGAACGGCCCAGCAGCCGACAGAAGCCCACGATACCGTTGAGCGGGGTGCGGATCTCATGACTCATGTTGGCCAGAAACTCCGACTTCACCCGGTTGGCTTCCACGGCGCGCCGATGGGCCAGGTCGAGCTGCATGTTCTGGACCTCGACGGTCTCCATCGACTCCTCGAGTTCCGCGGTGGCCTGGGCGATCTGGCGCTGCATCTCCTCGCGGGCCTCCTCCAGTCGCGTGGCCAGCGTATTGATACGGCTGCCCAGGGGAGGTAGCTCGGTGGGCGAGGGGGGCAGAGGGCGTACAGGCTTGCCGCGGGTCAGGCGTTCCAGGGTGGCATCGATCTCCTCGAGGGGGCGTTGCAGGCGCCGATAGCTGACGCTCGTGGCCAGCCCCAGCACGCCCGCACCCAGCAACAGCAGCAGGCCGGCACCCGCCAGCTGTCGGTAGTGCTCGAGGAGCAGCCCGCTGGCGTCGATATCCATGACCAGGCGTTCGCCGCTGCCATCGAGGGGGGTGCTCAGTCGCCAGTGGCCGTCGCCATGACGCTGCCACCCCGGCGCGTCGTCGAGGGTCACGCCCTTCTCGAGGCGCCCGATCTCCACGCGTGGCGTGCCGCCGGCATCGACCACCGCCACGGCCTTGACCTCCCTGAGGTCCAGCAGACGGCCGGCGCCCGCTTCCAGGGCTTGAGTGTCATTGTCCTGCAGTGCGGCCGTCAGGCCGGGCTCGATCAGACCCACGGCCCTTGCCAGTTCCGCCTCAAACCGCGCCTCATGCTGTCCGCGGTGCAGGGGCAGAGTGATAAGCGCCACGCTGACCATCAGCAGCAGGGGCAGTACCAGGGCGATCAACAGCAGGCGCAGCTTCAGTGACATGGGAACTCTCGGGTAGGGATGACACCAAATACCACGCGGCCGAGGATGCCTGTCCACCCCGGTGCCACGCGGATATAATGTTGAAAATACCTTTAGAGAAGGATGCTTGCATGCATTTTCCCACCATCGAGGAGATTGTCGGCCACACTCCGCTGGTGCGCCTCAAGCGGATCGGCGCCGGCCGCAACAATGTGCTGCTGGCCAAGCTCGAGGGCAACAATCCGGCGGGCTCGGTAAAGGATCGTCCGGCCCTCTCGATGCTCGAGCAGGCGGAGGCTCGCGGCGAGATTGTCCCGGGTGACACCCTGATCGAGGCCACCTCGGGCAATACCGGCATCGCGCTGGCCATGGCCGCGGCCATCAAGGGCTATCGCATGGTGCTGATCATGCCCGAGAACGCCTCGGAGGAGCGCAAGCAGTGCATGGCCGCCTATGGCGCCAGGCTGATCACGGTCAGCAAGGAGGGCGGCATGGAGGAGGCTCGCGACGTCGCCGAGGCGATGCTCGCCCGCGGCGAAGGCAAGCGGCTGGACCAGTTCGCCAACCCCGACAACCCGCTCTCTCACTACCGCGGCACCGGCCCGGAAATCTGGGAGCAGACCGGCGGCACGGTGACCCACTTCATCAGTTCCATGGGCACCACCGGCACCATCATGGGCGTCTCCCAGGCGCTCAAGGAGCGCAATCCCGGGGTCGAGATCATCGGCCTGCAGCCCGAGGATGGCGCCAGCATCGCCGGCATCCGCCGCTGGCCGGCGGAGTACCTGCCGAGCATCTTCGATGCCAGTCGCGTCGATCGGGTACTCGATATCGGCCAGCGCGAGGCCGAGGTGCATATGCGCCGCCTGGCCCAGGAAGAGGGCATCCTGGCCGGCGTCAGCTCCGGTGGCGCCCTGGCCGGTGCCCTGCGCGTCGCCGAACAGGTGGAGGATGCGGTGATCGTGTTCATCGTCTGCGACCGCGGCGACCGCTATCTCTCCACCGGCCTGTTCGCCCCGGAGGCCTGAACCATGGCGATGCTGGGCAAGCGGCGGCCGCGCCGTGAGCGGTCGGGGGTCTCCGGCCTGCAGGGCCGTCAGGCAGACGCCAGGACGGCGGCCAAGGCGCTGGAACACGGTGAGGCGCCGGGCCTGCGGATCGAGCGCCTGGCCCATGACGGCCGGGGGCTGGCCCACGATGCCGCCGGCAAGGCGCTGTTCGTCGAGGGGGCGCTGACCGGCGAGCGCGTCGAGGTGGCGGTCCATCGCACCCGCAAGCGCTTCGACGAGGCTCATGTGCGTGAGGTGCTCGAACCCTCGCCGCAACGTGTCGACCCGCCCTGTGCGTACTATGCCCGTTGTGGCGGCTGCGACCTCCAGCACCTGGCGGTACCCGACCAGCGTCGCCACAAGCAGGCGGTGCTCATCGACCTGCTGGCCCGTCAGGGCATCGAGATCGACGGCGAGCCCGAGTTGCTGGCCGGCGCCAGCCAGGGCTATCGCCGGCGTGCGCGGCTGGGGGTGAAGATTGATGCCGAGGGCCAGCTCCACCTGGGCTTCCGGGCGCGGCATACGCACCGCCTGGTAGATATCGAGCACTGCACCATCCTGGTGCCGGCGCTAGAGGCGCTGCTGGTTCCCCTGCACCGTCAGGTAGCATCGCTCCAGGCGCCACGCCAGGTGGGGCACCTGGAGTTGCTGGCCAGCGACCAGGACACCACCCTGGTGGTGCGTCAGCTGAAGGAGAATACCGCGGATCGCGAGGCCTGGCGTGCCTTCGGCGTCGAGCACGGGGTACACCTGGCCTGGCTGTCGGGACGAGAAGCCCCCGTGCTCGAGTGGCTGACCACAGCACCGGCGCTGAGCTGTCGTGTGCCGGGGGACGCCGGCGAGCTGACTCTGGGCTTCTCGCCGGGAGACTTCCTGCAGGCCAATGCCGAGGTCAACCGGCAGATGGTCACAACCGCCCTCGAGTGGCTGGGCACCCTCGAGGGCGCCGCGCTGCTCGACCTCTTCGCCGGGGTCGGCAACTTCAGCCTGCCGCTGGCCTCCGCCGGGGCTCGGGTGACCGCGGTGGAGGGCAACCCGGCCATGGTCGAGCGCCTGGAGCGCAACGTCCTGGCCAATGCTCGGGGGACGGCCCTGTCGGTCGCGGCGCGTCAGGCCGATCTGGCGCAGGAGGGCGCCGTGGCGGCGCTGCTCGCGGAGGTCCGACCCGAGGTGGTGGTGCTCGACCCGCCGCGAGACGGCGCCGCGGAGGCCGCACGGGCGCTGGTGGCTGCGCCGGTCCCGCGGGTGCTCTATGTCTCCTGTGATCCGGCCACCCTGGCCCGGGATGTGGCACACCTCATGCATGGGGGGTATCGGGTCACGCGTATCGCCGTGGCCGACATGTTCGTGCACACCTCACATCTGGAATCGATGCTGCTGTTGGAGCATTCACGGGCTCAGCAGCAGCGGCAAGGAGCATCAGCCGATGGTTAAAGTCCGTGAGGACCAGCCTCTTACCGCGTCGGGGCGTGTGGATATCGACCTGTGGGTGGCGCGCCTGCAGGAGGACGTCAGGCTGCGCGACCCGGCCAGGATGGTCGAGGCCTGCCGCCTCGCCGAGCGACTGGACCGCGAGTCGGAGCGGCCCCATCGCGACTGGCTGGCGGATGGCTCCAGCTTTCGCATGGGCCTGGAGATGGCCGATATCCTGGGAGAGCTCAAGCTCGACCAGGCGGTACTCGAGGCCGCCGTGCTCTATCGCGCGGTTCGCGAGGGGCTGATCGGCCTGGAGGCGGTCGCCAAGCAGTTCGGCGATGAGGTGGCCAGCCTGATCGACGGCGTGCTGCAGATGGCGGCGATCAGTGCCACTCAGCTGCCCAGCCACGAGATGAGCCAGCATGACCAGCAGGACAACCTGCGCAAGATGCTGGTCAACATGATCGATGACGTGCGCGTGGCGCTGATCAAGATAGCCGAGCGCACCTGTGCGCTGCGCCAGGTCAGGGATGCCCCTCGCGAGAAGCAGTTGCGCGTGGCCCGTGAGGTGTTCGACATCTATGCACCCCTGGCGCATCGCCTGGGTATCGGCCACCTCAAGTGGGAGCTGGAGGACCTCTCCTTCCGCTACCTCCATGAGGACGACTACAAGGCCATCGCCCGCCAGCTGGCCGAGAAGCGCCTGGATCGCGACCGCTACATCGCCGATGTGGTCGACACCCTCAAGGCGCTGCTCGAAGCCCAGGGCATCAACCGCTATGACGTCGATGGCCGGGCCAAGCACATCTACTCGATCTGGCGGAAGATGAAGCGCAAGCGCATCGACTTCTCCCAGGTCCACGATATCCGCGCGGTGCGCATCCTGGTGCCCGAGGTGGCCGACTGCTACACCGTGCTGGGACTGGTGCATTCGCGCTGGCACCACGTGCCCAACGAGTTCGACGACTACATCGCCAACCCCAAGAAGAACGGCTACCAGTCGCTGCATACGGCGGTGATCGGACCCGAGAACAAGGTGCTGGAGATCCAGATTCGCACCTTCGCCATGCACGAGGAGGCAGAGCTCGGGGTGTGTGCCCACTGGCGCTACAAGGGCCACGATACCAGGGCCAAGAGCAGCAGCTACGAGGAGAAGATCGCCTGGTTGCGCCAGGTGCTGGAGTGGCAGGAGGAGGTCGGCGACTTCGGCGACCTGCGCGAGGGGCTCAATAGCGACGTCGCCCCGGATCGCATCTACGTCTTCACACCCGACGGCCATGTCATCGACCTGCCGCGCATCGCCACCCCCATCGACTTCGCCTACCGGGTGCACACCGAGGTGGGGCATCGCTGCCGAGGTGCCAAGGTCAACGGCCGTATCGTGCCGCTCACCTACCGGCTCAAGACCGGCCAGCAGGTGGAGATCCTCACCGCCAGCAAGGGAGGCCCCAGCCGCGACTGGCTCAACCCGAGCCTGGGCTATGTGCGTACCTCCCGTGCCCGCGCCAAGATCCAGGCCTGGTTCAAGCACCAGGCCCGCGACCAGAACCTCGAGGAGGGGCGTGGGCTGTTCGAGCGCGAGATGAAGCGCCTCGACCTCGAGGACATGGACCTCGATACCCTGGCCCGCAAGGTCAACTACCAGAGCCGGGATGACATGTACGCGGCGCTGGGGGCGGGCGATCTGCGCATCGGCCAGGTGCTGCATCAAGCCCAGCAGCTGTTCGGCGAGAACGACGACCAGGAGCAGCTCGAGCGCCTGCTGGCCAAACCCAGGCGTTCTCCGGCCAAGGGGGCACAGAGCGATATCACCGTGCTCGGGGTCGGCAACCTCAAGACCAGCATGGCCAACTGCTGCCACCCGGTGCCCGGGGAGCCGATCGTCGGCTTCATCACCCAGGGGCGCGGCGTCACCGTCCATCGTCAGGACTGCCCCAACATCCTCCAGCTGCGCCTCGACGAGCCCCAGCGCATCATCGAGGTGGAGTGGGGCGAGCGGGCCCGTACCCAGTATCCGGTCAATATCGAGGTGCAGGCCTGGGACCGCTCCGGCCTGCTGCGCGACGTCACCGGGGTGCTCGGCAACGAGAAGGTCAACGTGCTGGCGGTGAACACCCTCACCGACAGCGACGACGGCATCGCCCGCCTGCAGATCACCGTGGAGGTGGACGGCCTGGAGACCCTGGGGCGACTCTTCTCGCGCATCCAGCAGCTCTCCAATGTCATCGAGGTGCGGCGCCTGCGCAGCGGCGCCGGCGGTGGCGGCCGCAAGGGCAGGAAGAAGGAGCGCAGGTCATGAGCCATCGCCACTCCCTGGAGGAGCTGCTGACCCTGATGGCAGTGCTGCGCGACCCCGAGCAGGGCTGCCCCTGGGACCTCGCCCAGGGGTGGGACTCCATCGTGCCGCACACCCTGGAGGAGGCTTACGAAGTTGCCGACGCCATCGAGCGGCGCGCCTGGGACGAGTTGCCCGGCGAGCTCGGCGACCTGCTCTTCCAGGTGGTCTACTACGCCCGCTTTGGCGAGGAGGAGGGGCGCTTCGATTTCCACGACGTCGTGGATACCCTGACCGCCAAGATGCTGCGCCGCCATCCCCATGTCTTCCCCGACGGCACCCTGGCCTCGCGGCGCCCGCCGGGCGTTTCTGCCGCGGAGATCGAGCAGCGTCAGGTCCACTCCCGCTGGGAGGTGCTCAAGGCCGAGGAGCGCGCCGCGCGGGCTGCCCAGGGAGCGGGCGCATCGGCGTCTGGCTCGGCGTCGGTGCTGGATAGCGCCGCGGCTTCGGTGCTGGATGACGTGCCGCGCACGCTGCCGGCCCTCTCTCGCGCCGCCAAGCTCTCGAAGCGTGCCGCCCGGGTGGGCTTCGACTGGCCCGATTCCCGCGGAGTGATCGCCAAGATCCGCGAGGAACTGGACGAGGTGGAGGAGGCGTTGGCCGCGGGTGACCGGGACCACGCCGCCGAGGAGGTCGGTGACCTGCTGTTCGCGGTGACCAACCTCGCCCGCACTCTCAAGGCCGACCCGGAGCAGTGCCTGCGCGCCACCAACGCGAAGTTCGAGCGTCGCTTCCGTTATGTGGAAGCTGCCCTGGCCGCCGAAGGTGGCAGCCCCGATGCTGCCGACCTAGACACCATGGAGCGTCACTGGCAGGCCGCCAAGCGCACCGAAGTCCGGCATTCGGACGTCACCGACGATATCGATAACAACGTCACCGCCATCCCCGGAGAGTCACGGCAATGAGCCACGATCTGCACGAATCCCTGCGCGACAACGTCCGTATCCTGGGTGACAGCCTGGGACGCACCATCGCCGACGATCTGGGCCATGGTTTCGTCGACCGGATCGAGGCGATCCGTGGCTTCGCCAAGCGCGGCCGTCAGGGCGACGAAGCGGCCCAGCGTGAGCTGATCGACTACCTGCGCGGCCTGCCTGACCGCGACCTGCTGCCGGTGACGCGGGCCTTCAACCAGTTCCTCAACCTGGCCAACATCGCCGAGCAGCACTACCGGGCGCGCTTCCGCCGCGTGGAGGACTACCGCCCGGGCACCCAGCCGGTGCTGTCGGAACTGGTAGAGCGGGCACGTCGTGCCGGCAACTCGCCGCGCAAGCTGGTGGAGAGCCTGGCCGGCATGCGGGTCGAGCTGGTGCTCACCGCCCATCCCACCGAGGTCATCCGGCGTACCCTGATCCAGAAGTACGACGCCATCGACGACTGTCTGACCGCCATCGAGTCTTCGGCGGATTATCCCGAACGAGGTGCCCGGGCCAAGGGGCGCCTCGAGGAGCTGATCAGCCAGGCGTGGCATACCGACGAGATTCGTCATGAGCGGCCCTCGCCGGTAGATGAGGCCAAGTGGGGCTTCGCGGTGATCGAGAACTCACTGTGGCAGGCGGTGCCCGACTTCCATCGCGACCTGGACAACCTGCTGCTGGAGACCGCCGGCGAGCGCCTGCCGCTGGATGCTGCGCCGATCCGCTTCGCTTCCTGGATGGGGGGCGACCGGGACGGCAACCCCAATGTCACCTCCCGGGTGACCCGCGAGGTGCTCCTGCTGGGGCGCTGGATGGCGGCCGACCTCTACCTGCGCGACCTAGAGCAGCTCAAGGCCGAGCTCTCCATGTGGAAGGCCAACAGCGCACTGAAGGCCGAGGTCGGTGATGCCGGGGAGCCCTATCGCGAACTGCTGCGCCGGCTGCTGGCGCGGGTCGAGGCAACTCGCGACTGGGCCAAGGCGAGCCTCGACGGCAAGCCCTACGATGGCGGCCCGATCATCGAGAGTCGCGACCAGCTCTATGCGCCACTGCTCGCCTGCTACCGCTCGCTGTGCGACGTGGGGCTCGACACCATCGCCAACGGCGCGCTGCTCGACACCCTGCGCCGGGTCGCGGTGTTCGGGGTCACCCTCACCAAGCTCGATATCCGCCAGGAGGCGGGCCGCCATGCCCAGGTAATGGAGGAGCTTACCGATGGCCTGGGACTGGGCCACTATCGTGACTGGAGCGAGGAGCAGCGCCAGGCCTTCCTGCTCGAGGAACTCGCCTCGCGGCGACCACTGATTCCCCGGCGCTGGGAGTGTTCGCCGGAGTCCCGGGAGGTCATCGATACCTTCCGGGTGATCGCCGCCGAGCAGCCTGAGGCGCTGGGCACCTATATCATCTCCATGGCGGCACAACCCTCCGACGTGCTGGCTGTGGCGCTGCTGATGAAGGAGGTGGGGGGCGAGGTCAAGCTGCCCATCGCGCCGTTGTTCGAGACCCTCGACGATCTCAATCATGCCGGCGAGGTGATCGACCGGCTGCTGGCGCTGCCCGGCTACCGTCGTCACGCCGGGGATCGCCAGGAGGTGATGATCGGCTACTCGGACTCGGCCAAGGATGCCGGCCAACTGGCCGCCGCCTGGGCCCAGTACCGCGCCCAGGAGAGCCTGGTGGAGGTGTGTCGCCGACACGAAGTCGACCTGACCCTGTTCCACGGTCGCGGTGGCACCGTGGGGCGCGGTGGTGGCCCCGCCCATGCCGCTATCCTCTCCCAGCCGCCAGGCTCGGTGAACGGCAGCCTGCGAGTAACCGAGCAGGGCGAGATGATCCGCTTCAAGTTCGGCCAGCCGGAGATCGCCCTGCGCTCTATGGAGATCTACGCCTGTGCGGTGCTGGAGGCGACCCTGCTGCCGCCACCGGATCCGGAGCCCCAGTGGCGTGAGGAGATGGACCGCCTGGCCGAGATCGCCCATGGCGCCTATGTGGGAGTGGTGCGGGAGGATCCCGACTTCGTGCCCTACTTCCGGGCGGTGACCCCGGAGGGCTCGCTGGGACGACTGCCACTGGGTTCACGGCCTACCAAGCGCCGCCAGGACGGCGGGGTGGAGACCCTGCGAGCGATCCCCTGGATCTTCGCCTGGACCCAGATCCGGCTGATGTTGCCGGCCTGGCTGGGCAGCGGTGAGGCCTTCGCCACGCGCGTCGAGGAGGAGGGCGGCCGTGAGGTGCTTCAGGAGATGCGGGATCGCTGGCCCTTCTTCGGTACCTATCTGGACATGCTGGAGATGCTGCTGGCCAAGGCCGACGTGGGTATCGCCGCCTACTACGAGCATCGCCTGGTCGACGAGCCGTCCCTCAAGGCGCTGGGCCTGCGCCTGCGCGACCGCTTCGAACGTCTCAACGGAGTTCTGCTGGAGATACTCGAGCAGGAAGAACTGCTGGAGAAGACGCCGCTCATCCACCAGGCGATTGCGGTGCGCAACCCTTATATCGACCCGCTGCACGGCCTGCAGGCGGAACTGCTGCAGCGTAACCGCGACGCCGACGGAGCGATAAGCGCCGATCTCTCGCGGGCGCTGATGGTCACCATGGCGGGCATTGCGGCGGGGCTGCGTAATACGGGATAGGCCTTCGGCCAGGAGCAAGGGGTAAGGAAGCAAGGATGCATGCGAGGGCGTTGCGTTCATGCCTGGTAGCATCGCTACGCAGCTTGCGCCTTGAAGCGGCGTAGCCGCGCTCTTAGAAGGGAATATTGATCGAGGCGGTCAGCAGGTTGAGGTGAGCCATGTCGGGGGCGTCGTACTCCTCGAGCTCCAGGCGGCTGGTAAAGCCCGGGAACTGCAGCCGGGCGCCGAAACCCTGCACCCGGGTAGTGCCGGCCTCATCGAAGTCGCCGCGGGGAATCACGGCATCTCCCTCCCAGCCCACCAGGCCGGATTTGGCATACAGGCCGAAGTGCCCCAGGCGAACGCCCGCCACCAGGCTGCCGCCGAGGCTAACGGTATTGACCAGCAGCTGCTGGTCGCCGAGGCGGGTGGGCACTTCGTCGCTCTCGCGGTAGCTGAACTCGGCACCGAGGTCGAGCTTGGGCATCTGGAAGGGACTGAAACCGGCGATCAGCCGAAAGCCGGAAGTGAAACCATCGGGGCTTTCGATGTCCTGGCCGTCGATAACGACGCCGTTTTCCAGGCGCATGAGGTCTTCCGGCTGGCCGGCGTAGACGGGGCTTTCTCTATCCCCGCGTTTCGACTTCTTGGCAATGTCGTCACCGAGGCTACCCTCGGCGGCGGCAGCCCCGAGCGAGGCGGTGAGGGCAAGGCAAGCCAGCAGCACGGCGATGGTGTGACGGGATGTCATGGGTCCCTGTCCTTGCGCTACGGCCTGTCCAGAGGGGCAAGCCGCAGGGCGAGTAGCGATGAGATCTCTCTAGGCTAGCAAGCCGTCTCGAGATCTGCCAGCGACAGGATCGTCCTGATCGCCACTCTCCACCCATTCATGGCGGCTGGCGGACCCTTGGCTCAGCGTCCGTTCATGGTGGCCAATAGCGCTTCCAGCTGCGGTGTAGCCAGGCCGTGGCAGGTGGCAGCCGACACCAGGGGGCCCAGGATGGCCTCATGCTCGGTGGGGCGTCCCGCCAGCACATCCTGAAGCATGGAAGCACGGTTGGTGGCGGTGGCCTCCACCACCTTCCAGACCAGGGCCCGCCAGCCCTCGAGTCCCGTGCCGCTGGGCGGGGCAATCCCTTCGGCCTCCATCACTGCCGCCACCTCAGTGATGATCGTTTCCACCTCGGCCCGATAGGGGGCGTCGCGCAACTCGCCATTGCGAATCCGGTAGCGAGCGACCAGCGGGTTGATGGCGGCATTGACCGCCAGCTTCTGCCATAGCCGTTGCCGAATATCGGGCACCGCCCGGGTCGGCAGCCCGGCGTCGCTCAGCAGCCCAGCCAGTGATTCGGCGAGGACAGTATGCCCTCCGTCCAGCGAGCCAATGGCAGTGTCGCCATGGCCTGCGTGAACCACCCGGTCATCCGCTTCCACATAGGCGCCTTCGGTGGTGGTGGCGCAGAGCACCGGGCCGGGGTGGCGCGCGCTGAGCCGCGGTTGGGTGAAGAAGCCGTTCTGCCACAGCACCAGCGGAGTGTGCGCAGGAAGGTGCCCGGCCAGGGCCGCATAGGCTGCCTCGGCGGCGTAGGCCTTGGTGGTCAGGTGAACCATGTCCGGGGAGCCCTGGGGTGGGCCGGTTCTGGTGGTGACCTCGAGGGTCGACGCTTCACCCTCGGGTGTGACAAGGGTCTGGTGGCCAGGGAGGGGCCGGCGACCGATCAGCATCGCCCGCTGGTCGTGCTGGACCAGGCGCAGGGCCAGCAGTCGACCGATGGCTCCCGGGCCGATGATCCAGTGGGTTTGCCGGGGCATCAGTTACCCTCCTTGCGGCGTCGCGGCGCACGGCGCTTGCTGCCCCTGCTCGTCGCGCGTCCCGTGCCGCGCCGTCGCGACGCCCGCTGGGGTACCTTGGCTTCCTCACCCTCGGCACTGTGCAGTGCCTGGCGCAGTCGGTTGGCATCGGCGGCGCCGAGCAGGGCACGCAGGTCGCTGATCAGCGAGTCGAGGAAGGGGCCTGGCGCGCAATCCTCTTCGGCGATGGCGGTGAGTCGCTGTTCCCATAGGGCGGTGCGCTCGGGGCGACCGACCGCCTCGGGCAGCGAGGCGATCAGCGCACTGCCCAGGCGGGTGGCTCGCAGCGCCTTGCCCTGACGCACCAGATAACCGCGCTCGACCAGGGTCTCGATGATGCCGGCACGCGTTGCCTCGGTGCCCAGGCCATCGTGCTCGCGCAGGGTGCGCCTGACCGCGGGGTCATCCACGTAGCGGCCGATGTTCATCATCGCCTTGATCAGGCTGGCGTCGTTGAAAGGCTCGGGCGGGCGGGTCTCGCGATCCTCCACGCCGGCCTTCTGGCCCCGGCACGCCTCGCCCTCGGTGAGGGGCGGCAGCGGTGGCGCCTCGTCGCGGGTGGTGAACAGCGGCTTCCAGCCGGGATCGAGGATCTCCTGGCCACGAGCGCGAAAGATCTCCTCGAGGATGCGGAACTCGGCCTTGACCTCGCGGGTGGAGAGCGCGGGGTAGAACTGGGCCAGCACGTTGCGGGCGATCAGCCGGAAGACATTGGCCTCGGTGGGCGAGAGCCGCGTCGGGTCCATGGGACGCCCGGTGGGCGACAGGGCGTGGTGGGCGCCTACCTTGCTGTCGTTCCAGGCCCTGGAGCGACGCGAGAAGTCGGCGCCGGAAAGCCACCCGCGCAGGGTCTCATCGTCCCGGCAGGCGCTCTGCAGAGTGCTGCGGGCGGCGGCGAAGTGCTCCTCGGGCAGGTAGCGGCAGTCGGAGCGCGGGTAGGTGATCAGCTGGTGGCGTTCGTAGAGCGCCTGGCAGGTGTCCAGTACCACCTTGGCGGAGATGCCGTAGCGCCTGGCGGCGTCGACCTGCAGTGCCGACAGTGAGTAGGGCAGAGGGGCGGCCTGGCGCTTCTGCTGGGTCTCCAGGGCCACCAGTCGGCCCTCGGCTCCCGGCAGGCGCTCGGCCAGGGTCGCTGCGGGCTCCCGGGCCAGCAGGCGCCCCTGGTCGTCGAGCGGATGGTGCTCCCCGGGGGCCCACCAGGCGCGCAGCTCACCGTGCGCCACCGCGAGGTCGGCCCACAGCACGAAGAAGGGGCGGGGCGTGAAGTCGCGGATCTCGGCATCGCGGCGCACCACCAGGCCCAGCACCGGAGTCTGCACGCGGCCTACCGAGAGCACACCATCATGGCCGGCCTGGCGACCGGTCAGCGTCCAGGCCCGGGTCAGGTTGATGCCATACAGCCAGTCGGCACGCGAGCGCGATTCGGCGGCCCGGTAGAGCGGCTGGTAGCGACCGTTGTCCTCCAGGCGTGCAAGCGCCCGCTGCACCGCGGGGCGGTTGAGGTCGCTGACCAGCAGTCGGGATACCCTGCCCTTCCAGCCGAGGTACTCGATCACCTCCTGGACCAGCAACTGACCCTCACGGTCGGGGTCCCCGGCGTGTACCACCTCGTCGGCTGTCTTGAGCAGCTTGCGAATCGCCGCCAATTGGCCGCGAGCCTTGGGGCGAGGCGTGAGTTTCCAGCGCTCGGGCAGGATTGGCAGGGTATCCAGGCGCCACTGCTTGAGGGCGGGATCATAGGCATCGGGTGGTGCCTGCTCCAGCAGGTGGCCCAGGCACCAGGTCACGGTGGTATCGCCCACGGCAATCGCCCCCTCCTGCTTGCGGGGAGAGCCGGGCAGGGCGTCGGCGATGGCCCGGGCCAGGCTGGGCTTCTCGGCGATAATCAGGCGCATGGTGGCCTCGGCGGCGGTGAAATATGGACATTCTTCCAGTGTTCGAGGTAATTGGCCAGGTGTCACGTCGCAATCATGGTGTACAATTGTTGTACCACTATTTTCCCGCGGAGCATGCGATGCGTGAGCGAGGCAGGACGAGGCGGTTGCTGGGACTGGGGGCACGCACCGGTGGGGCGCTGTTACGTACCCGGATGGGCGGCCAGGCCGACTGGCGCGCCCTGGGTGAGGCGCTGTTCGAGGGGCTCTCCGAGCTCAAGGGGCCGGCCATGAAGCTGGCCCAGATCATGTCCCAGTGGGATGACCTGCTGCCGCCGGACCTCGCCGAGGAGCTGGCCCGGCTGCAGCGACAGGCCGAGCCGATGCCCTGGGAGTCGATTCGCCGCACTCTGGATGACCACTACGGCGATATCGATGGGGTGTTTTGTGAGGTCGAGACGCGCCCCTTCGCCAGCGCCTCCATGGGACAGGTACATCGCGCCGTGACCCACGACGGCGAGACTCTGGTACTCAAGGTGCAGTACCCCGGCCTTGCTGAGGTGCTGGAGAGGGATCTCGCCCAGGTCAGGCGTCTGATGCGCCTGGGGCGCTGGTTCAAGGTACCCCAGGCGCGACTCGATGCGCTCTTCGAGGAACTGGCGGCGAGCCTGCGCGGTGAGCTGGACTACCACGCCGAGGCCGCGGCGCTGGCACGCTATCGGCAGCGCTACTCCGACTGGCCGGGACTGGTGATCCCCGAGCCGCTGCCGGCGTACTCCGGTGAGCGGGTGCTGGCGATGCGCCATGTGTCTGGCACCCCGCTGCGCGAGCTGGAGGCCTCCGACGATGCCACCCGACAGCGCATCGCCCAGACCCTCGCCGACTGGCTCACCGAGGAACTCTTCACCCATGGCGAGCTGCACGCCGACCCGCATGCCGGCAACTTCGCCGCCGACGCCGAGGGGCGGCTGGTGATCTATGATCTGGGCGCGGTCATACCCGTGCCCGAGGCGCGGCTCAAGGCGATGATGCGCCTGCTCGAGGCCACCCTGGCCGGAGACCCGATGGCCATGGACAGTGCGCTGCTCGAGCTGGGCGGCCGTCAGGGGCAGGGTGCGCCGCTGGCGCTGTACAGGGAATCCGCCGAGGCGGTCTCGGCGCTGTTCGCCCCCGGAGAGCAGGACTTCGGCGACGTGCGGGTGCATCGTCGCCTGCGCGAGCTCTCGCCCAAGGTGTGGGCGGCCATGGACCGCCTGCAGCCTCCCGCCGACACCCTGCTGCTGTCGCGAACGCTCAACGGCCACTACTGGAACCTGGTGCGCCTCGGCGCCCGGCTCGATATGCGCTCGCGCACTGCCCCCTTGATGGCGTGGGCGCAACAACAGGGCTAACACCGTTCGACTCTCTGCGATGGCGAAAGGCGCCGGGGACAGGTCGAAGAGGGGGGCCTATGCCAGGGATGGCATCGGTAGCGCCCAGGGACGGGTTCACAGCGCCCCCTCGAAGGCCTGTCGCCGGAAAAGCCTTGAGCGGGTGTCAGGGCAGGTGCTGGCAGCTGCCAAGCCCCCGTGCGGACTGGTAGACTGTGCCGTTTTCCGGACGGTGGAGTGTGCAATGCTGGCGGTATGGGTCGAACAGCTGCTGGGATTTGCCTCGGGAGCGCTCAAGGCGATTCGCCAGGACGAGCGCTATCCGACGCTGATGGCCTGGGCTCGGGAAGAGGGACCCGCGCTGGTGGGCGGCAATCTGCCGCTGGCCCAGGCGCTGGCCCCGGAACTGTGGTCCCAGGCGCCGCTGGCGCGTCTGGATTTCCGCTGCGAGCCACTGGCGCGCCCGGGGCGTAACGAACCCTGCTGGTGCGACTCCGGCCGCAAGACCAAGCACTGCTGTGGCGCCGTGACACTGCCCGGCTCGGTGCCCGATCACCTGATGTGGATGCTCTCGCTGCGCGACTGGAAGGGCGACACCCTCAAGGCGGCGCTGGCCAGTGGCCGGGCCCCGGCCCAGGCGCTGCTCGAGGCGGGCCTGATCGCCGCCGAGACCGGCCAGCGCGGCCGCGCCCAGCAGATCCTGGAGTCGCTGTTCGAGCGTGGCGACTGGTCGCGGCTGCCGGAGCAGGCCGAACCCGCCTTCGAGATCCTCATCGACCTCTATCAGGAGCGCGGCTTCCATCGCAAGCGCGAGAGCCTGCTCGATGCCGTGCTCGAGCACGGTCCGCTGTTCCTGCGCGGCGTGGCCCTGGAGCGGCTGTGCCTGATGCACCTCGACAACGACGACCTGGACAGCGCTCGCGCCGCCTTTGTGCGCGCCCAGCAGGCCCTGCCCGACTCGCCCACTCTGGCCTATATCGAGGCCATGCTGCTGCTCCACGAGGGGCATGAAGAGGAGGCCGCCGAACGGGCCCGCTTCTGGTTCCGGCGCCTGGCTCGCCAGGGCGACCTGGATCCCGATCAGCTGCAGTTCCTCGCCGATCTGGCCGAGAATCCCGGCGCCACCCTGGCCGAACAGCTGCTCAACGCCGAGGAGGATCTGGCCGAGCCGCTGGCCTCCCTGCAGGCGCTCCTCGAGGAGCTGCCCATCGCGCCGCGCCTGGCCGTGTCATGCACAGCGGAAGGCCGGCTCGAATATCACACCACGGCCCGCGAAGACACCCTGCATGCCGCCTGGCGCCAGGTGTTTCCCGTGTCTGCCGTCTCCGACTCGCCACTGGGGCTCGAGGATGACCCCTGGCCGAGCGCTGCGGAGTGGCTCCCCGAGCTATGCAGCCACCCCGAATGGCTGGATGCCCCGGCGGTGGTTCAGGAGCTGGCGTTGGCGTTGACCACGCGCTTCGGCAGCCTGCCATGGATGGCTCCCAGCCTGTTTGTGCCGCTGGCCAGCCGGCTGGAGCGCTGGCTCGAACAGGTGGCGGCCGAGGGGCCCGGTACCCTGGCCTGGGAGGATGCCGACAACGCCCTGCTGTTGCGTACGGGGCTGGCGCTCGTAGTGGGCATGGAGCGAGGTGCCCGCGAACGTTCCCGCCAACTGGCCGAACGCCTGCTGGTCCTGGACAACCATGACAGCCTGGGCCTGCGTGAGTTGGTACTCGACCAGCTGCTGCGGGATGGCCGCGACAGCGATGCCCTGGCGCTCAGCGAGCAGCCGCCCGAAGCCGAGGCCGAGGGGCCGGCACTGGGCGTGCTGATGGGGCGGGCCCTGGCACTCTATCGCCTCGACCGGCCCGAGGAGGCCGTCCAGGCACTGGCCGAGACCCAGGCACACAACGCCCATGCACTGAAACTGCTGTGCGCCGACACTCCACGGCCGCTGTCGGGAAGCGATGATGACCCCGCCGAGCCCGGCAGCCGCGCCGAGGCCTGGCAGTACCGCACCCTGATGCGCGACCAGTGGCGGGCGACCCCGGGGGCGCTCGCCTGGCTGCAGGGGTGGCTGGATGGCGAGGCGCATCGCCGATAAATCGGGCTCCCACGGGGGTTACTGTGAGGTCGGCACCGGCGCCGGCACCAGTTCCCGGTCGCGGCTGATCCATAGCGCCAGCAGCACCGCCGGAATCCCCATGACGGCGGAGATCATGAAGAAGGTGGCGTAGCCCTCGACCTCGACCACCAGCCCACCGAAGCCGCTCAGGAACTTGCCGGGCAGGGTCATCAGCGACGAGAACAGCGCGTACTGTGTCGCGGTGTAGGCCCGCGATGTCAGGCTGGAGAGAAAGGCGATAAACACCGCACTGGCCAGGCCGTTGGCCAGGTTGTCGCCGATGATGGCCATCACCAGCAGCGGCAGGCTCTGGCCGGTGAGCGCCAGGGCGGTGAACAGCAGGTTGGTCAGCGCCGCCGCGGTGGCGCCCAGCACGAGAATGGGGCCGATGCCATAGCGCGCCACCAGCAGCCCACCCAGCATGCCTCCGGCGATGCTCATGGCAATCCCGAAGGCGTTGGTGACGTTGGCGATCTCGGTCAGCGTGAACCCCAGGTCGATATACAGCGGGTTGGCCATGGAGGCCATGGCCAGGTCGCTGATCCGGAATACCGCCACGAAGATCAGCAGCCACAGGGCCTTACGCCGATAGCGGGTGAAGAAGTCGGTGAAGGGGCAGACGATGGCACCGATCCCCCAGGCGCCCAGGCGCCGCAGCGTCCTGGGCTTGCCGCGGCTGGCCCGCAGGAAGGCACGAACCCGCGGCTCATGGATCAGCTGGCTGGTCAGGGAAAGGCGTTCCGGCTCGGGGCGCACCAGAACCGTCACCACGCCGATGCCGACCAGCGCGGCCATGGTCAGGTAGGCGGCCTCCCAGGAGAGCCAGGAGGCGACGTAGAGCGCCCCGGCACCGGCCGCCAGCAGGCCGCCGCGGTAGCCGATGATATAGGTCGAGGCCATGGCCGCCTGGATGTCCTCCGGCGCCGACTCGATGCGAAAGGCGTCGATGGCGATGTCCTGGGTGGCGCTGCCGAAGGCGACCAGCAGGGCGAAGGCGGCCACCAGCGGCAGGTGACCCTCCGGGTCGACCCCGGCGAGTCCCACCAGGCCGGCGACGATCAGCGCCTGGGCCAGCAGCATCCAGCCGCGGCGCTGGCCGAGGTGACGGGTCAGCAGTGGCAGTGGCAGGCGGTCCACCACCGGGGCCCAGAAGAACTTGATCGAGTAGAGCATGCCGATCCAGGCGAAGAAGCCGATCGCCGCTACCTCGACGCCGTCGCTGCGCAGCCAGGCCGAGAGTGTGGAGAACACCAGCAGGAAGGGCAGGCCGGCGGAGAAACCCAGGAACAGCATGGTGATGACGGGGGCGCGCAGGTAGATCGCCAGGGAGGCTAGCCAGCTTCTCTGGACGGTAGGCGTCGGCATGGGGCTCTCCTTGCAACGGTGTTAGAATCCTTGCCTCTTTCGCCGGGCTCCCGGCCCGCGAGACGGGTCGCGCAGGGCAGCAGCCGATTGTTGCAGAGCCCCGGCAGCGATACCAGCGTGCAGCGTGAAGGGAGAGACATGAACGAGAGCGATGTGATCCGCGACGAAGGTGAAGCAGCGGTACCTCGCTGGTATGCGATCCAGTGCAAGGGCGGCGAATCCTTCCGCGCCACCGAGAACCTGGTCAATCAGGGCTTCGAGGTCTTTCATCCGGTGCTCGAGGTGCAGAAGAAGCGCCGCGGCAAGCTGACCTGGGTGGTCGAGCCGCTGTTTCCCTATTATCTGTTCATCCGCCTCGACCGGCTGGTGAGCAACTGGCGTCCCATCCGCTCCACCCGAGGCGTGCTGAAGCTGGTCAGCTTCGGCGAGACGCCCATCGCCGTGGATGATGCCCTGGTAGAGACGCTGCGCGAGAAGGGCAGCGAGCGCGACCAGGATGCCAACCTCTACTTCCATGCCGGCGAGGCGGTGCAGATCACCGACGGCCCCTTCAAGGAGCTGCAGGCAGTGTTCGAGAGCCACAAGGGTGAGGAGCGCGCCATCGTGCTGCTCAACCTGCTGCATCGCCAGCAGCGCCTGGAGATGCCGGTGGCCAATCTGCGCCGCAACTGAGTCGGTCACCGCCGCCGGCTTCCACCCGTGATACCCCCATTCAGGAGATCCGCATGACCATTGCCCCTCAGCGCGTCGTCACCCTGCACTATGTCCTCAGTGACGCCGACGGCCAGGTCCTCGATGACTCCCGTGCTCGCCAGCAGCCCCTCGAGTACCTGCATGGCCACCACAATATCGTCGCCGGCCTGGAGCGAGCCCTGGATGGCCAGGACACCGGGGCCGAGCTGACGGTGACACTGATGCCGGCCGAGGCCTACGGCCTGCGCGACGAGGCGCTGCAGCGTGAGGTGGGGCGTGACGCCTTCCCGGTTCCCGAGCTCGCGCCGGGCATGCGCTTCCAGACGCCCGGGGATGATGGTCCCGAGATCGTCACCGTCATCGAGGTGCGCGATGACAGCGTACTGATCGACACCAACCACCCCCTGGCCGGCCACACACTGCGCTATGCGCTCCAGGTGCTGTCGGTGCGTGATGCCACTCGCGCCGAGCTGGCCAAGGGCCACCCCCTGCCCCCCGACACCGATCACACCCAGGTCGAGGACAAGAAGCTGCCCTGAAAACTGACCTGAATCAATTACGCTCCCTCTCTCGTCAGCCCCCGGGGCGTAACTTGATTCAGGTCAGGTTTCCCCTTGCCTTCCCGGTCTACAGTGCACTCAACACATCGAGTCGGGGAGGACACCACCATGTATCTGGATGACGCCGTAATCTTCGGGCTGGTCACCGTCGCGATGATGATCGCTTTCATGGGTGGCTGGATTGCCTTCATCGTGCGGGACCACCGCAAGAAGCACTGAAGCCAGCTGCAGCACGAGTCGTCAGGGGAGGGGGGAATCTTTCCCCCCAGTGGGCCGACCTTCACGGGTCGGCCTTTTTTTCGTGTGTGTGATCAGCCGGTGTCGCGGTTCGGCAACGCCCGTGGAACAAATCGACAACGCTTCTCCGGCGGCGGCATCTCGCGGCCTCAGTGGCTAGGATGAACAGTGTTCGAGCAAGACACTGCTCGCCGAGCCGCAGGAGGTTCCCATGTCACACCACGATCATGAAATCGAGGCCGCCGAGACCCATCGTCGGCGTCGGCGCCGGCTCCTCGCCACCCTCGGCGTGGGCCTGGCCGGTGCCTATGTTGCCCCCACGCTGTTCAGCGTCGGCCAGGCCCAGGCCTGGGATGGGCGCCGCCGTTCGCGTCCCAGTCGCTCCCGGCCCAGCTGGTCGCGCCCCAGCCGCTCTCGGCCCAGTCGCTACGACGGCGCCTATCGGCGGCACGAGCGGGCCCGTCAGGAGCGCCACTATCGCCGCGGCGATGACCGCTATCGCCGGGACGACCGCTACTACTCGCGGCGTGAATACGAGCACGACCGTCGCCGGCTGCGCGACTATCGTGAAGACCCGGTGACCATCGTCGAGGATATCGTCTTCGGTCGCCCCGATCGCCGCTGGTAATGGCCGACGCCCAAGATATTTCCCTGCCCGGCCTCGGTCGCATCCTGCGCGTGCAGGAGGCGCCCGAGGTCGTCGCGGCCCTCAGCCAGGCGTTGCCGGGTTGGCCATTCTCCGTCGCGCGTGCCCGGGGCCTGGCACCGGCCATCCGCCTGCGGCGCAGTCGCGGAGGCTATCTGCAGCGCTCGCCCCAGCTTCCCCGAGGTCTCGAACTGCCGACGCCGGCCTCGGCAGTGTGCAGCCTGATCGCGGATCTGGGTGGCGATTTTCTCGATCGGGATGGTTCGCTGCTGGGCCTGCACTGCGCCAGCGTGGAGGTGGGTGGCCGCCTGGTGCTGTTTCCCGAGAGCCATCGCGCCGGCAAGAGCACCCTGGCGGTGGCCTTTGCCGCGGCCGGTTACCGGCTCTTTGGCGATGATGTGCTGGGCCTGACTCGGGAAGGCAAGGGGGTGGGCCTGGGCATCGCGCCTCGGCTGCGCCTGCCGATGCCCGAGACGTTGGCTCCGGAGCTGATCGACTATGCCGAGGCCCATGCCGGTCCCGAGGATGCCCGCTACCGCTTCGTGGTGCCGGCCGGGAATGCCCTGGCTCGCCATGGGGAATCGGGTCCGGTGGGGGCACTGGTGCTGCTGGAGCGAGATGACCAGGCGAGCATTCCCGAGGTCGTCCGGCTCCAGCCGGGAGAGGGGCTGTTGCAGCTGCTCTCCCAGAACTTTGCCCGGCATGCCGCTCCCGAATCGCTCATGACACACCTGCTGCCGCTGATGCAGCGCGTTCCCTGCCTGCTGCTGCGCTATGCCGAGCCGCTGGCAGCGGCCCGCCACCTGGGCGCCGTGCTCGAGGGTGACGAGAGTGAGGCTGGCCAGGGAGAGAGCGACAGGTTCGTGGTGGCCAGGCGTGAGGCCTCGCCGTCTAGCGGCCCGGCCCCCGCAGGGCGGCACTGGCTGGCGACTCGTGAGGCGAGAAGCTACCCGCTAGGTCGTGAGCTGTTCCTGATCCAACCTGCCAGCGGTGCCATTCATCGCTTGAACGCCACCGGCGAGGCGGTCTGGAGACTGCTGTGTCAGGAGCCGCTCAGCGGGGAGGAGCTGGGGGAGCTGTTGGCCGAACACTTCGGTGAGCCGCTCGAGGCGGTCAGCGAAGATGTCGGCTGGTTGCTGGCGGGGCTTGCCGATGCCGGCCTGGTGGCTGCCGTCGAGTAGCAGGCAGCACCTATCTCTGCACCGTGACGCGCTCCTCGGCGGGGCGCCAGTGGCGCTGCCAGGCTCGCATCACGCGTTCCGGGTACCAGGTCTTGCCCAGGCTGCCGTTGTAGCGGGCCAGGGCCCGGGTGAAGTCGCCGCGCTCCACTGCCAGGTAGTGGGCGAGTATCGTGCAGCCATAGCGCAGGTTTCGCCACGGATCCTTGAGGTCGTCGGCGGGTAGGCCCAGTTCCCGGATCCAGAACGGCATGATCTGCATCAGCCCCACCGCCCCGGCCGAAGAAACCGCCTCGACCTGGAAGGCACTCTCCACCTGGATCAGGGCCAGTACCAGCTCGGGAGGCAGCCCCGCCAGCGTCGCCTCGTGATAGACACGACGCAGCAGCTCGCTGCGCAGCATTGGATCCTTCACATGGCGCGACAGCGCCGGCTCCATGGCGGTAAACCACTGGCGTGCGGCCCACACCTCGGCCGGGTCACGGGAGATGGAGAGGGTCTCGTCGAGGGTGGTGCGCAGCGTATGTGGGGTATCCGGCAGCGGCTGGACCAGCAGCGGCCGACTATCGGCCGCCAGGGATGCCAGGAAATCGCCGTCATCGGCCGCTACACCCGCCGCCAGCAGGCTGCTTGCCAGCATGGCGGCAAGTGAGCGGCGCATCCTGGCCAAGATGAAACTAGCCGATCTGGATCTTGTGGCGCAGGAAGTCGAGGATCTCCCCGGCCGGCACCATGGTAGCTTCGCTGTCACGGCGTCCCTTGTACTCCAGTTCACCCTTGTCCAGTCCGCGATCCCCGACCACCAGGCGGTGCGGCAGGCCCATCAGCTCATGGTCGGCAAACTTCACGCCGGGGCGCAGGTCGCGGTCGTCCAGCAGTACCTCGAAACCGGCGGCGGTCAGCTCGGCGTAGAGTTTCTCCGACTCCTCGCGCACGCGCTGCGACTTGTGGGCATTCATCGGCACCAGCGCGATATGGAAGGGCGCGATGGGGTCTGGCCAGATGATGCCGGCGTCGTCGTGGTTCTGCTCGATGGCAGCCGCCACCACGCGGGTCACCCCGATACCATAGCAGCCCATCCAGGGATGAATGGCACGACCTTCGTCGCCCAGCACGGTGGCATTCATCGCCTCGCTGTACTTGCGTCCCAGCTGGAAGACGTGGCCCACCTCGATGCCGCGCTTGATGGAGAGCGTGCCCTGGCCGTCCGGCGAGGGGTCGCCCTCGACCACGTTGCGGATATCGGCCACCTTGGGCAGCGCCACATCGCGCTCCCAGTTGATGCCGAAGTAATGCTTGCCGTCGATGTTGGCGCCGGCGCCGAAGTCGCCCATCAGCGCCACCGAGCGATCGATGATCACCGGCATGTCGAGGTTGACCGGACCCAGGGAGCCGGGGCCGGCACCCACCACGGCGCGGATCTCCTCCTCGCTTGCCATGGTCAGCGGTGCCGCCACCTCGGGGAGGTTCTCGGCCTTGACCTCGTTGAGCTCGTGGTCGCCACGCACCAGCAGGGCGATCAGGCCGCCCTCGGCGGCGTGGACCATCAGGGTCTTGATCGTCTTCTCGATGGGCAGGCCGTGCTGCTCCACCAGGGCGGCGATGGTCCTGGCATCGGGGGTGTCGACCAGGCGCAGCTCTTCGCTCGGCGCGGCGCGCTCGCCCTGAGGCGGCAGTGCCTCGGCCTTCTCCATATTGGCCGCGTAGTCGGAGCCGGTAGAGAAGACGATGTCGTCCTCGCCGGAGTCGGCCAGCACGTGGAACTCGTGGGAGCCGGTGCCGCCGATGGCGCCGTTGTCGGCGATCACCGGGCGGAAGTCCAGTCCCAGGCGGGTGAAGATCCGCGTATAGGCGTCGTACATCGCCTGGTAGGTCTCCTTGAGGGAGTCCTCGTCGACGTGGAAGGAGTAGGCATCCTTCATGATGAACTCGCGCGAGCGCATCACTCCGAAGCGCGGGCGGATCTCGTCACGGAACTTGGTCTGGATCTGGTAGAAGTTGGCCGGCAGCTGCTTGTAGCTGGAGATCTCCTTGCGGACCAGGTCGGTGATCACTTCCTCGTGGGTGGGGCCCACGCAGTAGTCGCGATCGTGGCGGTCCTTGAGGCGCAGCAGCTCGGGGCCGTACTGCTCCCAGCGGCCGGACTCCTGCCACAGTTCGGCGGGCTGGACCGCCGGCATCAGCACCTCCTGGGCGCCGGCCCGATCCATCTCCTCGCGCACGATGCGTTCGACCTTGCGCAGGGTCTTGAGCCCCAAAGGCAGCCAGGTGTAGAGGCCGGAGGTGAGGCGGCGGATCATGCCTGAACGCAGCATCAGCTGGTGGCTGATGACTTCCGCATCGGCGGGGGTTTCCTTCAGGGTGGCGATCAGCATCTGGGTGGCGCGCATGGGTCCGGCGTGTCCTCGGTGGTCAAACGGGATGGCCGCAAGGGCGGCAATGTTGGAGGCATTGTACGGCGAAGCCGGGGGCGCGGCAAAAGCCGTCGCGCCGTGGGCCGGCGTTGCGCTGGGCCTTGATGCGGATCAACTTGATCACGCTTATGTATAGCAAGCTAAAAGAAAGCATGAAATCATCATGCCGTGATCCAATTCTGCGGCCTCGCCGCGGATCGTGAAAGGAGACGACCTTGGACAAGCTGGACAGGAATTCCATCGAAGCGCGCTGCCGCTGGCCCGGCTGGCAGGACAAGCTGTGCTCCGCCGCAGAGGCCTCTGCCCTGATCGAAGATGGCATGACCGTGGGCATGAGCGGCTTCACTCGGGCCGGAGAGGCCAAGGAAGTACCGCGGGCACTGGCCGAGCGCGCCGCCCTGGACCCGTTCTCGATCACCCTGATGACCGGGGCCTCGCTGGGCAACGACCTGGACAAGCTGCTCACCGATGCCAACGTGCTGTCGCGGCGTATGCCGTTCCAGGTCGACGCCACCCTGCGCCGCGCCATCAACGACGGCCGGGTGATGTTTATCGACCAGCATCTCTCCGAGACGGTGGAGCTGCTGCGCAACCGCCAGCTGGCCGAGCTCGACGTGGCCGTGGTGGAAGCCTGCGCGATCACCGAGGAGGGCGGTATCGTGCCCACCACCTCGGTGGGCAACTCGGCCAGCTACGCGATCCTCGCCGACAAGGTGATCATCGAGCTCAACCTCGACTCGCCCGCCGAGCTGGAGGGGCTGCACGATATCTATATCCCCCAGATGCGGCCCACGCGCCCGCCGATTCCGGTGGTGGCGCCGGACTCGCGCATCGGCACGCCCTATATACCGATCGATCCGGAGAAGATCGCCGCCATCGTCGTCACCCGCGGCAAGGACAGTCCCTCCACGGTGCTGCCGCCGGACGCCGATACCCGACATATCGCCGATCACCTGATCCGCTTCTTCTCCGCTGAGGTGAGTGCGGGGCGTCTTGCCCCCTCCCTGCTGCCGCTCCAGGCCGGCATCGGCACCATGGCCAACGCGGTGATGAGCGGGCTGGCCGAGGGTCCCTTCGAGCACCTCACCATGTACTCCGAGGTGCTGCAGGATTCCACCTTCGACCTGCTGGATGCCGGCAAGCTCGACTTCGCCTCCGGCTGCTCCATCACCCTCTCCGAGGCGTGTGGCGAGCGGGTCTGGTCGAACCTGGACGCCTATCGCGATCGCCTGATCCTGCGCCCCCAGGAGCTCTCCAACCACCCGGGCATCGTGCGCCGTCTGGGCATCATCGCCGTCAACACGGCGCTGGAGGTGGATATCTACGGCAACGTCAACTCCACCCATGTGGGCGGCACCAGGATGATGAACGGCATCGGTGGTTCCGGTGACTTCGCCCGCAACGCCCAGCTCTCGGTGTTCGTCACCAAGTCGGTGGCCAAGGACGGCGATCTCTCAAGCGTGGTGCCCTTCGTCAGCCACGTGGACCATACCGAGCACGATGTGGATGTGCTGGTGACCGAGCATGGGCTGGCCGACCTGCGTGGCCTGGCGCCGCGGGAGCGCGCCGAGAGGGTGATCGAGCAGTGTGCCGACCCGCTCTATCGCCCGGCGCTGCGTCGCTATTTCGAGGAGGCCTGTCGGCGTGGCGGTCACACGCCGCACTGCCTGGAGCAGGCGCTGTCGTGGCATATCGCCGTGGAGCGTGATGGCCATATGCGCAGCCTTCAGGAGCAGGACGCCGAGGCCGTGGGCGCCTGAGCGCCCGGTGCAGGCCGTAACCGCGGCCGGCTCGGCCGATACCGCCACCCGATAGCCCCGAGGTAGTAGCCCTGAGGAAATAGCCCCGAGGGGCTATACGGCGTCCCGATAGCCCTCGGGGGCTATCGTCCTACCGGGCCAGCTCCCGCATGGCGTTCTCCAGCCCCTCAAGGGTCATGGGGTACATGCGGTCATCGATCAGCTGGCGGATCAGCTGGGTGGAGTGGGTGTAGTCCCAGGCGTGCGGCGGCATGGGGTTGAGCCAGGCCAGGCGCGGGAACTTGTCCGCCAGGCGCTTGAGCCACACGGCCCCGGCCTCGTCGTTGAAGTGCTCCACGCTGCCGCCGGGATGGGTGATCTCGTACGGTGACATGGCAGCGTCACCGACGATTACTACCTGGTAGTCGTCGCCATAGGTGTGCAACACATCCAGGGTGGGGATGCGCTCGGCCTGGCGGCGGGACTGGTCGTGAGCATTGCTGCGCCATAGCCCCTCGTAGGGGCAGTTGTGGAAGTAGTAGGCCTCCAGGTGCTTGAACTCGGAGCGCGCCGCCGAGAAGAGCTCCTCGCAGGTGCGGATATGGTCATCCATGGAGCCGCCCACATCGAGGAGCAGCAGCACCTTCACCGCGTTGTGACGTTCGGGGCGCATCTGCACGTTGAGCAGGCCGGCGTCCCGGGCCGTCTCGCGGATGGTGGCGTCGACATCGAATTCCTCCGCGGCCCCCTGGCGTGCGAACTTGCGCAGCCGGCGTAGCGCCATCTTGATATTGCGGGTGCCAAGCTCCAGGGAGTCGTCGTAGTCGCGGAAGCGGCGCTCGTCCCACACCTTCACCGCGCGGCGGTGGCGGGAGCCGTCCTGGCCGATGCGGATCCCTTCGGGGTTGTAGCCATAGGCGCCGAAGGGGCTGGTGCCGCCGGTACCGATCCACTTGTTGCCGCCGGCGTGGCGCTCTTTCTGCTCCTCGAGGCGCTGCTTGAAGGTCTCGATCAGTTTCTCGAGCCCGCCCAGGGACTCGATCTGCGCCTGCTCCTCCGCTGAGAGCTGCTTCTCGAACTCCCGGCGCAGCCAGTCGTCGGGGATCAGCGCCTCGATGGCGGCGTCGAGGTTCTCCAGGCCCTCGAACCAGGCGGCAAAGGCGCGATCGAAGCGGTCGAAGTGGCGCTCATCCTTGACCATCACGGTGCGGGCAATGCGGTAGAAGGCCTCCATGTCGGCGAACACCACGCCGCGCTCCACCACCGCGTGGAGGTCGAGCAGCTCGCGCAGCGATACCGGCACCCCGGCGCGCTTGAGGGTCTCGAACAGGCCGATAAACATGGGTCAGCGCCTCTGGTTGCCCTGGCGGCGCATCATGAAGGCCAGCCGCTCCAGTAACTGCGTATCCTGCTCGTTCTTGACCAGTGCCCCGGCCAGCGGCGGGATCGCCTTGGCGGGGTCGCGCTGGTAGAGCGCCTCCCGGGCCAGGTCGTCGGCCATCAACAGCTTCAGCCAGTCCACCAGCTCCGAGGTCGAGGGTTTCTTCTTGAGTCCCGGCGCCTGGCGCAGCTCGAAGAACACCTCCAGCGCCTCGCCGACCAGCTTCGGGGCGATCTCGGGGAAGTGCACGTCGACGATCGCCTGCATGGTCTCGCGGTCGGGGAACTCGATGTAGTGGAAGAAGCAGCGGCGCAGGAAGGCGTCGGGGAGCTCCTTCTCGTTGTTGGAGGTGATGACGATGATCGGGCGGTGTTTCGCGCGGATGGTCTCGCCGGTCTCGTAGACATGGAACTCCATGCGATCCAGCTCCTGGAGCAGGTCGTTGGGGAATTCGATGTCCGCCTTGTCGATCTCGTCTATCAGCAGCACCACCCGCTCGTCGGCGGTGAAGGCGTCCCACAGCTTGCCGGGCTTGATGTAGTTGGCGACGTTCTCCACCCCTTCGACCCCGAGTTGGGAGTCGCGCAGGCGGCTTACTGCATCATATTCGTAGAGCCCCTGGGCCGCCTTGGTGGAGGACTTGATATGCCAGGTGTGCAGCTCGGTGCCTAATGATGCCGCCAGCTCCTCGGCGAGCAGGGTCTTGCCGGTGCCCGGCTCGCCCTTGATCAGCAGCGGACGCTCCAGGGTCACGGCGGCGTTGACCGCCTGCTTGAGGGCCTCGGTGGCCACATAGGTGGAAGTGGAATCAAACGCCATGAATCTTGCCTCGGCTTGTCGTCAGCGGGTCAAAGGGATTCGAACGAGTGTACGGAAGGGCAGTGGCGGGGACAAATATCGCCCTACATGGGAAATGGCGGGGCAGCCTCGGAGACCCGACCGCTATCTAGTTGCTGGACTACCCGGTTGATCAGCTCCGCGACAGTGGTGGCGAGGTAGGTTGAAAACCTGGCCTTGGAGAGAGTCCTGTCTAGCACGTCCTGGGGCAGGAAGCGCAGCATCTCTTCAGTAAATGGACGGCTCTGTACGATGTCGGCAAGCTGAGCCTGTCGTTGTCTTGCCCTCTCGAGGTAATGTTCCACTCGGTAATCCTCGAGCTTTCTCCGGACAAGGTCGACCTCGACCTTGGCGCCCTGTTGGGCTAGCCAGGCGAGATCCCAGATATCCCGGTGGCGGATATAACGCTGGTTGTTGACTAGCGATACCAGCTTGTCGGCCATGACCTCGTCGAGGGTTTCCATCATGACCAGGGTGTCGCGGTAACCATCCGGAAGGAAGTCATAGTTTAGCCGTAGTGGGCGAGGCTCCCGTGTATAGGCCGGCACATTGGCGATTTCCAGCTTGATGCGCTGCTGGGGAACATCGCGGCGTGCCGGAGCCGTCACTACGGATAGCTGCCATTTATCGACTCGCACATCCGCATAGTTTGGCTCCTGCCGAAGTTCTGCAGGTTGCTTGACGTTAACCGTCAACTGGTAGCGTTTCGCGACGTAATGCTCGAGACATCGCTTGATATCGGCCATCTGAGCGGAAGCGAACAGGCGACCACCGACGAAGTCTAGGTCCTCGCTGAATCGTGAGGCGCCGTGACAGAGTCGCAGTGAGGTGCCTCCCTGAAAAGTGAGGTCCTCGAGCAGGCCCTCCTGGTCGAGTGCGAAGAGCATGTCGTAATGCAGAAGTTCCTTCTCGATCACCGGGCGCATGGCCTTTAGCCCGCTGACCCGCATGGCTCTTTCCACCAGTGTTTCGAAATCCTCGGGCTCAATCCGCATGCAGGGTCTCCATATCGACCAGGTGGCGATTGCGCCCTACACGCTTGAGGTCGGACCAGGCCGCCTCGCGAGTGGCTACGCGCAGAGGTCGCCCAGCATCAACCATGCGCATCAGCAGTTCACGCACGGGGCGCTTGGTATGTGTGAACTCGATAGTGCCGAAGGGGGTTCGATAGGTCCCGCTGCGTCCGGTCGTCATGATAGTCAAGCGGTCAAGCGGAATCTGGGAGATGGCACCGTACTCCGACAAGGCAGACTCTAGGCTGAGGTAGTTGTACTCGCCCCTGCGCAAGGCGGCGGCTAGGCGTTCAAGGATATGGATATCGCCTCCGTCGCCATGTGGGTAGACGTATACTCCACGGCAGGCGCGCACCAGCAAGCCCTGCTTGACCAGCCGGTTGAGGCCCTCCTTGCGTGTTTTGGGGCTATCTTCAGGAAATAGCTTGGCCAGGTCTTGAACCAGGAAGATGTATTTCCCCAGCTGACGCCAGTGCTCAAATCGTACCTGTGCCGTCTTGTAGTCCATTAACAAGTCTACAGTTAGACTATTTGTATTTAGTCTAGTTGTAGACTTGTTGGCTGGCAACCTCACACCCCAGAGCAGACATCATGCGCCACAATATCTTTGCATTGCCTCCAGGCACCCTGGAATCGGAGCAGTTCGATGAGCTGGCGGCCGGCAAGGACGTGCGCATCGAGCGCATCGTCTCCCGTGGCCACACCTCACCGGAGGAGGGCTGGTATGACCAGCCGCAGCACGAGTGGGTGACGGTGCTGCAGGGGCGGGCGGTGCTCGCATTCGCCTCGGGGGAGGAGGTCGAGCTGGCGCCTGGCGACCATCTCACGATCCCGGCCCACTGCCGACACCGTGTGAAGTGGACGGATCCTCAGCAGGCGACTGTCTGGCTGGCGGTGCACTATTCCGCATAGAGCATCCTGCGGGTCATGCCGCCATCCACCACCAGGTTCTGGCCCGTAACGAAGCCCGCCTCGTCGGAGAGCAGGAAGGCCGCCATGGCGGCGATATCCTCGGGGCGCCCCACGCGCCCGACCGGGTGCTGGTCGCGATCGATATCGCGATGCTCGACGGGCGTGCGCCTGGCCGCCTTCTGCTTGTCGCCGACCTCGATCCATCCCGGGCTGATGGCGTTGACGCGAATCTCGGGGCCCAGGCTGACCGCCAGGGCGTGGGTGAGCGCCACCACCCCGCCCTTGCTGGCGGCATACGCCTCGGTGTTGGGTTCCGACTGTAGCGCCCGGGTGGAGGCCATCAGCACCATGGCGCCGTGGCTTGTGCGCAGGTGGGGCGCGGCGTGCTTGGCACAGAGCATCGCCCCGGTAAGGTTGGTGTCGAGGTAGGCCTGCCAGGTGTCGAGAGACAGCGACTCCACCGGGCCCTGGAAGGGGTCGGCCAGGCCGGCATTGTGGATCACACCGTCGAGCCGACCGAAGAGGGCCACCGTCCTGTCGAGGCTTTCGGCCACCTGGCGCTCGTCGCGCACGTCCGAGACCATGGCAAGCAGGCGATCGGGATGTGCGAGGCGCTCGCGGCACTCGGCCACCGCCTCGGCGTCGATATCGGTCAGCGCCACGCGGTAACCGCGGCCGAGCAGGTGCTCGGCGATGCCCAGGCCGATGCCCTGGGCGCCGCCGGTGAGATAGATCACGCGGGGTTCGCTCATGCGCCGCTCCCCTTGCGGGCGGGGCGGTAGGCCTCCACCAGGGTCGCCGGGTCGTGCTCGGCATGGCCGCGGGTGGCGTGGGCGCGCAGCAGCTGGGCGGCCAGGCCGCTCATGGGCGTGGCGCTGGCGCTGCGGCGGCTCTGGGCCACCGCCATGTCCAGGTCCTTGAGCAGGGTACGCAGGTGCCAGGGCGGGTCGGCGAAGTCGCTCGCCGCCATGCGCGGGGTGAGGATCCGGAAGGGGGTGGAGTCCGCGAAGCCGCCTGCCAGCGCCTCGGTCAATCGGCCGGCTTCCACGCCGCTGGCCTCGGCGAGTGCCACCATCTCGGCGAGCACCGCGGCCTGACAGCCCACCACCATCTGGTTGCACACCTTGGTGACCTGGCCGGCACCCACCGGGCCCATATGGGTCACCCGCGTGGCCAGTGGGGCGAGCAGCGGGCGCAGGGCGTCGATCCGCGCCGCCTCACCGCCGGCCATCATCACCAGGCTCCCCGCCTCGGCGCCGGCCACGCCCCCGGAGACCGGGCAGTCGACCCAGGCCATGCCGCAGCGTTCCTCGAGCCTCACGGCGAAGTCACGGGTCGCCTCGGGGTCGCTGCTCGAGAAGTCGATCAGGGTCTGGCCGTGGTGGCCATGCTCCGCCACGCCGCCCTCGCCGAACACCACGGCTTCCACTACCTCGGTATTGGCCAGGCAGAGCATCACCACGTCCACTTTCTGCACCAGCTCGCCAATGGAGCCGGCGACCCTGGCTCCGGCGCTGCCCAACGTCTCTGCCTTGGCGGGGGTGCGGTTCCAGACGGTGACCTCGAAGCCGGCGTCGAGCAGGCGGCGGGTCATGGGGTCGCCCATCAGGCCGAGGCCGATGAAGCCGAGCGTGGGGTGGGGCATGGAGGGTCTCCTGGCGAAGTGGACTGAGAGGCAGCATGCGTGATGGACGGGTTTTTCGGCAACTCGGCGTGTCCGCCAAGGCGCGCTTCCCTTTTATGCCACCGCTTCAGTTCCTGTTCGGCACCGCACCCCTGGGTGCGATGGAGTGGGGCGGCATCCTGGCCTTCGGCGTGGTGCTCTTCTTCCTGGTGGAACTGGAAAAGGCCCTCTTCAGGCGGCGCACCCGGAGCGTGAAGGGACGAGGCCGGCGAAGGAAGGGTCGGCCATGGCGCCGGCCAGGATTTCGGACTAATTTAATGAGATCTCAGGAAGTGGGTGGCAAGACTTGATGCCGCTCAAGACCAGTCGCCCCCCCCTGGCGGGGTCCCATCCCGCTGACACGCCATGCCCGCCAGTGGAGGCGGCATCGACCGGCCACCCAGACAAGGAATCCCTCATGCTGCCTGCCGTTCGCCCCTTGCCACCGCTTTCGCCTGCGACTCATCACGACCATGGGGCCTGTTGCTGCGGCTCCCCGCTGCTGCAGCGCTTCCATGAGCGGATGATGGCGGAGATCAGCCGCCGCCACTTCCTGGGTGGCACGGCCGCCCTCATGGCGCTGTTTGCCGGCCTTCATGCCCCCTTCGCGGTGGGGAAGAAGTCACGGGAGCGCGAGGGACCGCTGCTGCTGACCCACCTGAGGCTGTTCGACGGCAGCGGTTCGCCGCTGCGCGACAACTTGGCGGTGCGGGTGGTGGAGGGGCGTATCGAGGCCATCCTGCCCGGTGATGCCGACCCCGAGGGGGCCGAGGTGATCGATTGCGGTGGCCGTGTGGTGATGCCGGGGCTGATCGATGCCCACTGGCACACCACCCTGGCCGCTATCACCCAGGTGGCGGCGATGACCGCTGACGTGGGCTATATGCACCTGGTGGCGGCCCGGGAGGTGGAGCGCACCCTGATGCGCGGGTGACCAGCGTGCGCGACGTGGGCGGGCCCTCCTTCGCGCTCAAGCGCGCCATCGACGAGGGCATCGTGTCGCGCGGCCATACCTCGCCCGATACCGGCTGGTACGACCAGCCGCGCCACGAGTGGGTGCTGGTGCTCAAGGGCCAGGGAGTGGTGGCCTTCGAGAATGGCGAGTCGGTGAGGCTCGGCCCGGGCGACCATCTCACGATCCCGGCCCACTGCCGGCACCGTGTGAAGTGGACGGATCCTCAGCAGGCGACTGCCTGGCTGGCGGTGCACTACTCCGCATAGAGCAGCATGCCACCGTCCACCACCAGATTCTGGCCGGTGATGAAGCCTGCCTCGTCGGAGAGCAGGAAGGCCGCCATGGTGGTGGATCAATGCGGCTGATGCTGCTCGAGCCTCTCGGCCAGCCAGATCTTGATGATCGATTGTCGTGTCACCCCCAGCCGAGCTGCCTCGCGATCCAGAGAGTCGATCATCCAGGTAGGGAAGTCGACATTGACGCGCTTCTGTTTCCTGAGGGGGCGTCTGGCGTTGTCCAGATCCAGCTCTTCGGTGATGTCGTCACCGTCATCGAAGCACCTGTCGAGTTCAGTCGCTTTCATATAACTCAACCTCTCTGCTGCGGGCCCGCCTGACGGAGATAAAACGGATTCGAGCCCCGCGGTAGGTGATGATACCGGACCAGTGTTTCTCACCAATCCTGCCGATGACCACGTAACGAGGCTCATCGGTCGACTTTGCCGGTATCTCGAGCAGGTCGGGGTCCTGCCAGAGCAGCTGCGCCTCGACAAAATCGATGCCGTGCTTGTCACGATTCGCCTCGCTTTTTCGAGGGTCATACTCGAAGCTGGTCATGAGTAGAAACTATACCTTTTTTGGCGCTTCCGAAAAGCCATTATTCGAGCGGATGAGTGAATGTTTCATTGTCGAGGGCGGTAGGCCTCCACCAGAGTCGCCGGGTCGTGTTCGGCATGGCCGCGGATGGCGTGGGCGCGCAGCAGCTGGGCGCCCACCGGGCCCATGTGGGTGACACTCAAGGCCAACGGGGCGAGCAGCGGGCGCAGGGCGTCGATCCGCGCCGCCTCACCGCCAGCCTTCATCATGCGGTCCGAGGAAAATCACGGCAACCCGTTGCTACCCGTAGACCTGGAAGCTCCCGGCGTTGAGCCACAGGTGCACCAGGATGCTGGCGACATACCCCAGGGCGATTATCGGCGCCCAGCGCAAGTGGCCAGCGAAGGTGTAGTAGCCGCGGGCCTGGCCCATCAGTGCCACCCCGGCGGCGGAGCCGATGGAGAGCAGGCTGCCACCCACGCCGGCGGTCAGGGTGATCAGCAGCCAGTGGCCGTGGGACATCTCCGGCTGCATGGTCAGCACCGCGAACATCACCGGGATGTTGTCCACCACCGCCGAGATCAGGCCCAGGGCGATGTTGGCCCAGGTGGCGTCCCAGCCGGTGTAGAGCGCCTCGGAGAGCAGGCCGAGATAGCCCATGAACCCCAGGCCCCCCACGCACATTACCACGCCGTAGAAGAACAGCAGGGTGTCCCACTCGGCGCGCGCAACACGGTTGAAGACGTCGAAGGGCAACACGCTGCCGAGCTGGGCCAGACGCTTGTCGTCGCCCAGGCGCGTGTAGCGGGCGCGCTTGCGTTCCAGTGAGCGGGGCAGGGTACGGCGCAGGAAGAAGCCGAAGAACTGCAGGTAGCCCAGGCCCGTCATCATGCCCAGCACCGGCGGAAGGTGCAGCAGGCTGTGGCAGGCCACGGCGGTGGCCACGGTGAGCAGGAAGAGCAGCACGATGCGGCGTGCGCCACGCTTGAGTTCCACCTCCTCCTGCACACCCTCCGGGGTGCGATTGCCGATGAACAGGCTCATGGCGAGGGCGGGTACCAGGAAGTTGACCAGCGAGGGGCCCAGGAGGGCGAAGAACTCGTAGAACTTGACCATGCCGGCCTGCCACACCATCAGGGTGGTGATATCGCCGAAGGGGCTGAAGGCGCCGCCGGCGTTGGCCGCTACCACGATATTGATGCACGCCATGTTGATGAAGCGCTTGTCGCCCTCGGCCACCTTGATCACCACCGCGCACATCAGCATGGCGGTGGTCAGGTTGTCGGCGATGGGGGAGATCACGAAGGCCAGGCCGCCGGTGATCCAGAACAGCTGTCGATAGCTGAAACCCTTGCGCACCATCCAGGCGCGCAGGGCATCGAACACCCGGCGCTCCTCCATGGCGTTGATATAGGTCATCGCCACCAGCAGGAACAGCATCAGCTCGGTGAACTCGAGCAGGGTCTCGCGGAAGGCGTGCTCGGCATCAATGGGCATGCCGGCCTGCACATAGACCCAGCCGATCAGCGCCCAGATCAGGCCGGCGGCGATCAGCACCGGCTTGGACTTGCGCATATGCAGCTTCTCCTCGCCCATGACGAGCGCATAGGCGAGGATGAACAGCGCCACCGCCACGAATCCGGAAAGCGACCCGGTCAGGTCCAGGGGGCCGGTGGCGGCATGGGCGGGAGCGCCGGCAAGCAGCAGAACGGAAACGACGGACAGCAGAAGACCCGGCCGGCGGAGGTTCCGCGGCCAGGCTGAAGGGTGACAGCCGGTAGGCATGGCAGTGTGTCCTGGGAAGGAAGGGAAGGGTGGAAAAGCCCCTTCCTTATAGCACGCGATGCTGCGCTGCGGTATCGACGCGCACTCCCCAGGCCATGCCAATTCGGCATGATCCCTCTCGAGCTGCTTCCCGGCCATGGAGTGCGGTAGGCTCCCTCTTCCAATCAACCCGGCACTCGCATGCCCAAGGTGAGGTTAACGCGATGATCTGGATACTCGGTGTCTACCTGCTGGCAAGCCTGGTGGCCCTGGGCCTGTATGGCATCGACAAGGCCGCGGCGCGCCGAGATCGGCGACGCATCCGCGAGTCGACCCTGCAGCTTGTCGCTCTGGTGGGAGGCTGGCCCGGCGCCCTGCTGGCGCGGCGCTGGTTTCGCCACAAGACCCGTAAGCAGCCCTTCGGGATGATCCTCTGGGGATGCGTCGCCTTGAATCTTGGCGCCGTGACCTGGCTGGCCATGGCGGATTCCGCGGCAGGGCTGCGGCGACTGGTCGCCCTGGGGTAGCCCTTTGCCGAGTCGACAAGGATTCATCCTGACCCGCCACTGGCAGGATGCCGCCGAGGGCATCCGGGTGTGGCTGTGGCTGGCCACCGATGAGGGGCCACTGTGCGTCACCCTGCCAGTGCAGCACGCGGTGGCCTTCCTGCCGGCTGAGCAGCGTGCCGAGGCCGAAGCGGTGGTCGGTAGCGAAGCGGGCCTCGAGCTGCGTGGCCTCGAGCTGAAAGACTTTCGGCACCGACCGGTCCTTGGGCTATATGCGCGGCACTATCGTCAGCTGCAGGCGGCGGAGCGTCGCCTGCAGGAGGTTGGCGTCACGCTCTACGAGGCCGACATCCGTCCTCCGGAGCGCTATCTGATGGAGCGGTTCATCACCGCGCCCGTTGAGGTGCAGGGGTCTCCGGACGGGGAGGGTGGCCTGGTCGAGGCGCGCCTGCGCCCGGCCCCCGACTACCGCCCACGTCTGCGCACGGTCTCGCTGGATATCGAGACCAGCGCCCGGGGCGAGCTCTACTCCATTGCTCTGGAAGGCTGCGGGCAGCGCCAGGTCTACATGCTGGGGCCGGCCAACGGCGAGTCAGGCGAGCGGGACTTTTGTCTCGACTACTGCGCCACCCGAGGCGAGCTTCTCGAACGGCTGAACGCCTGGTTCGCCGAGTTCGATCCCGATGCCATCATCGGCTGGAACCTGGTTCAGTTTGACCTGCGTCTGCTGCATGAGCATTCCCGGCAGTTGGGAGTGCCGCTGAGGCTCGGGCGCGGCGGGGCACAACTCGAGCTGCGCGCCCATGGCCACCAGCCCAGCCATCTCTTTGCCACTGCCGAGGGGCGGCTGATCATCGATGGCATCGAGGCGCTGCGCTCGGCTACCTGGAGCTTTCCCTCCTTCAGCCTGGAGAACGTGGCCCAGGCACTGCTCGGCGAGGGCAAGGCGATCGAAGATCCCTACCGGTGCCTCGACGATATCCTGCGCATGTTCGCCGAGGACAAGCCGGCGCTTGCCCGCTACAACCTCAAGGATTGTGAGCTTGTCACTCGCATCTTCGCCAGGACCGAGCTGCTGACCTTCCTGCTGGAGCGGGCCACGGTGACCGGCATGCCCGCCGACCGCAGCGGCGGCTCGGTGGCGGCCTTTACCCACCTCTACCTGCCACGGCTGCACCGGCTGGGATGGGTGGCACCCAACCTCGGTGAGGGAGAGGCGGCCGAGAGCCCCGGTGGCTTAGTGATGGACTCCCGTCCGGGACTTTACGATTCGGTGCTGGTGCTGGATTTCAAGAGTCTCTATCCCTCCATCATCCGCAGCTTCCTGATCGACCCGGCGGGGCTGGTGGCGGGGTTGGCCGAGCCCTCTGACGCAGCTTCGGTGCCGGGTTTTCGCGAGGCCCGCTTCTCGCGCACCCGCCATGCACTGCCGGCCATCGTCGAGCGGGTCTGGGCGGGTCGCGAGGTGGCCAAGGCGGAGGGCAACGCGCCGCTCTCACAGGCGCTGAAGATCATCATGAACAGCTTCTACGGCGTACTGGGTTCCCGGGGCTGTCGCTTCTTCGATGCACGTCTCGCCTCGTCGATCACCCTGCGCGGGCACGAGATCATGCGACGGACGCGTGAACTGATCGAGGATAAGGGATATACCGTTATCTATGGCGACACCGACTCTACCTTTGTCTGGCTCGGGCGGGCCTGTGGAGAGGCCGACGCCGCGGCAATCGGAAAGGCGCTCGTGGACCACGTCAACGCCTGGTGGCGCGACCATCTGGAGGTCGAATATGGCCTGGCCAGTGCCCTGGAGCTGCAGTTTGAGACCCACTATCGACGCTTCCTGATGCCTACCATCCGCGGTACCGAAGCGGGCAGCAAGAAGCGCTATGCCGGACTGGTGTGCGATCCAGCAGGGGAGGAGCGGATCGTCTTCAAGGGCATGGAGACGGTACGCAGCGACTGGACGCCACTGGCGCAACAGTTTCAGCGCGAGCTATACCGGCGCATCTTCCAGGATGAACCGTACCGGGACTACGTGCGTGGCTACGTGGCTGCCTTTATCGAAGGCGCCAGAGGCACGTCGCTGGATGAGCGGCTGGTCTACCGCAAGCGTCTGCGGCGTCGCCTGGAGGAGTACCGACGCAACGTGCCGCCCCATGTTCGGGCGGCCCGCCTGGCCGATGTCGAGAATGATCGGCTGGGCCGTCCGCGCCGCTATCAGCGTGGTGGCTGGATTCGCTACGTGATCACCGTGGCCGGTCCGCAGCCTCTGGAGGCGTGGCATTCGCCCATCGATATCGACCACTACCTGAGCCGCCAGCTGCAACCTGTGGCGGATGCCATCCTGCCCTTCGTGGGCGACGACTTCGCCGCTCTGGTCGATCGCCAGCTGGGGCTGTTCGGCTAGCCCGCTCAGCCGCGCTCGGCGGCGAAGGTGTCGTAGGCTTCCAGCGCCTGGGCGCCGGTGGTGAAGGCCGGGCCGCCACCCATGTAGATACCCACGCCGATGGTCTCCATGATCTCGTCGCGGCTGGCACCGAGATCCGCGGCCGCCTTGGCGTGGAAGGCGATGCAGCCCTCGCAGCGGGTGCTGATGCCGATGGCCAGGGCCATTAGCTCTTTGTGCTTATGGGACAGGGCGCCATCGACGTTGGCCCCCTTGGCCATCTGCGTAAAGCCTTTGGCGACCTCGGGAACGCCCTTGCGTACCTCCTGCATGAGGGCAGAGAGGTCCTGGGTGGTCTTCTTCCAATCCTTGTGCATCGCGCAAACCTCAACGTGGTTATCAGGGTATTCGGTAGCGCGATATGCTAGGGCTCGGACCGATCCGCCACCGTGATCTGGGTCAACTCCCTCACCGTCCAGTGTCGGGCGGAATGTCGCACTCATGAGCCACTGGTGAAGGCATCGCGGGTCTCGACAGACAGGGAAGGAGGGCAGCATGCGCCGACCATAGCGGTCGGGCAAGGTACCCGCATGGCAACTCGGGGTGGCCACAGGGAGGCGCGACGGCGTGTCGCTTGAAGGGGAGGCGGGCAGGCGCCATATTCGAGAGGGATGATTTTCTGCCTGGAGACTCCACCATGTCCGACGCCCTGACCCTGGGATGCCCCTATTGCCACGCCGTCAACCGCGTCAGCCGGGCGCGCCTGAACGACGGTCCCACCTGCGGCAAGTGCAAGCAGCCACTCTTTACCGGCGAGCCGGTGGCGCTGACCTCGGCCAACTTCCGGGCCCTGGTGGAGCGCAGCGAACTGCCTGTGGTGGTGGACTTTTGGGCCGGCTGGTGCGGTCCCTGCAAGATGATGGCGCCGATCTTTGCCGAGGCGGCCCGCGAGCTGGAGCCGCGCATGCGCTTCGCCAAGCTCGATACCGAGGCGGAACAGGCATTGGCCGGGCGCTTCGGCATCCGCAGCATTCCCACCCTGATCGTGTTCAAGGGCGGGCGCGAGGTGGCACGCCAGGCCGGCGCGATGCAGGGGTCACAGCTGCGTCAGTGGTTGCAGCCCCACCTCGTGTGAGTCCTGCTGCCAGGGAGGCACACGGCTATCCCTGGCGCTTGAGCTGCTCCTTCAACTGCTTGGGCACCTGCTTGATGATCAGCCGGTCGCTCTGCTCGTCGTACTCCACGCTGGAGCCCAGCAGGTGGGAGTCGAAGCTGATCGAGACCCCGCCCGCGCGGCCAGTGAAGCGCTTGAACTGGTTGAGGGTCTTCCTGTCCGGCGGGATCTCCGGCGACAGCCCGTAGTCGGCGTTACGAATGTGGTCGTAGAAGGCCTTGGGCTGCTGCTCGTCGAGCAGGCCCGAGAGCTCCTCCAGGGTCACCGGCTCTCCGCGACTGGCTTGCTCGCTGGCATAGTCGACCAGCGTCTCGGTCTTCTCGCGGCTGGCCTCTTCGGCCAGATCCTCCTTCTCCACGTAGTCGCTGAAGGCCTTGAGCAGGGTGCGGGTCTCTCCCGGGGCATCGACGCCTTCAACCCCGCCGAGCAGCGCCGCAAACCCCTCGGCCAGCGCCTTTCCGCCGCGCTCGCGGGTCCAGGAGAGGTACTGCCGGGAATCGCCGCTTTGCCACTGGCTGATATCCAGCCGAGCGGCCAGGCTCATCTGCGTCAGGTTGAGCTGGCGTGCCGGTACCGGCTGCAGGGCCTCGTCGATGGCGAACCCCTCGCGATGGTGCAGCAGGGCCAGGGTCAGGAAGCGCGCATCGCCGAAACGGGTATCCAGCACCATCAGATCGCCGGATACCGAGAGGTGCGCGTCCAGCAGCCTGGCCAGACGCTCGGCGATGCCGCGCGTCAGGGTAACGAAGTCGCGCTTATCCGCGAGGTAGTCGGTGATCTCCGCGGCCAGCGGAGAGGCGGGCGCGTCGGCTTCCTCACCCTCCACGTTGCCGGCCCCCATTGTCGTATCGCTGAAGTGGCCCCAGGCCTTGCTCTTGGCGTGGTAGGCCCGCGTCAGGCCCTCGAGCATGGCCTCCAGGGTATCCGAGGCGGACAGAGGCTCGCTTGCTGCCAGCAGGCGGGCCGGGGCGTCGCCGGCTTTCTCGATGCGATGAACGATGGCGTTGAGAATCGGCATGGGGGCTCCCGCGGTGGTGGACGAGGAGCCGGATGATACCTGTCGCGGTGCCTTGCCGATAGGCGATGTCGCATCAGCGCCCCTCGAGATAGGCGGTCATCGAACCGGCCATCAGCAGGGCGATCAGGTCGGCCTGGCGATGGGTGTCGGTCTTCTGGAAGAGGTTGCGCAGGTGAAATGCCACGGTGGTGGGGGAGACGCTCATCTGCTCGGCGATCTCCTCGGTGCGCAGCCCCTCCAGCAAGGCCAGCGCAATACGGGTCTCGGTGGGGGTCAGCCCGAACAGGCTGGCCAGCACCCCGCGCGGCAGTGGTGGCCGCTGGTCCGGTGCCGACAGCAGCGCCACCACGCTGGCCTCGGTCCCGGCGGCATCCGTCGCTTGTCCCAGGGCGCAGACCAGTACCAGCAGGCCGTGATCCCCCGGTCGATGGGGGAGGCGCAGGGAGAAGACCGGCTCTTCTCCCTGCCGGCTGGCCTGGGTCGCCGCCGTGATGCACTCGCGCAGGCGACGGGCCATGGCCCCGCTTGCCGAGAGCGTCGCGTTCAATGCCAGCACGTCACTCTCGCTTGCCAGCTGTTGTGCGCGCTGGTTAGCGAAGGTGATGCGGCCCTCGCCGTCCAGCAGCACCATGCCGGGAGCGACCAGATCCAGGGCGCGGGTGGCCGCCTGGAAGGCCTGCTGTGAGGCTTCATGGTGGAGTGTCGCCATGGCCTCGCGCAGCTCCTGCAACTCATGGTTGGACTTGTCGCGCATGCGCCGCACCTGGCGCAGGCGGGCGGCAACGGTGGCCAGCAGCAGGTCGTAGTCGATGGGCTTGACCAGGTAGTCATCGGCGCCGAGTCGCTTGCCGTCGACCACGTCTCGAGGGTCGGAGAGTGCGGTCAGGAACACGAAGGGCGTATCGGCCAGGTGAGGTCGGCGTTCTCGCACGGCATCGAGCACCGCGTAGCCGTTGAGGCCCGGCATGTTGATGTCGCAAAGGATCAGGTCCGGGGTACAGGCATCCAGCTGCTGCAGGGTGGCGTCACCATCGGCCGCCTCGAGCACGGCATAGCCGGACTCCCTCAGCTCATCACAGATATCCGCACGCAGGTCCTCCTGGTCCTCGGCACACAGGATCAGCGGTGGACGGGTTGTGGGCTCAGGGCTGCTCATCGCCAGCCTCCCTGGTATCCGCGGCGGGCAGCCACAAGGTCACACGGGTGCCCTCATCCGGCGTTGAGAGCAGTGTCAGGTCGCCGTGCTGGATGCGTGCCAGGTGACGGGCGATGTTCAGCCCCAGGCCGGTGCCGTCGGTGCCCGTGGCGTTGCTGCCGCGGTAGAAGCGTTCGAACAGCTGCGGCTGCTCATCGGCAGGAATCCCGGGACCGAAGTCGGTGACCTGGCAGATTACCCGGTCGCCTTCGCGGGCGGTGGTGATGCGCACCGGCCGATCCCCGGGCGAATATTTCAGGGCATTGTTGACGAGGTTGGCCAGCACCTGCTCGGTCAGGGCGCGGTCGCACCAGGCCCAGGGCTCCGGTGTGCCATGCTGCGTTTTCAGGCGCTGTGTGCCGGTGGCCTCCGACTGCAGCCGGCAGAGGTGGTCGACGATACCGCTCAGGGAGTGGCGTCCCATGCTGGGTTCGACCTGCTTGCCGTCGAGTCGCGCCGCAGTCAGCGAGGACTCCACCAGGCGAGTCATCTGGGCTACCGCCTCGCGCAGCCGCGTATAGCGCTCGCTGCGCTGCTCCGGTGTGAACTGGTGATGACGGCGCAGCAGCCGTTGCAGGCCGGAGTCGATCACCGCCAACGGTGTCCTGAACTGATGCGAGACCATGGCCGCGAAACTACGGTAGAACTCGCTGACGCCGCGTTCGCGGTCGAGTGCCTGGGCAAGGGCCTCGGCGGCCTGTCGGTAGCGGTAGATATGCCGTTCCACCTCCTCCTCCAGGCGGTCACGGTGGGCCATCAGCCCGCGCTGGGCCGCGCGCCGTTGGCGCAGGGCGGTGACCAGCAACATGACCAGTATCGCACCGCTGAGGCCGATACCGACGATGGCGGCGATGACCTTCTCGAGGCTGTTGCGATAGGTATCCAGGCGTGACCCGGTGTTTTCCCACTCGGCCATCATCACCCGGTTGGCGATGCGGTTGAGGCTGGCCATCAGCGCATCCAGGTGAGGCGTGAGTCGCTCGGGCGCGAACTGCGCCTCGCCCGGTGTTGTCGTGATGGTCTCGCGCAAGGCCTGCATCCTGCCCAGCGCCTCGTCGAGACGCGGCTCCAGCCCCTCGGCCGCCAGGTAGCGCCGCTGCGGGCCATCATCCATCAGGGTCAGGCGGCTGGAGAGGATGTCCAGGCGCAGTTCGGGATCTTCGGCGCTGTTGCCCAGTGCCCGTCGGTTGACCGCCTGGTCCAGGCGGTGACTGGCCACCTGCGCCTGGGTGACGACCCATAGCATGTTCTCGTCGACGTTGACGCGCATGGCCTGTTCGACCTGGAAGAGGCGCACCAGGGCAAAGGCCAGGAAGGCGGTCAGGGCCGCGATCACCAGGCTGGGAACGGCGTAGGGTGGTATGGCACGCAGCCTGGTCATCACTCGACCTCGAGGCGGTGCAGCTGCCAGACCCAGCGATAGTCGTAGCGGATGTCCTGCAACTCGGCGTGATCGTCACGGGGATAGACGATCCAGAGTGGCCCCTTGTCGCGCCGGGTCAGGCGCTCGCCGTTCATGGTGTCGGCGAGCAGGACGTCATAGCGCTCGAAGTCCGCGACGGGGATCTCGGCCAGGTAGTCGTTGAGGGCCAGGGCCGTCACCGTTTCACCCTCGGCATGCAGGGCATCCAGCAGGTCGCGGGCCAGAAAGCCTTCGAAGGTCTGGGGGCCATCGGTGACGCTGGTATGGGTCGTCAGTCGTTCACGGGGCAGGGCCGCCAGCATGTCGGCATCCAGATGCGCCTCGTCAGCCACGTTGGTCAGGCCGACCTCGCCGCCCACCGTCAGGACGACCTCCCCCGAGGGCGGTGGCAGAGGGGCAGCGGCGAGGGATGGTGCGGTCAGCAGCACTCCCCAGAGCAGCAGGGCTATCCGCATTGCCTTCACATCGTTCCTCCTTTCCCCAGGCTTGCCCTCAGCCTAGTCGAAGCAACGGCCATGTCTCCCCTGCAAACGAAGGGGGGCGAGTCGGCAGAAAGTGGCTAACCTGCGTTTAACCTGCCAACTCTCGGCGGACTCGCCATGCATGGGCGCCACAGCAACAAGGAGAACCATCATGAAAGCAGGTATCACGTGGATGACGACAGGAGTCCTGGTCGCTGCACTGGGTGCCTCTTCCACTGCCCTGGGGCAGTCGGATGAGGTCACGGAGCAGATCGAGCTGGGCCTGGAGCTCTATCAGGAGCAGGAGTATGGCGCGGCGATCACCGAGCTGGAGTTCGCCATCAGCGATATTCGCAAGTTGATGGCGGGGCGCATCGGCGAGACCTTCCCGGAGCCTCCCGAGGGGTGGAGTGCCGCCGAGGTAGCCTCCAGCGGTGGCGGTGGTGCGGCGGCGATGTTCGGCGGCGGCGGCAGCATGCTGGAGCGTGAGTACCAGCAGGAGGGTGGAGAAGGGCGGCTGACCGCCAAGCTGATGATCGACAACCCCATGATTCAGGCGATGTCGGCCATGTTCAACAATCCGGCACTGATCGCCGCCCAGCCCAATATGGAGCGTATCCGCATCGGCCGTGACTCGGCGCTGCTCAAGTGGAACCCGGAGCGTGGTAGCGCCGAGGTCTCCTTCCTGATGGATGGCCGTATCCTGGTTCAGGTCGATGGCCAGCGGCTGGAGTCCAGTGACCCCGCAGTAGCGCTGCTCAAGGCGTGGGACCTGGACGCCGTTCGCGAGCAGGCCGCGCGCTAGGTTGTCGGCGGTCGGTGCCCATGGGGCCGGCCCCGGTGGCTACTCCACCCGGAAGCGCTGGGGGCCCCTTCATTCAGAGCGGATGGGCCAGTATGGGGGAGGCGATTACGGCTTCAGGCGGTACCCGGTGCGGAAGATCCAGGCCACCAGGGCGATGGCCGCCCCCAGGAACAGCAGGATCATGGCCAGACTGACCAGTGGGCTGACGTCGCTGATGCCGTAGAAGCTCCAGCGAAAGCCACTCACCAGGTAGACCACCGGGTTGGCCAGGGTCACCGCCTGCCAGAAGGGCGGCAGCATATCGATGGAGTAGAAGGTGCCCCCGAGGAAGGTGAGCGGGGTGATAACCAGCAGTGGCACCAGCTGCAGCTTCTCGAAGCCGTCGGCCCAGATGCCGATGATGAAACCCAGCAGGCTGAAGGTCGCCGCCGTCAGCACCAGGAATAGCATCATCATCAGCGGATGCTCGATGGAGTAGGGCACGAACAGTCGTGCGGTGGCCAGCACGATAAGCCCCAGGATCAGTGACTTGCTGGCCGCCGCCCCCACATAGCCGACCACCACCTCCCAGTAGGACATGGGTGCCGAGAGTACCTCGTAGATGGTACCCGAGAAGCGCGGAAAGAAGATCCCGAAGGAGGCGTTGGAGACGCTCTGGGTGAGCAGCATCAGCATGATCAGCCCGGGCACGATAAAGGCGCCGTAGCTCACCCCGTCCACCTCGCTGATCCGCGAGCCGATGGCGGCGCCGAACACCACGAAGTAGAGCGAGGTCGAGAGCACCGGCGAGACGATGCTCTGTAGCACGGTGCGCAGGCTGCGCGCCATCTCGGCAAGGTAGAGGGTCTTCACGGATTCGAGGTTCACGCTGTCTCCTTGACCAGGCTGACGAAGATCTCCTCCAGGGAGCTCTGGCGAGTGTGCAGGTCCTTGACGGCGATGCCGGCCCCCTCCAGGTCGCCGAGCAGCTCGGCGATGCCGGTACCGTCGTCCTCGCCCGCCTCGGCGTCATAGGTGTAGACCAAGGCGTGGCCCTCCTCGGTCAGCGTCAAGCCATGGCCCGAGAGGCGTTGTGGCACCGTCTGCAGCGGGTCGCGCAGGTGGATCGTCAGCTCCTTGCGACCCAGCTTCTGCATCAGCGCCTGCTTGTCCTCCACCAGCACCAGTTCGCCGGAGCGGATCACCCCGATGCGGTCGGCCATCTCCTCGGCCTCCTCGATATAGTGCGTGGTGAGGATGATGGTGACGCCGCTGTTGCGCAGCTGGCGCACCACTTCCCACATGTCGCGGCGCAGGGCCACGTCGACCCCGGCGGTGGGCTCATCGAGGAACAGGATCTCCGGTTCGTGGGCCAGCGCCTTGGCGATCAGCACCCGGCGCTTCATGCCCCCGGAGAGGGTGATCATGCGGTTATTACGCTTCTCCCACAGCGACAGCGAGCGCAGTACCTTCTCGATATGCGCCGGATCGGGTGGCTTGCCGAACAGTCCGCGGCTGAAGCTCACTGTGTCCCACACCTTGATGAAGGCGTCGTTGGTCAGCTCCTGGGGCACCAGGCCGATACGCGCCCGAGCCTCGCGGAACTGGCGCACGTTGTCATAGCCATCGACCAGCACCCGCCCACGGCTGGGGTTGACCAGTCCGCAGATCACGCTGATCAAGGTGGTCTTGCCCGCACCGTTGGGACCGAGGAGGGCAAAGATCTCGCCACGGCGGATCTCCAGGTCGATGTCGCGCAGTGCCTCGAAGCCGCCGGCAAAGCTCTTGCCGAGCTCCTCGACACGGATCACCGCGTCACTCAAGGGTGATGTCCCCGTCGAAGGTCAGTGCCAGGCTGAGGCCGTCCACCTCCACGGTGACCCGTGCCGGAAGACGCTCGTTGCCCTGCAGGTGGCCTGCCTCGAGACCTTCGGCGACCGCCTTCTCGATCTCCTGCTGGGTGGTCACGCCGACGTTCTTGAGCAGCTTGCGAATGCTGTGCTGGAAGGTGTCCTGGTCCATGGTGGGCTCCTTTAGCAAGAGAGGATGAATACCCATCCTACCGCTACTGATCGAGGCTGTCGTGGTGGCATTGACGGTTTCCGTGCCGTCTTGTGGGAGCCCAGATCCTGGGCGATGGCGCCGACAGGCGCCTGGCTGTGTTGTGGTGGCCACTTCCATCGCCGATAAATCGGGCTCCCACAATATCGGGCTCCCACAAGCAGGTATAAAAAAAGCGCCCCTTGCGGGGCGCTTCGTTCATCGACTTCGGGGAGAACCCGGGTCACCGCGGACGGTGGCCTACGATGTTGCGAGCATCGGAGTCGAACCTGAGGATATCAGAATACCGCGTATCAGGCTTCCTGGGCGATCGGAATCACGTTGGAAGCGGCGTTCTGATACTCCTCGATCTCGTGGAAGTTCATGTAACGATAGATCTCGCCGGCCATGGCGTCGAACTCGCCCATGTAACGGCGGTATTCGTCGACGGTGGGCAGGCGACCTTCCACGGCGGCCACGGCCGCCAGTTCCGCGGAGGCGAGGTAGACGTTGGCACCGTCGCCCAGGCGGTTCGGGAAGTTACGGGTGGAGGTGGAGACCACGGTGCTCTTGGCGGCAACGCGGGCCTGGTTACCCATGCACAGCGAGCAGCCCGGCATCTCCATGCGCGCACCGGCGCGGCCGTAGATGCCGTAGTAGCCCTCCTCGGTCAGCTGGTGCTGGTCCATCTTGGTCGGCGGGGCCAGCCACAGGCGGGTCTTCAGGCTGCCGGCCGGCTGCTTCTCGAGCAGCTTGCCCGCGGCACGGAAGTGACCGATGTTGGTCATGCACGAGCCGATGAACACCTCGTCGATCTTCTCGCCGGCCACCTCGGAGAGCAGGCGGGCGTCGTCCGGGTCGTTCGGGGCGCAGAGTACCGGCTCCTTGAGCTCCTCGAGGTCGATTTCGATGACCTCGGCGTACTCGGCGTCCTTGTCGGCGCGCATCAGGCTCGGGTTGGCCAGCCACTCCTCCATGCCCTGGATGCGGCGCTCGATGGTACGGCGGTCGCCGTAGCCATTGGCGATCATCCACTTGAGCAGGGTGATGTTGGACTTCAGGTACTCGCTCACGCTGTCCTCGGACAGGGTGATGGTACAGCCGGCAGCGGAGCGCTCGGCGGAGGCGTCGGAGAGCTCGAAGGCCTGCTCGACGGTGAGGTCCTCAAGGCCCTCGATCTCCAGCACGCGACCGGAGAAGGCGTTCTTCTTGCCGGACTTCTCGACGGTCAGCAGGCCGTTCTTGATGCCGTAGTAGGGAATAGCGTGGACCAGGTCACGCAGGGTGACGCCAGGCTGACGCTTGCCCTTGAAGCGCACCAGCACCGACTCCGGCATGTCCAGCGGCATCACGCCGGTGGCGGCGGCGAAGGCCACCAGGCCCGAGCCTGCCGGGAAGGAGATGCCCAGCGGGAAACGGGTGTGGGAGTCGCCACCGGTACCCACGGTGTCGGGCAGCAGCATGCGGTTCAGCCAGCTGTGAATGATGCCGTCGCCCGGACGCAGCGAGACGCCGCCGCGGTTCATGATGAAGTCGGGCAGGGTGTGGTGGGTATCCACGTCCACCGGCTTCGGATAGGCGGCAGTGTGGCAGAAAGACTGCATCACCAGGTCGGCCTGGAAGCCGAGGCAGGCGAGGTCCTTGAGCTCGTCACGGGTCATCGGGCCAGTGGTGTCCTGAGAGCCCACGGTGGTCATCTTCGGCTCGCAGTACATGCCCGGGCGCACGCCCTCCATGCCGCAGGCCTTGCCGACCATCTTCTGGGCCAGGGTGTAGCCCTTGCCGGTGTCGGCGGGCTGCTCCGGCAGGCGGAAGACATCGGAAGGGGCCAGGCCCAGAGACTCACGCGCCTTGGTGGTCAGACCACGGCCGATGATCAGCGGGATACGGCCACCGGCGCGCACCTCATCGAGGATCACCTGGGTCTTGAGCTCGAAGGTGGTCAGCACCTCGTCGGTGCCGTGCTTGCAGACCTTGCCCTCGTAGGGGTAGACGTCGATGACGTCGCCCATCTCCATCTTGGAGACGTCCATCTCGACGGGCAGGGCGCCGGAATCTTCCATGGTGTTGAAGAAAATCGGGGCGATCTTGCCGCCGAAGCAGAAACCGCCGGCGCGCTTGTTCGGCACGTTGGGGATGTCGTCGCCGAAGAACCACAGCACCGAGTTGGTGGCGGACTTGCGCGAGGAGCCGGTACCGACCACGTCGCCGACATAGGCGACCGGGAAGCCCTTGGCCTTCACTTCCTCGATCTGCTTGAGCGGGCCCTTGACGCCGGGCTCCTCGGGCTCGATGCCATCCCGCTCGTTCTTGAGCATGGCATTGGCGTGCACCGGGATATCGGGGCGCGACCAGGCATCCGGGGCGGGGGAGAGGTCGTCGGTGTTGGTCTCGCCCGGCACCTTGAACACGGTCAGAGTGATCTTCTCTTCCAGGGCGGGCTTGGAGAGGAACCACTCGGCGTCGGCCCAGGACTGGATGACATCCTTGGCCACGGCGTTGCCCGCCTTGGCACGCTCTTCCACGTCATGGAAGGCGTCGAACATCAGCAGGGTGTGCTTGAGCTGCTCGCCCACTTCCTTGGCCAGCTCGGCATCGTCGAGCAGTTCGACCATGGAGACGATGTTGTAGCCGCCCTGCATGGTGCCCAGCAGCTTGACTGCGTGGATCTTGTCGATCAGCGGCGACTCGGCTTCGCCCTTGGCGATGGCGGTCAGAAAGCCGGCCTTGACGTAGGCAGCCTCATCGACGCCCGGGGGTACGCGATTGGTCAGCAGGTCGAGGATGAACTCCTCCTCACCAGCCGGCGGGTTCTTCAGCAGCTCGACCAGGGCGGCGACCTGCTCGGCGTTCAGCGGCTTAGGCGGCACGCCTTCGGCGGCACGCTCCTCGACATGTTGGCGATAGGCTTCAAGCACGTTAGGGCCCTCATTGCTAGTGGGGCCAGAGTGTCGCGACCCGGCAAGAAAAGCATCGCCGGAACAAGCCTCTGGCGCGTGGAACAGGGGTGTGAACTCCCGTCTCAGGTGGCGGCGATTCTACGCGAGACTGTCGACAATGTTAAGCGAGGCCCATGGTGGCGGGCCTTGCACTTTGGTCGGCGGCATGTGGGTTCGGCTACAGGAAACTCCCCCTTGGGGCAGGTCCTAAGAGACTTTGGGGTCTGGCCCCACAGGGAAGTCACAGCTCCAGGCTGAGCTGGCGCCGTGCGTCGGCCTCCACCAGTCGGGTGCCGACACCCAGCAGGCGCACCGGCCGGCGGCCGCGCTCCCAGGCCTGTTCCAGCAGGCGCGCATAATTCTCCGCTGTCGGTGCCAGGCCCCGGCTCTCCAGGGTGGTCAGGCTGAAGTCGTCGAAGCGCACCTTGATCACGATACCGGAGAGGGGCGGGTGGCCATGGCGGGCCAGGCGCTCCTCGAGCTTCTCACACAGCGGCACCAATGCCTCCCGGCAGTGAGCCAGTTCAGGCAGGTCGTGGGCGAAGGTGGTCTCCACGCTCACCGACTTGCGCTCACGCTCGACCCTCACCGGCCGGTCGTCGATGCCGCGGGCCAGCTCGAAGAGGCGCTTGCCGAACTTGCCGAACTCCTCGACCAGCCGCTCCAGGGGCAGTTCACGCAGCTCCGAGCAGGTGCCGATGCCCAGCGCATCCAGCCTTGCCCCGGTTGCTGGGCCGACGCCATGGAGCTTCTTTACCGGCAGGGCAGTGATGAAGTCATCGACACGCTCGGGGGTAATCACCGTGAGGCCATCGGGCTTCTCCCAGTCGCTGGCGATCTTGGCCAGGAACTTGCTGGGTGCTGCACCCACGGAAACGGTGATGCCGGTGCGCCTGAGGCTTTCCTGCTTGATCCATTGCGCCATCCAGGTGGCGCTACCCGAGAAACGCTCCACGCCGGTAACATCGAGGAAGGCCTCGTCCAGCGAGAGTGGCTCGACCAGCGGGGTGAGCTCGTGGAAGATCGCCTGGATCTGGTGGGAGACCTCGCGGTACTTGTCGAAGTCACCGCGCAGCAGGGTGAGGTGAGGACAGAGGCGCAGGGCGCGCGCCGTGGGCATCGCCGAATGGATACCGAAGGCGCGTGCCGGATAGTTGCAGGTAGCGATCACCCCGCGCCGCTCGACACTCCCGCCGATGGCCAAAGGGATGTCGCGCAGCGCCGGGTTGTCGCGCATCTCCACTGCCGCATAGAAACAGTCGCAGTCGGCGTGGAGGATCTTGCGCTCAGGAGAGCGACTGACCGTTACCGCCACGAATCACGCCCACGCCGATACCCTCTATCTCCAGCGGATCATGTCTCAGATCCAGCTCGATGGGAGAGAACTCGGGGTTCTCTGCTACCAGGGTCACCCGGTGGCCCTTGCGCTCGAAGCGCTTGACCGTGACTTCCTCCTCCAGGCGTGCCACCACGATCTGCCCGTTGCGCACCCGGTCGGTCCGGTGCACGGCGAGCAGGTCACCCTCCAGGATCCCCACGTCCTTCATCGAGAGGCCGCGAACGCGCAGCAGATAGTCGGCCCGGGGCGTGAAGTATTCGGGGGGTAACGGGCAGTAGCGATCGATATGCTCGGCGGCCAGGATCGGGCTACCGGCGGCGACCTCGCCGATGATCGGCAGGCCCTGGGATGACGGCTCCTCGCTGGCAGTATCTGTCTCGGCTTCCTGGGCGGGCAGGCGGATGCCCCGCGAGGTGCCGGCGATCATGCGGATGGCACCCTTGCGTTCCAGGGCACGCAGGTGCTCCTCGGCGGCATTGGGCGAGCGGAAGCCCAGGGCGCGGGCGATTTCGGCGCGTGTCGGCGGGTAACCGAGCTCGTGCATGGTCTTGACGATGAAGTCGTAGACGTTCTGCTGGCGCTGTGTCAGGGGGCGAGCCATGGGTCCTCCAGTGCGGATGGCGTAACCGTAGTGATCAAGTATACAGCATGTTGTTCCGTACAGTCATATTTCACATCGTTTCAAACGCTGCGTGGGGCCAGCGTTGAGCCTTAACGTGCGTCTGACGTAGAATTGCACCACGTTTGAAACAATTGTTTATAACCAGGCGCTCCATCCATGGCACAGAACGATACCGTCACCCGGATCCTCGATACCGCCGAGGTGCTGTTCGCCGAACGCGGCTTCGCCGAGACGTCGCTGCGCACCATCACCAGCAAGGCCAAGGTCAACCTGGCGGCGGTGAACTATCACTTCGGCTCCAAGAAGTCGCTGATCCAGGCGGTCTTTGCTCGCTATCTCGACCCCTTCACCGACCGCTTCCACGGCGCCCTGGATGATCTCGAGCGCCGCTATCAGGGCCAGGCCATCCCCCTGGAGGAGTTGCTCGAGACCATGGCGCGCAGCGTGCTGGAGGTGCCGGCAGAGCGCAACAGTCTCAAGGTCTTCATGCGCCTGCTGGGGCTTGCCTACAGTCAGGCCCAGGGCCACCTGCGCCGCTATATCCAGCAGGATTACGGCAGCGTCTTCACCCGCTTCACCGAGCTGATTCGCCAGGCCACGCCCGAGTTGCCCGATGCCGAGCGCTTCTGGCGCCTGCACTTCATGCTGGGCACCGTGATCTTCACCCTCTCCGGCCTGGATGCCCTGCGCGATATTGCCGAGAAGGACTACGACGAGCACGTCACCGTGCGTGACCTGGTTCGTCGCCTGCGTCCGGTGGTGGTCGCCGCCATGCAGGCGCCGCTGCCGGCACCGGCCCCGGCCGGCGCTCAGGAGGCCTGACATGACTGACAGCAACCCCCGGTCTCAACCGCAGCCCCAGCCGCTGGGCCCGGTGATGCTCGACCTCGAGGGAGCGCGCCTGACGCCCGACGAACACCAGCTGCTGCGCCGCCCCGAGGTGGGTGGCGTTATCCTGTTCGCCCGCAATGTCGAGTCCGCCACCCAGGTTCGTGAACTGTGCGACGCGATCCGCCGGGTGCGTCCCAACCTGCTGATCGGCATCGACCAGGAGGGCGGGCGCGTGCAGCGCATCCGCCAGGGCGTGACCCGACTGCCCCCCATGCGTCGCCTGGGTCGCGACGTCGCCAGCCACCCCGAGGTCACCCGGCGACTTTGCCAGGATACCGGCTGGCTGCTGGGCATGGAGATGGCCGCCTGTGGTATCGATATCACCTTCGCCCCGGTGCTCGATGTCGACGGCGGCACCTCCACGGTGATCGGCGATCGCAGCTTCTCGAGTTACCCCGAGACCGTGGCGGCGCTGGCCGGCGCCTTCGTCGACGGCCTGCACGAGGCCGGCCTGGTAGCTGTGGGCAAGCACTTCCCCGGCCACGGCAGCGTGTCTGCCGATTCGCATCATGAGCTGCCGGTGGACGATCGCCCCCTGGAGGCGCTGCGTGCCCACGACCTGGTGCCGTTTCAGCGCCTGGCCTCACGCCTCGATGCAGTGATGCCCGCCCATGTGGTGTATTCGGCGTTCGACACGCGCCCGGCGGGTTTCTCGCCTGCCTGGCTGGGCATGTTGCGCGAGAGCCTGGGTTTCAAGGGGGTGATCTTCTCCGACGACCTCAGCATGGCCGGTGCGGCCTCGGCGGGCTCTCCCGGCGAGCGGGCGCTGGCCGCGCTCTCCGCGGGCTGCGACATGCTGCTGGTCTGCAATGACCGTCAGGCCGCCCTGGAGGTGCTCGACGCCTGTCGTGAGCACCAGCCCGCACCGCGCCTCTCGAAGCTCCGCTTCGCCCGGCCCCGCCCCCAACTGGAGAGCCTCCCGGCGCTCTCCCGCTGGCGCCGCCTGCACGCCCACCTCGAGGCCCTGGGGGCAGACCCCCAAGTGTCCTGAGGGGTCTGACCCCACATTCGATTCAACCACGAGATTTGTTGCCGATGTCCAGACTCGACCCCGAGATCCATCAGTCGTTGACCGATATGCGCGAGCTGATGGCCAGCGCCGATTGCCTGATCAGCCAGGAGGAGGTCGAGCGCGCCCTCGACCGCATGGCCGAGGAGATCACCCGTGACCTGGGTGACAAGCTGCCGGTGTTCTACTGCGTGATGAACGGCGGGCTGATCACTACCGGTCACCTGCTGACCCGCCTCGGTTTCCCGCTGGAGGTGGACTACATCCACGCCACCCGCTACCGCGGCAAGACCCGCGGCGGCGAGCTGTTCTGGCGTGTCTCGCCGGAGGTCCCCATGGCCGGACGCCATGTGGTGATCGTCGACGATATCCTCGACGAGGGAGCGACCCTGGCTGCGATCCTCGACTACTGCCGTGAGGCGGGAGCCGCCAGCATCACCACCGCGGTGCTGGTCGACAAGCAGCACGACCGCAAGGCGGTGCCCGGCCTCAAGGCCGACTACTGCAGCCTGGAGGTCGCCGACCGCTACGTGTTCGGCTTCGGTATGGATATCAAGGGCTACTGGCGCAATGCCCCGGGGATCTTTGCCCCCAAGGGGATGTGACCCCTGGCTGCGCCCGGAGCTGTAAGCTATAAGAAAACCCCACGGGCCGAGAGGCTCGTGGGGTTTTTCTGGGTTTGAATGGTCGAGCCAGCTGTGGGAGCCCGGATTCCGGGCGATGGCGCCGACAGGCGCCTGGCTGTGTTGTGGTGGCCTCTTCCATCGCCGATAAATCGGGCTCCCACAGCAATCGGGCTCCCACAATATCGGGCTCCCACAAATCCAGCCCCCACAAAGAGGTTCCTACCAGCTTACGCCAGTCCCAGCTCGTGAGTCGCTTCCTCGCGCATCTTGAACTTCTGGATCTTGCCGGTGACGGTCATCGGGAACTCGTCAACGAACTTCACGTAGCGCGGGACCTTGTAGTGGGCGATCTGGCCCTTGCAGAACGCCTTGAGGCCTTCCTCGTCGAGCTCCTGGCCGTCGGCGAGCTTGACCCAGGCCATCACTTCCTCACCGTACTTCTCGTCGGGCACGCCGATCACCTGGACGTCGGAGATGGCCGGGTGGGTGTAGAGGAAGTCCTCGATCTCGCGCGGGTAGATGTTCTCGCCGCCGCGGATGATCATGTCCTTGATGCGCCCGACGATGGCCACGTAGCCCTCGTCATCCATGGTCGCCAGATCACCGGTGTGCATCCAGCCGGCCTCGTCGATGGACTTGTCGGTGGCCTCGGGGTTGTTCCAGTAGCCGAGCATCACGCTGTAGCCACGGGTGCACAGCTCGCCGGTCTCGCCACGGGGCACCACGGCGCCGGTCTCCGGGCTCACCAGCTTCACCTCCAGATGCGGATGGATGGTGCCCACCGTGGTGACGCGCTTCTCCAGCGGGGCGTCGGTCTGGGTCTGGAAGCTTACCGGGCTGGTCTCAGTCATGCCGTAGCAGATGGTGACGTCCTGCATGTTCATGCGGTCGATCACCTTGCGCATCACCTCGATGGGGCAGATGGAGCCCGCCATGATGCCGGTACGCAGGTTCGAAAGGTCGAAGTTCTCGAACTCCGGGTGCTCCAGCTCGGCAATGAACATGGTGGGCACGCCGTAGAGGGCGGTGGCCTTCTCCTCGGAGACCGCGCGCAGGGTCTGTTCGGGGTCGAAGCCATCGCCGGGGTAGATCATGGTGGCGCCGTGGGTCACGCAGCCCAGGTTGCCCATCACCATGCCGAAGCAGTGGTAGAGCGGAACCGGGATGACCATGCGGTCCTCCTCGGTGAGCGCCATGGTACGCGCCACGAAGAAGCCGTTGTTGAGGATATTGTGGTGCGAAAGGGTGGCCCCCTTGGGCGCACCGGTGGTGCCGGAGGTGTACTGGATATTGATCGGGTCGTCGAACTGCAGGGTGGCCTGCACCTCGGCCAGGTGCTCGGCGGAGACTTCGTCGGCATGGGCCAGCATCGACTGCCAGCTGAACATGCCGGTGAGTGCGCGGTCGGCATCCAGGCAGATCACCCGCTTGAGCTCGGGCAGTTTGGCGCTCTTGAAGGTGCCGGGACCACCGTCGCGCAGCTCCGGGGCCAGCTCGGCCAGGGTCGCCACATAGTCTGAGGTCTTGAACATGCCCTGCAGGATCAGCGTCGCGGCACCTGACTGCTTGAGCGCGTACTCCAGCTCATGGGTGCGGTAGCTGGGGTTGATGTTGACCAGGATGGCGCCGATCTTCGCCGTGGCGAACTGGGTGATGGTCCACTCGGCGCAGTTGGGCGACCAGATGCCGACCCGCTCACCCTTCTTCACGCCCAGAGCGAGCAGGGCACGGGCGGCCTCGTCCACCGCCGCCTGCAGCTCCTTCCAGGTGTAGCGCAGGCCCTGGTGGCGGCTCAGCAGGGCGTCGCGGTCCGGGAAGCGGGCCACGGTGTCGTCGAAGCAGTCACCGATGGTCTGACCCTTGAGTGGGGTGTCGCTGATGCCGCTGACGTAGCTGATAGGATTGTGTTGGCGTGTCATGAGCGTGTCTCGCGATTGTTGTGGCCTGGAATTGTTGGGCGTTGGGATACCACGATCATGATCCTGGCGGGTGGCTGGCTCAGTCCTTCTGATCACCGAGGCTTGCCAGCACGTCCCGGGCGCGCCGCTCGACATCGTCGAGCTCGAGCTGCATCAGCCGGATATCTTCCAGCTGGCGCTCCAGGTTGGCGCGCTTGTCGGCCAGGATCTCGAGAAGACGCCGCAGCTGACGCCGATTCCCGTCGGGCATGGCGTCGTACATCATCACCACCTCGCGGATCTCGGCCAGCGAGAAGCCCAGGCGCTTGCCACGCAGGGTCAGCTTCAGGCGCACGCGATCCTTCTCATTGTAGATGCGAGTCTGACCACGCCGCTCCGGGGCCAGCAGGCCCTCCTGCTCATAGAAGCGGATGGTGCGCGTGGTCACCTCGAACATCTTGGCCAGCTCGCCGATGCTGTAGGTGCGCCGCTGACGGGGCAGGGGGCCATCCTGAGCGGTGGCGGGAGCCGGGGTGGAGGGTAGTTGAGTCATGAGCGTCTTCCGTTTTTATTGGCAAGCGGAGCGTTGCTCGCCCGCCTGCTGGCAACACTAGCCGAGGTTTACGTTAACGTAAAGTGCTTGTTCGACCATGGGGTGATATGGGATAAACCAAGCAAGTGCTAGGTTGGTGCCATTGCAGCGCACCGCTAAGCACATCACTGTGGTGTCACAAGAATGTTGATGGCGACTTTTCATAACAACGAGACGACGAGGAACCTTCCATGGACTTCTCCTTGACCGACGACCAGAAGGCGCTGGCTCAGGCCGCCGCCGACTTCGCCCGGGCCGAGCTCAGCGACCACGCTGCCGAGTGGGACGCCAACGCCCACTTTCCCGTCGATGTGATCCGCCGCGCCGGGGAGGCCGGCTTCCTGGGCATCTACACCCCGGAGGAGCACGGCGGGCTGGGACTCTCGCGCCTCGACGCCTCGCTGATCTTTGAACAGCTCGCCCAGGGCTGCGTCGCCACCACCGCCTATCTCACCATCCACAACATGGTGGCCTGGATGATCGCCAACTGGGGCGACGACGCCCTGCGCGAGGCCTGGGTGCCCGCCATGGTAGCCGGTGAGGCGCTCGGCTCCTACTGCCTCACCGAGCCCGGTGCCGGTTCCGACGCCGCCAGCCTGCGCACCAAGGCGGTTCGCGAGGGCGACGAATATGTCATTTCCGGCAGCAAGATGTTCATCTCCGGTGCCGGTGCCACCGAGGTGTTGGTGGTGATGGCGCGCACCGGCGCGCCGGACTGCGGCGCTGGCGGTGTCTCCGCCATCGTGGTGCCTGCCGATGCTTCCGGCATCGAGTATGGCAAGAACGAGGAGAAGATGGGCTGGAAGAGCCAGCCGACCCGCCTGGTCAGTTTCGATGGCGTGCGGGTACCGGTGACCAACCGCCTGGGTGAGGAGGGCGAAGGCTTCAAGTTCGCCATGAAAGGCCTCGACGGCGGCCGCCTCAATATCGCCAGCTGCTCGCTCGGTGCCGCCCAGCAGGCGCTGACGCTCTCACGCGACTACCTGGCCGAGCGTAAGCAGTTCGGTCGCGAGCTCAACCAGTTCCAGGCGCTGCAGTTCAAGATCGCGGACATGGCCACCGAGCTCACCGCCGCCCGGTTGATGGTGCGCCAGGCCGCCTGGCGCCTGGACAACAACGACCCTGAGGCCCCTGCCCACTGCGCCATGGCCAAGCGCTTTGCCACCGACATGGGTTTCAATGTCTGCAACGAGGCCCTGCAGTTGCATGGCGGCTATGGTTATATCCGCGAGTACCCCCTGGAGCGGCTGGTGCGCGACACCCGCGTGCATCAGATCCTCGAGGGAACCAACGAGATCATGCGCCTGATTGTCGCCCGGCGCCTGCTCGCCGATGGTGTGATCGAATCACTGCAGCTCACTTGAAAAACCAGGAGACCAAGATGTCGGATCTTCCCGTTATCTTCGACGAGCTGCCCACCGCCTGCGGTGGACGCATCGGCGTCGCCACCCTCAACGCCCCGCGTTCGCTCAACTCGCTGTCGCTGGAGATGGCGCGTCAGCTAGAGGCCAAGCTCGACGCCTGGGCGGTGGACCGTAATATCGTCGCCGTATGGCTCGAGGGCAGCGGCGAGAAGGCTTTCTGCGCCGGCGGTGATGTGGTCGCCCTCTACCGTGCCTTGACCGAGGAGGGCGAGAACCGTGGCTCGGGTCGTCACAGTGAACTTCCCGCTACCTACTTCACCGTGGAGTATCGCCTCGACTACCGCATCCACACCTACCCCAAGCCGGTGATGGTGTGGGCCGACGGTATCGTGATGGGCGGTGGTCTCGGGCTGACCGCCGGTGCCTCTCACCGCATCGTCACCGAGACCACGTTGATCGCCATGCCCGAGATCACCATCGGGCTCTACCCGGACATCGGGGCCAGCTGGTTCCTCAATCGCATGCCGCCCGGGGTGGGTGCCTACCTGGGTCTCACCGGCGCGCAGCTCAACGCCCGTGATGCCCTGGATGTGGGTCTGGCCGACCGTTTCGTGCCCCGCGAACGGCGCGCGGCAGTGCTCGAGGCCCTGGGTGAGGCCGACTTCGGCGATCGCAGCGCCCAGGCTCGCCGCGCCGCTGTTCAGGCGGCGCTCGACCGCTTCGAGGCCCGCGACCAGGCCCCGGCGGGTCAGGTGCAGCCGCATCAAGACACCCTTCAGGCGCTGGTCGGCAACGTCGACGTCGAGACCGCCGTGGCGCGGATCCTGGCCGACGACAGCGACGACAAGTGGCTGGCCGCCAACCGCAAGCGCCTCGCCGCCGGGTGTCCGATCAGCGCCCATCTGGTGTGGCGCATGCTCCAGCGCCACGCCCATACCAGTCTCGCCGACGCCTTCCGCGACGAGCTGGTTCTCTCGGTGCAGTGCGGCCGGCTTGGCGACTTCACCGAAGGCGTGCGCGCGTTGCTGATCGACAAGGACAAGAATCCCCAGTGGACCTACAGCGACGTCGCCAGCGTCCCGCAGACCTTCATCGACGCCATGTTCCAGTCCCCCTGGACCAGCGAAGAGCACCCGCTGCGTGATCTTGGCTGGGGTCATCGGGTGGGGTAGTGTTCAACAATCACAAGGAGTCAATCATGAAAATCGCCTTTATCGGCCTCGGTAACATGGGCGCGCCCATGGCCAGCAACCTGGTCAACGCCGGGCACGATGTCACCGTCTTCGACCTGGTCGAGAGCGCCATGCAGGCGCTGGAGAGCGAAGGCGCCAAGCGCGCCGCCACCGCCGAGGGCGCGGCCAAGGGCGCCGAGGTGGTTATCTCGATGCTGCCCGCCGGCGTCCATGTCAAGGGGCTCTACCTTGGCCGCGACGGTGCCCCCGGCCTGCTCGAGGCGCTGGAAGCCAAGCCGCTGATCATCGACGCCTCCACCATCTCACCGGAGGATGCCCGCACGGTAGCCGCTGCCGCTAAGGAAAAGGGCCTGACCTGGCTCGACGCCCCGGTCTCCGGTGGCGTGGGCGGCGCCAAGGCCGGCACCCTGACCTTTATCGTCGGCGGCGAGGCGGCCGGTTTCGAACAGGCCAAGCCGGTGCTCGAGGCCATGGGCAAGAACATCTTCCACGCCGGCGACAGCGGTGCCGGGCAGGTCGCCAAGATCTGCAACAACATGCTGCTTGGCATCCTGATGAGCGGCACCGCCGAGGCCCTGGCGCTGGGCGTCAAGAACGGCATGGACCCCGCCGTGCTCTCCGAGATCATGAAGCAGAGCAGCGGCGGCAACTGGGCGCTCAACGTCTACAACCCCTGGCCCGGGGTGATGGAAGGCTCCGCCGCCAGCCGCGACTACCAGGGCGGCTTCCTTACCGACCTGATGGCCAAGGACCTCGGCCTCGCCTGGGAACTGGCGCTCGGCTCCAAGGCAACCGTGCCCATGGGCTCACAGGCCCGCAACCTCTTCGCCCTTCACAGCAGCCAGGGCAACGGCGCCATCGACTTCTCCAGCATCCAGAAGCTCTACAGGGCAGGGGAGTAGAAGATAAGCGTTACCTGTGGGGCTCGGCCTTTATTGGAAGCCCGACTCTGCGTGAGCCCGGTTGTTGTGGGAGCTGGGTTTGTGGGAGCTGGACTTGTGGGAGCCCGATTTATCGGCGATGGAAGAGGCCACCGGGAGCCCGATATTGTGGGAGCCCGATTTATCGGCGATGGAAGAGGCCACCGGGAGCCCGATTGTTGTGGGAGCTCGATTTATCGGCGATGGAAGAGGCCACCGGGAGCCCGATATTGTGGGAGCTCGATTTATCGGCGATGGAAGAGGCCACCACAACACAGCCAGGCACCTGTCGGCGCCATCGCCCGGAATCCGGGCTCCCACAAGTGACTCGCCTTCATCGCGGTGCCTCCCAAGGGAGGCCTGCAGCCTCCATCGCCCGGAATCGGGGCTCCCACATCAGCTGCAGGGCACCTCCTCCGGGAAGGCCCGGGCCTATAGCCCTGTGGGAGCCCGATATTGTGGGAGCCCGATTTATCGGCGATTGGTGGCCTCAACATCTCCTGTCTATCTTGATGTCACAGAGTCCGAAGAGCCTCAGTCGCATGTCCCCCCGTTCCCATGCCCTTCGGCGAGGACGCCGTTCGCTGGAGGGTCATTACTATCTTGTAACAGCGGTTACATTGAACCGAGCTCGCTGGTTTGATGTTCCTGAATACGCCCAGGCTGCCTGCCGTGCCTTTAATTCTCAGTCGATTACAGTTGAGGCAGGTACCCTTGCTTTTGTTGTCATGCCTGACCACGTCCACTGGCTGCTGGAGTTGCACGGCAACCTTTCTGAGGCTGTTCGCCGCTATAAGGCCATTGTGAGCCATAGGGTGGGTGCGGGGCTCTGGCAGCGTGGTTTCCATGATCACTGTATTCGTAAGGAGGATAACGTGATCAAGGCCGCTCGCTATATCGTGGCCAACCCACTTCGCGCGGGAATAGTCGACGATATCCTGCAATACCCTTACTGGGATGCCGTCTGGTTGAGTTCAGACTCTTGAGGGATGCGGCCTTGGAGGCACCGCCATCGCCGATAAATCGGGCTCCCACAACAATCGGGCTCCCACACCCACAATATCCTGCTACCACAGGGCCGAGCATGAATCGAGCCAGCTGTGGGATCCCGGGTTCCGGGCGATGGAGGCCGCAGGCCTCCCTTGGGAGGCACCGCTATCGCCGATAAATCGGGCTCCCACAGCAATCGGGCTCCCACAGCAATCGGGCTCCCACATCAGCTGCAGGGGTTATCTGGAGTTCACCCAATCCTCCACCCTTAACCCCGGTACTCGTTCGAACTCCTGCCGGTTGTTGGTGACCAGGATCAGGCCGCGGGATCTGGCATGGCCGGCAATCATCTGGTCATAGGGACCGATGGGAGTGCCGCCGCGGGCGAGTTCGGCCCTTAGCTGACCGCTGTGTGCAGCCGCCTCGTTGTCATAGGCGAGCACGTCGAGGCGCGCAGCGAAGCCCTCTATGACCTCGAGATTTCTCTCAGGCGCTGCCGATTTCTCCGCCCCATAGATCAGCTCCATCAAGGTGATGGTGCTGATGCAGAGTTGATGGTGATGCCGCTTGAAGGCTTCGCGCACCTCGGGTGGACGGTTCTTGATGGTGTAGATGCAGATATTGGTATCGAGCAGGTACTTGAGCATTCAGAAGGCCTCGCGTTCCTGCTCGGGGGGTTGGTCCCGGTCGGCCATGAAGTCGGCCGAGACCGGCGGGCCGTCGAACCAGCTGTCCCAGGATTCCCCGGCCGGGGTGATGATCCGTGTGCGGCCGATGGCGATGATCTCCACGCGTTTAACGTCCTCAGGCAGGGCGACGGCCTTGGGTAGCCGAACCGCCTGGCTGCGATTGGTCTTGAACACGGCTGCCTGTTCCAAGGTGCGGCTCCTTGAGGTTGTGGTAGGTGTGCCATTCAATCCTAGTCTTATGATGGGATATGTCAAAGGGATATGGCAGGCCGGTTCACACCAAGGTCGAATCCCCTCCTATCCGGCCTCTGTTCGCGCTACCATGACGTTTTAACGTTATCTTCACCCGGTGAGACGCGAACCGATCATGTCCGAGACCCTGACCGAGCCAGCTGCCGTGTCCGACACCGGCGCCGCCGTGGCCGATGCCGAGGCGCTGCTTTCTGCCGAGCTGCTGGAATTTCTGGGCTGCCGCACGCCCGATGCGTGGGTGGCGTGGGCGCTGGAGAATCCCGAGCTGCTGTTGATCGACCACGCCCAGTGCGAGAAGAAGGCGGCCTCCACCGCTATGAGCCTGCTTTACCGCTACGTCGACCAGCCGCTGCTTCTAACCAAGATGAGCCAGCTGGCCCGCGAGGAGCTGCTGCACTTCGAGCAGGTGGTCAAGCTGATGGAGGCCCGCGGCATCGCCTACCGGCACCTGAGCGCCTCGCGCTACGCCGAGGGGCTGCGTCGCCACGTGCGACCCGCCGACCCCGAGCGGCTCACCGATATCCTGATCATCGGCGCGCTGATCGAGGCCCGCAGCTGCGAACGCTTCGCGCGGCTGATTCCGCACCTCGATGCCGAACTTGCCAAGTTCTATCGCACTCTGGTTAAGTCGGAGGGGCGCCACTATGAGGACTACCTGATGCTGGCTCAGCACCTGAGCGACACACCGGTCGAGTCCCGAATCGCCTTCTTCGTCGAGCGCGAGGCGGCGTTAATACAAGAGCCGGACACGGCCTTTCGTTTTCACAGCGGTGTGCCGGCCTGATCCCGGCCCGCCGCTCAGGACGCAGGAATACCACGATGCGGGATGCCTCCGACGTCGCCGAGACCCTCACCTCGGCTCGGCTGACACTCTTCGGCCACTTCTCGCTCTCTCTCGGCGAGGACACCCTTACCCAGTTCAGCTACGACAAGGTCAAGGCGCTGCTGGTCTACCTGCTGCTACACCATCAGCCGGTCAGCCGCGCCACCCTGGCCGAGCTGCTGTGGCCCGACCAGGGCCTCTCGTCGGGGCGCACCAACCTGCGTCACGCCTTGCACTGCCTGCGTCAGTCGCTGGGCGAGCACGCCGATGAGGTGCTGGTGGTCTCGCGCCAGACCATCGCCTTCCAGCTGCCCGAGCGCTGGACCCTCGACCTGCACGATATCCAGCAGCTGCTCGACGGTGAGCGTGACCTGCCGACCCTGGCCACATTGCTTGAGCACTATCAGGGTGATCTGGTGGAAGAGCTACAGATCGCCAACTGCCCCGAGTTCCAGCGCTGGATGGTGCAGGTGCGCAACGACTGGCGTCAGCGCGTGATCCGCTTCTCCGAGGCGGTGCTCGAGCGCTTCGAGAGCGTGCCCGACTCGCTCCTCGAGACCCTGGTCAACCGCTTCTCCGGCTACGGCCCCTTCCACGAGCGGCTGGTTCGCCAGTTGGCCGAGCAGGGCCAGCTGGCCGCCGCCCATGAGCAGTACAACGCCTACCTGCAGCTGCTGGCGCTCTCCGGTCAGCAGCCCGAGCCGGGCTTCCTGCAGCTGGCGCGCTACTGGTCCGACGCCCAGGCCGACGCCGCCGGCGCCGGCAGTGTGGGCTTCTCGCGCACCCTGGCGGCGGACAGCGCGCCGCTGCGCGAGGAGGAGATCGAGCAGCGTCAGCTCTCGGTGATGGCCATCCGCCTGCGCCTAAAGGGTGACCTCTCGTCGCGGCCGGCCAGCCGCGCCTGCCTGATGCTGCAGTTCGAGCTGATGCGCTGGCTGGAGGAGCAGTGCCACCACCTGGGTGGCTTCTGGCTGCCCGGCGCCACCGGCGGGCTGGGGCTCGCCTGCTTCGGCACCCATGGCCCGGCGCACCAGCTGGCCGAGCTGGTGGCCCTCTACGAACACTGCCGGCGCATGCTGCCGGAGGAGTCCGCGCGTCACTGGACGGGGGAGGGCGAGCCGCCGCGTGTCGAGCTCGCCGCCGGCCTCAACAGTGGCCGGGTGATCTACCTGCCCGAGCGCCGCCTGGTCGATCCCATGGGCCAGGTCACCCAGGGCTCCCTGGACCTGATGGGCGCCGCCGAAGGCAGCGAGCTGGTGATCTCCCAGGACGCCAGCCAGCATATGCCGCCGGCGCTGGACCTGCAGCCGCGGCTCAGCTCGCGGCTGGTGGCCAGCGACGGCCGCGTACGCCTGCGCGCGCTGGTCCTGGGGGCCAGCGAGGGCGGTCGCGAGGCCCTGCCGCCGAGCCTGGTGGGCCGCGAGACCCAGCTGCGCAGCCTGCGCGACGCCCTGGCCCGCGCCGGCATCGGCCTGCGCCAGAGCGTGCTGGTGCGTGGCCCCTCGGGGATGGGCAAGTCGGCATTGATGGTGGGCTTCCGCCAGCTCGAGCAGAGCCGCGAGGCCGCCATCTGCTGGCAGCCCACCACCCGGCTCTCGGTGCAGGAGCCCTACGGTGTGGCACGCAAGCTGCTGCGCTGGCACCTCGGCCATGAGTGTGATGTGGATAGCCTGCAGGCGCTGTGCGAGGCGCTCGATGCCCCCGAGCTCGACGAGTCGCGCTGCCGCCTGCTGCAGGAGGCCCTGGGCGCCCGCGAGGCCCACGCCGTGGCAGAGCTCACCCAGAGCGGCGAGGCGGTGGAGCTGGTCGTCGGCCTGCTGCAGCGGCTGATCGGCCGGATCGCCGCCGAGCGCACTCTGGTGCTGATGATCGACGACCTGCAGTGGCTCGACGAACCCAGCGTCAAGGTGCTGGCCGGCCTCCAGGCGCGCCTGCCGATCAACTGCGGCTTCATGCTGGTGGCCAGCCACCACGGCCGCGAGGGTCTGCCCGCCAAGCTGCACTGGGACCAGCAGATCACCCTCGGCAAGCTCGACGCCATGCAGTCGTCGCGGCTGCTCTCCCAGCTGGCGCGGCGCTACCGCATCCATATCAGCCCGCGGCTGCGCGGCCAGATCATCGAGCGCTGCGACGGCGTGCCGCTCTACCTGCAGGAGATCGTGCGCCGCGTCGACATGGACCGCCGCGAGGGGCGCAGCGTGCAGCTCGACGAGCTGCCCCACGGCCTGCTTGGCCTGCTCGCCAGCCGCATCGATCAGCTCGACGGCGACCGCGAGGTGGCGCATGTGGCCGCGGTGCTGGGGCGCCGCTTCCGCTACGACTTCCTCGCCGAGTGCAGCGAGCTCGACGGGGCCCGGCTGACCCAGGCCCTGGAGCAGATGCGCCGACTCGAGATCATCGAACCCGTGGAAGGCGATGACGCCGGCCGCGAGTTCCAGTTCACCCACCAGCTGCTGCAGGAGGCCGCCTACCTCTCCTGCCCGCGGGACGTGCGCAGTGCCATCCACCGCCAGGTGGTCGAGCTGATCGAGGAGCGCTTCCCGATGTGGATCGGCCGCCACCCGGGGGACTTCGCCACCCACCTGCGGCGCAGCGGCCACTTCGCCCGGGCCGCGCGCTATTACGAGCTGGCTGCTCGTGAGGCGCTCAAGGTCAGCGCCAATCGCACCGCCCTCAAGATGGCCGACCTGGGGCTGGTCAGCCTGCGCCAGGTGGCGGGCCAGGCCGAGCGCGAGATCAGCCTGCTCACCGTGCGTGGCCAGGCCGCCTTCGCCCTGGAGGGGCATGGTTCGCCCACCGCCCACGAGAGCTTCGTGCGCGCCCGCGAATTGATCAAGGCGCTGGCCGAGGAGGGCGAGAGCGTCGATCTGGAGCAGGCCTTTCTGGTCAAGTGGGGCCTGTGGGTAGGCTGCAGCCAGCGCCACGCCCACGCCGATGCCTTCCGCCTGGCGACCGCGCTGGCCGACCTGGCTCGCCAGCTCGACGACCCACGTTATTCACGCCTGGCCGAGTACGCCCAGGCCAGCTGCGAATACTGGGCCGGGCGCATCCCCCTCGCCTACGACCACCTCGACGAGATCAACCCGCTCGAGTGCGAGATGATGATCGAGTGGCTGCCGTTCTCCGACCACCCGCAGGTGGCCGCGGCCTGCTTCCAGGGCTGGGCGCTCTGCCTGCGCGGCGACTATCGCCGTGCCGAGATCCAGGTGGAGTCGGCCATTCGCCTCGCCGAGCGCATCGGCCACCCCGGCAGCCTGGCCATGGCGCTGATGTACGCCGCCGCGCTCTATCGCCAGCTGGGCCACGTGCACCTCGCCGCCGACCGTGCCGAGCGTGCCCACCGGCTCACCGGCACCCCCGACCTGCACCTCTGGCAGATGGCCGCCCGCGGCGTGCTCGGCTGGCAGCGCGCCATCGCCGGCGACCGCGACGGCCTGGCCCAGATCGAAGCCACTCAGGAGGAGCTCACCGAGCTCACCGGACGCGATCCCTACAGTCGGCCCTCGTTGTGGCTGGTCGATGCCTGCATCGCCCTGGGCGAGGTCTCCCGCGCCGAGGACTACCTCGACCAGGCACTGGTCCTCGCCCGCGAGCGCACCACGCTGTTCGTGCCGGAACTCGCCGTGCAGCTGGTGCGCGTGCGCCACCGCCTGGGTCATCCTCGTGAGGAGCTTGTCGCCCTGATCGAACTGGCCCTGACCCACGCCCGCGAGGACGGCAACCTCCACCAGCAGATCGGTGCCCTGGAAGCCTGGCTCACTCTGATCGATTCCGCCGACGCCGGCGTCCGTCAGGAGTTCCGCCAACTCCTCGCCGAAGTCAGCTACAGCGATGCCCCCATCCTCACCCGCTGGCACAGCCTGCTCGACCGCGCCCAGCCAAGGGCGATGGATACCGCGCTGTAGGAGGGCGCCGTCAGGCGCCCTGCACCTTTACCAAACTTGATAGAATTGCCGGAAATAGCTGGCCACCTGCAGAGCCTCTGGCCCGTAGGCACTTAGCTGACGAAATACCCCACGTATACCGAAAGGAATCAACATGAAGATCGCTATCGCCGGCACCGGCTACGTCGGCCTATCCAACGCCATGCTGCTCGCCCAGCACAACCAGGTCGTGGCGCTGGATATCGTTCCCGAGAAGGTCGAGGCGCTCAACGCGGGCCGCTCGCCCATCGAGGATGCCGAGATCAGCGACTTCCTGGCCCACCGCGAGCTCGACTTCACGGCCACCCTGGACAAGCAGGCTGCCTACCGCGACGCGGATTTCGTCGTCATCGCCACGCCCACCGACTACGACCCGATGACCAACACCTTCGACACCTCCAGCGTCGAGGCGGTGATCCAGGATGTGATGGCCATCAACCCGGCGGCGGTGATGGTGATCAAGTCCACCGTGCCGGTGGGCTACACCGTGGAGGCCAGCCGGCGCTTCGGTACCCAGAACCTGCTCTTCTCGCCGGAGTTCCTGCGCGAGGGCAGGGCGCTCTACGACAACCTGCACCCGTCGCGGATCATCGTCGGCGAGCGCTCGGCTCGCGCCGAAACCTTCGCCGAGCTGCTCAAGCAGGGCGCCGAGAAGCAGGACATCCCGGTGCTCTTCACCAACAGCACCGAGGCCGAGGCAACCAAGCTCTTCGCCAATACCTATCTCGCCATGCGCGTGGCCTATTTCAACGAGCTGGATACCTACGCCGAGACCCACGGCCTCGACACCCGTCAGATCATCGAAGGCGTAGGCCTGGACCCGCGCATCGGCAAGCACTACAACAATCCCAGTTTCGGCTACGGCGGCTATTGCCTGCCCAAGGACACCAAGCAGCTGCTGGCCAACTACCAGGATGTGCCGAGCAACATGATCCAGGCGGTGGTGGATGCCAACCGTACTCGCAAGGACTTCATCGCCGAGCAGGTGTTGGCGCGCAAGCCAAGGGTGGTGGGCATCTACCGACTGATCATGAAGACCGGCTCCGACAACTTCCGGGCCAGCGCCATGCAGGGGGTGATGAAGCGCATCAAGGCCAAGGGCATCGAGGTGATCGTCTATGAGCCGGTGCTGGAGGAGGAGACCTTCTACGGCTCCCGCGTGCTGCGCGACTTCGCCGCCTTCAAGGCCGAGGCCGATGTGATCCTGAGCAACCGCATGGCTGAAGAACTCGCCGATGTGGCAGACAAGGTGTACACGCGGGATCTGTTCGGCAGCGACTGAATATGCCTGATCATTGATCCTGACGACCCAGCCCGGCCATGTGCCGGGCTGGGTGCTTTCCGGGCTTGGATCAGTCGCTGTGGCCCCACACCACGAAATAGGGATTGAGCTTCTCGGCGGGGGTGGCGTAGGAAAGCACCTCCCCCTCCAGGGTCTCCACCCGGCCGCCTGCCTGCTCCACCACCGCCTGGGCGGCACCGGTGTCCCAAAGGCAGGTCGGGCCGAGGCGGGGGTAGACGTCGGCTTCACCTTCGGCGATCAGGCACAGCTTCAGCGAGCTGCCCACGGGCACCATATCGTGGCTGCCCAGCTTCTCCAGCCACTCGGCCAGGTCGGGGCTCGGGTGTGAGCGGCTGCCCACCACGCGCCAGGTGGTGCCTTCGGCGGGCTTGCCGGCCACATGGATCGGCTGACGCTCGCCGCTCTTCTCTTTACCCCAGTCGACCTTGAACGCCCCTACATCCTTGGCGGCAAGATAAGACACTTCCAGCGACGGGGCCACCACCACCCCCAGTACCGGCTTGCCGCTCTCGATCAGGGCGATATTGACGGTGAACTCGCCATTGCGCTTGATGAACTCCTTGGTGCCATCCAGCGGATCCACCAGCCAGTAGCGGCCGTCGGCATCGGCACCGGAGAAGCTCCCGACGTCTTCCTCGGAGAGCACCGGGATGCCCTGAGGCAGTGCCTGCAGGCCCGCCATGATGACCCTGTGGGCGGCCATGTCCGCCTCGGTCAGCGGACTCTTGTCGTCCTTCTCCTCGATGTAAAAGTCGCGTGCGTAGACGGCCATGATGGCATCACCCGCCTGCAGGGCGATGCGCTCGACCTTGGTGAGCAGTTCAGAAAGATTCAACGTCATGGGAGTTCCGTAACAGCGAAAAACGCCGGACCCCGTGAGGGCCCGGCGCTGTCTAGTTTCTATGCGTGAGTGCCGCTTAGAAGCGGTAGGTGACACCCGCGCCGACGGTCAGCGGGTCGAGGCGCACGTCGTCGACGGTCTGGCCGGCCTGCTCGAACTCGGCGTCCACCTCGGTGTAGCGGGCGAAGCCGGTGGCGCTGAGGTTGTCAGTGATGGTCAGGTCCATGCCCAGCTGGCCGGCAAAGCCATAGCTGTCATCCACGTCCATGTCGGCGCCGCTCACGCTGGAGAAGCGGGTGTAGTTCACGCCCACACCGATGAACGGCTGCACTCGTGCGGCCTCGACACCACCCAGCGGGTAGTACTGCAGCAGCAGGTTGGCCGGCATGCGATCGAGCTCGCCGGCCTGGCCGGTCTCGAGCTGGTAGTCGTGCTCCACGTCCTCACCGATGCCCAGTTCCACGCCCAGCTTGTCGTGGAAGAGGTAACCACCGGCCAGACCGAAGGCGTTCTCCTTGGAGAGCTCGTCACCGTTGACGTCGGACTTCTCGAACTCGCCGCGCACGTACACATCACCCGCCTGGTAGGCCATGGCCTGACCAGCAGCCAGCGTCAGCGACAGGGCAGCGGTAGCAGCAATTACGGAATTGAAGCGCATGATGTCATCTCCTTTGGGGTGATCCATCCTGGATGTTCAACGACAGTTTACGATAGTCGAACACTGTTTTCAAATCCTTCCACACCAGTCCATCGCAGCCTAGGCGGAGCATCTGCCGTTTGCACCGTTGTCGAAGGTTATGGTGATTTTGTAGGAGGGCGGCTCCGCCGCGCGAATGGCGCCGCCAGTCGCCCCAGAGGAATTACTCAGCTAACTGGCATCACCAGGGAGGCCTTCGGCCTCCTTCGCCCGGGGAACCCAGCCTCACACAATTCCGCTTGGCCGCTCGCCCCCGTCCCAACTCACCAACAAGCGCGCTTAGCTCTTGGCAACTGAGCATGATTCAGTTGGCTTAGGCCATGGTCACATGGGAGGGTTCTCGATAGAATGCCGGCTAAGAACTCGGGCAACCGAGCTACCGCCAGGGGAGTCGCTAAAGCGACTCCCCTGGCGGTAGCGTGGCCGAACGCCGAATAACCCCAGAAAGGATACCAGTGAATGACCACTCCTGACCTGCCACCAGAGGCCTATAACGACGAGATCGACCTGCGCGATCTGGCACTGATGCTGATCGAAGGCTGGTACTGGATCCTCGGCACCATCGTGGTGGCCGTGGTCGCGGCATTTGCTTACCTGGCGGTGACTACTCCCAGCTATGAAACTCGCTTCAGGGCGGTGCCGGCTCCCAGCGCGAACTTTTCCGGGTTCAGCCTGCTCAATGGGTTTTCGATCTCACCGGGGGAGGCCTACCGTACCCTGGGTAATCGCCTGACCAGCTATCAGAATTTCGAGGCCTTCGTCGAACAGAATCGCGACATGTTCGTTCTTGGCGAAGATGCCAACCTCAGCAGAGTGTTCAGCGGGCGACTAAGTGTCGACGGGCTGACCGCCGACAAGGATGGAGACCTGGTACTGGATCTGACCTACCGCTACCCGGAAGGTGAGCAAGGGGCAGAGGTGCTGAACGCTTATGTACATAGCACTGCTGAAGAAGTTTGGAGCACGCTTCGTAATCGCTTCGATGACTACAACCGAGCCCAATTGGCCCGTCTTCAGACCGACCTTGAGTTGCAGAAGGAGTCCCTTCAAAGCGCCCGCGAAGACCGACTTTTCGCTTTGGAGCAGGCAATCACGGTAGCGAGGCGACTGGAGATCGAGAAGCCGACAACGCCGCAGCAGTTCGGCCGCCAGCCCACTGGTAGCGAAGTGATCTATGCCAATATCAGTGGCGATGGCTCCCTGCCACTTTACTTCATGGGCTACCAGGCGCTGGAAGCGGACCGCGATACCTTGCGTGACGCTATCGACCAGGGGCTGAGCAACGGTGAGATTCGCTCCACCGAGCAGCAGCTGGAGCAACGCCAGCGCATCGCTACCTTGCTAGACAGTGGCCGTCTGTACGGTATCGACGAAGGAGTCGAGCCCAACCACACCGAGCGCGTGGTCGATGTGGTCGAGTACGCCTTCCCGCCGGCTGGCCCCAGCGAGCCCCGCAAGGCGCTGATCCTCGCGCTCTCCCTGGTGTTGGGTGGCATGCTCGGTGTGATGCTGGTGTTCCTGGCGCGGTTTGCGGGGAGTCTGAAGAGCTACCGGCAGCGCCAGGCGTAGACTCGAGGCTCCTTCACGCCGCCATAGAAGTCACCGGCGTGGTCTTCGAAGGCATCGCTACGCCGGATATAGCGCTCGAAGGTGCTCTGCGAACGGTGACCGCTGACGCGCTTGATATCCACCGCGGCCTTGCCGCGACGATGCGCCTCGGTAATGAAGCCGGCCCGAAAGCTGTGTGGTGAGAAGCCGCGATCGGCCATGCCGGCGGCTTCCAGATGGTGGGCCAAGCGCTGGGCCACCACACAGCCGGTCAACCGCCCAGCCCCGAGCTTCCCGCTCAGGCTGATGCTGCGAAACACCGCCCCACGCCGGATGCCCGAGGCCGCCAACCAGGCTTCCAGCAGCCGCACGGGACAGTACGAGAAGGATGCTGGAGCGCGGAGGATCGCCTTGGTCTCTTCAGCCCCCTCCTGATTGGTCTTGCTGCGCCGCAGGCCCACCAGGACGCCGCGGGCCTCCCACTGGATATCCTCCAGGTAGAGTGCCACCACCTCGCTGCGTCGAAAGGCACCGTGGAAGCACATCGCGAAGAGGGCGCTGTCGCGTTTGCCACGCAGGCTTGAGCGGTCGATGTGATCCAGCAGGCGATGCAGGTCCTCAAGCAACAGTGGCGCCTCCTTCTGCCGGGTACCAGCCGAGCGACGGATGCCACGCATCACGGCGCGCACCGGCATGCTCCTCACCGGCGAGGGCAGGTTCATGTAGCGATGCCACATGTGCAGGGAGTTGAGGTAGCGCTCGAGGGTGGCGGGCTTCTTGCCCAGTGCGCGCTGATCCGCGATGAAGTTGGCGATATCGAACTCATCTGCCGGCAGCAGGCCACCCGCACGCTGGTAGACGCGCAGGTCGGCCCGCATGCCGCGGATGGTGTTCTTCGACACGCTGTTGGCAATATGCCGGCGAGCCCGGGCCGAGAGCCGCTTCACCACCTGGGGCAGGCGTTCGAACTCTACTACCGCCTCATCGGATTGGATGAGCTCGCCGGGTCGGCTATCACGGGTCATGGGACACCCCGCTCTTGTCAGGCTGGGCTATACTGGATAAATAGCCAGTATAGCCGTCGCGAGGATAACCGCCATGGCCAAGCACCACGACACAGGTTACAAGGAGTTGTTCACTCATCCTGAGTTCGTGCACAGGCCGATCCCAACAAACAGCGCATCGACGAGATGTTGACATCGACGAGTTTGAGCGATTGGCTCGGGAAGCGATCAGCTATTTCGTTGGCGACGAAAACCGTATATTGGGCAACCTGAAAGTAGTACTTGACGAATATCACCATTGTGGGGGGGAGTCATGACGCTTTCCTTTACACGCAAACGGCTGTATCGGGTCGGCTCGCGCCCTCTCGAGTATGCTGTCGATGACGTGAGGCGGCTAGCCGAGGCTGTCTGGTATCTCGGATATCGCCCGACGCAACCCGAACTGGAATGGCTGCGTAGCGTGATGCCACGTGAGGCATTTCAGCGTACGCTTTGCGTGTTAGAACTGCTTAGTCAGTATCCAGTGTGTCGCCGAGATACCGCACAACATCTGCAACAGCTTACTCGGTATTTCCATGAACAACTGCTGGGAAGCTATGCCCTCCCCAACCAAGGGCGATATTCTCCCAGCAGACGGTGGGGGCTGAACGAAACGGTCGCGCCACTACGTAAAGCATTGCTTCCTTTGCAGACGCGAACATACGCTGATGCAACTGGTCATCGTCATGGGTTGAGTGCCTAATACTGCCTTTCGACCTTTCCGGCAGCAACAACCTCCGTCTTATCGCTAATATATATGAAAATCAGTAGGTTGGCGAAGCCGCCCAAAACGTGAAATCGCATTTTCGGCACTTTTACCGCTGAATTCGTGAAACGCGATTTTCGGAAAAAATGCCGTTTTTGGCTTCCAAACGGCCGGCAGGGAAGGGCAGCAAAACGGCAAAATTTCCGGCCAAGCGGCAATATTGCCGCCGAATTCACGAAATGGCGTTTCCGGAAAAAATGCCGGTTTTTGCTAGCGAGCTAACGAAATTTAGCCGCAAAAAGTTGCCAGCACACCATCTTGCAAGTTCAACTTCCCACGGTGTTCAGCAAACTTTCAGAGGGCCGGTTCACTCTTCGCTGAGAGCACCATGCCCTCACCGCGCCGGGTCAGACTCCCGGCGGCGAGCACTATGAGTGCTGTAGCCATCCAGTATATGAATATTTCAATGGCAGGGTCTGACCCAAGCGGTCCACTGTGGCTTCAACGGGCCACCCCTTGCTTCATGACTCCTCGACTCTTGTAGCGCTTATCCCATGAAACTCCTCATCACCGGCGGCGCGGGCTTTATCGGCTCGGCCGTGATTCGTCATATCATCCGCCACACCGCCGATAGGGTCGTCAACGTCGACAAGCTCACCTATGCCGGCAACCTGGAGTCACTGGCGGAAGTGGCCGACAGCGACCGCTACGCCTTCGAGCAGGTCGATATCTGCGACCGCGCCGAGGTGGAGCGCGTTTTTCGCGAGCATCAGCCGGATGCGGTGATGCACTTGGCCGCCGAGAGCCACGTGGATCGCTCCATCGATGGCCCGGCGGAGTTCATCCAGACCAATATCGTGGGCACCTATACGCTGCTGGAAGTGGCCCGTGCCTATTGGAACGGCCTGGATGCCGAGCGTCGCGACGCCTTCCGCTTCCACCATATCTCCACCGATGAGGTATATGGCGACCTGGAAGGGCCCGAGGGGCTCTTCACCGAAGAGACCTCCTACGCCCCCAGCTCTCCCTACTCGGCCAGTAAGGCCAGCTCGGATCATCTGGTGCGCGCCTGGCAGCGCACCTACGGGCTGCCGACGCTGATCACCAACTGCTCTAACAACTACGGCCCGTATCATTTCCCCGAGAAGCTGATCCCGCTGATGATCCTCAACGCCCTGGAAGGCAAGGCGCTGCCGGTCTATGGCAAGGGCGAGCAGATCCGCGACTGGCTCTACGTGGAAGACCACGCCCGCGCCCTCTACAAGGTGGTGACGGAAGGGGAGGTTGGGGAGACCTACAATATCGGCGGCCATAACGAGAAGCAGAACATCGAGGTGGTGAACACCATCTGCGCGCTGCTGGATGAGCTGGCCCCATCGCGGCACTCCCCCTATGCCAACCTGATCACCTACGTGGCAGACCGCCCCGGTCACGACCTGCGCTACGCCATCGACGCCGACAAGATCGAGCGTGAGCTCGGCTGGCGTCCGGAAGAGACCTTCGAGTCCGGCATCCGCAAGACGGTACAGTGGTACCTGGAAAACCAGGAGTGGAGCCGTCGGGTGCAGGATGGCAGCTACCAGCGCGAGAGGCTGGGCATCACCACTCACATGTAGGAGCGCAGATCCTGCGCGATCCATCGCCAAGCGTTGGCGAGACACAGAACACTGAAAGGAATCACTATGGCACGCAAAGGCATCATCCTCGCCGGTGGCTCCGGCACTCGGCTCTACCCCATCACCATGGGTGTCTCTAAGCAGCTGCTGCCGATCTACGACAAGCCGATGATCTACTACCCGCTCTCCGTGCTGATGCTGGCCGGCATTCGCGAGGTGCTGATCATCTCCACCCCCGAAGACCTGCCCAACTTTGAAAAACTGCTGGGCGACGGCAGCAACTTCGGCATCGAGCTCAGCTATGCCGAGCAGCCCAGCCCCGATGGTCTGGCCCAGGCCTTCATCATCGGCGAGGAGTTTATCGGCGGCGACAGCGTCTGCCTGGTGCTGGGCGATAATATCTTCTACGGCCAGGGGTTCTCACCCAAGCTTAAGGAAGCCTCGTCACGTGCCAGTGGAGCCACGGTATTCGGCTACCAGGTGAAGGACCCGGAACGATTCGGCGTGGTCGAGTTCGATGCCAGCAAGCGTGCCATCTCCATCGAGGAGAAGCCGGCCAAGCCCAAGTCCCACTACGCAGTCACCGGCCTCTACTTCTACGACAACGACGTGATCAAGATCGCCAAGCGCGTAGAGCCGTCGCACCGCGGCGAGTTGGAGATCACCAGCGTCAACCAGGCTTATCTTGAACGCGGCGACTTGAACGTAGAGCTGCTGGGCCGTGGCTTTGCCTGGCTGGATACCGGCACCCATGAAAGCCTGCTGGAAGCGAGTAGCTTCGTGCAGACCATTGAGCATCGCCAAGGGTTGAAAGTGGCTTGTCTGGAAGAGATCGCCTTCAACAATGGCTGGCTCGGTAAGGAAGCGTTAAAAGAGCAGGGACAGGCATTAAGTAAAAATGGCTATGGTCAGTACCTGCTCAGGCTGGCGGGGGAGCAAGTATGAGCATTACCGAGCATCGTATACTGGGTGACCACCGTGGTCAGCTGGTTGCCATTGAAGGCCAGCAAGATGTTCCTTTCGAGGTGAAGCGCGTTTTTTACATCTACGGTACGCAGCCAGGCGTGCCGCGAGGCCAGCACTCACATCACCAAACTCGACAGTATCTAATTGCGGTGAATGGCTCCTGTAAAGTCACGCTGGATGACGGCAAACAGACAATCACCTATGACTTGAACCAGCCCAATATCGGTTTACTTCAGGATGCATTGGTATGGGGAACAATGCACGACTTCACCGCCGACTGCGTGTTGCTAGTACTGGCCAGCGAACACTATGACGAAGCCGACTATATTCGTGATTATGACGACTTCCTTAAGGTGGTGGGTGTATGAGCTTTATTCATCCTCTGGCAGATGTGGCCACTTCATCCATTGGCGAAGGCACACGGGTTTGGCAGTTTGTCGTAATCCTGAAGGGCGCTAAGATCGGTAAAGAGTGTAATATTTGTGCTCAAACCTTGATCGAAGGGGATGTCGTTATTGGCGACAGGGTGACACTGAAATCGGGTGTGCAACTGTGGGAGGGCACGCGCATTGAGGACGATGTATTCATTGGCCCCAATGTTACCTTTACCAATGATCCTTACCCCCGCTCCAAAGAGTATCCTGAACAGTTCTCAGGCATCACGATCAAGCGCAACGCCAGCATAGGCGCCAACGCGACCCTTCTGCCCGGCATCACCATAGGTGAATACGCCATGATAGGCGCAGGCGCTGTAGTCACCAAGGATGTACCTGCACACGCTGTTGTGGTGGGTAATCCCGCGAAAATTTTACGCTACGAAAAATTGAACACTGGTGGGGGAGCAAGTATGCAGCAGAATACTGACGACACGACACGACACGACACGACCTGAGTAACAGTTTTCATGCTGTGAGGCTAGCAGCATGATCAAACTGGAAGGAAAAAATATAAGATTACGTTTAGTAGAAGAGAAAGATGCAGATTTTATTCTCACACTTCGATTAGACAATCGATATAACGCATTCTTGTCTTCAGTAAGCCCTGATGTTGAAGCTCAAAAAAATTGGATTAGAAAATATAAAGATGATGAGAAAAAGGGCATCCAATATTACTTCATCATTGAACGTTTAGATGGCACGCCATGTGGTACTGTTCGGATCTATGATATTCGCAATGATTCGTTCTGTTGGGGTAGTTGGATCTTAAACGAAAACAAAACACGCTATGCTGCTTTAGAAAGCGCGTTCTTGGTTTATGATTTTGGTTTTAAAAAGTTGGGTTTTAAAAAGTCACACTTTGATGTCATGAAAGGTAACAAAGGTGTCATCAATTTCCATGCTCGAATGGGCGCTGTTAAAAACAACGAAGATGAAGTCAACGAGTATTTTGAAATAACAGAAGAAGCTGTTAAAGCTGCAAAAGAAAAATTGGCAGATAAATTTACATGACAATTCCGTTTCTTGACCTAAAAGCAATCAACGCCCAATATCGCCAGGACTTGATTGATGCCGCTACCCGTGTAATCGACTCCGGCTGGTACATACAAGGTACAGAGCTGAAAGCGTTTGAGTCAGAATTTGCGGCCTACTGCGGCACCCAGCATTGTATCGGTGTAGCAAACGGCTTGGACGCATTGACACTGACACTGCGTGCCTGGAAAGAGCTTGGAAAACTCAAGGAAGGCGATGAAGTTATCGTCCCTGCCAATACCTATATTGCCAGTATCCTTGCGATCACTGAAAACCGACTGAAGCCGATTCTGGTTGAGCCAGACGAGCACACCTACAACCTTTGCCCGATTAAAACAACCGCTGCCATTACCCACAACACCAAAGCCATCCTCGCAGTTCACTTGTACGGTCAGTTGGCCCCCATGCCTGAATTGATGGCATTGGCAGATGAACATGGATTATTGGTACTGGAAGATTCTGCTCAGGCGCACGGGGCTGCGATCAACAGTAAAAAGGCGGGCAGCTGGGGTCACGCATCGGGTTTCAGTTTCTACCCCGGTAAAAACCTCGGTGCGCTGGGTGACGCTGGTGCTGTCGCTACCAATGATGATGAACTGGCGAGTACTATTCGCGCTTTGGGCAACTACGGTAGCCACAAAAAATATGAAAACCTCTATCAGGGTGTCAACAGTCGCCTGGATGAGATGCAAGCAGCCATGCTGCGGGTGAAGCTACAGCACCTTGATACAGAAACCCAGCGGCGCAAAGAGATTGCACTGGCCTATGCCAAAGGCATCATGCATCCCGTACTGTCACAGCCAATTCAGGCAAATAGCACACTGGAGTCATTGGAAAATCACGTATTTCATCTCTATGTGATCCGCACAGCAGAACGCGAAGCTTTGCAGGCACACTTGGCTAATGCCGGTGTCCAAACACTGATCCACTACCCGATCCCTCCGCATCAGCAGCAGGCCTACGCGCAGTGGGACGAGCAATCTTACCCGCTGACAGAAGCCATTCATCAGGAAGTCCTGAGTCTGCCGATAAGCCCCGTGATGACCGATGAGCAAGTACATGCAGTTATTGTCGCCTGTAATCACTTTGAGATGCGTTGACGCATGACACTGATCAAAACCAGCTTGCTGAACGGCATTGCTGTCGTGATCAAAATGCTGACTTTGCTGGGCCTGAACAAAATACTGGCTATCTATGTCGGCCCAGCAGGTTATGCAGCGTTAGGGCAGTTCCAAAACGCCGTACAGATGATCACAACATTGGCCAGTGGCGCGATCAATACAGGTGTGACAAAGTACACGGCTGAGTACCACAATGACGAAGCCCGGCAACATGCCGTTTGGCGAACAGCCGGAACTATCTCGCTGATCGGCTCTGTACTAGTAGGGATTGGCGTAATTGTATTCAACAAACCCTTGGCAGGCTGGTTTCTAAAGGATGAAAGCCTTGGCAGCGTTTTTGTGTGGTTTGCGGCAACACTGGTGCTGTTCGTGTTCAACACCCTCTTACTTGCTATCCTTAATGGAAAGAAAGAGATACAACGTTATGTAACCGCCAATATTGCCGGTAGTCTCTTTGCACTGGTGGTAACTACCCTCATGGCGATCCAGTTGGGTCTGTACGGCGCACTGGTTGCTCTGGCAATATACCAGTCACTTACCTTCTTTGTTACCCTGACGCTCACCTACAAAGCCAGCTGGTTCAATCTGCGCTACCTGCTCGGTGGTATCGACAAGCAGTCTGCCAAGGGCTTGGCAAAATTCACCGCAATGGCGCTCACAAGCGCCGCCTGTGTACCCCTCAGTCATATCCTAATCCGCAACCATCTAGGCGAAACACTTGGTTGGGAGGCTGCAGGCTACTGGGAAGCTATGTGGCGACTTAGTGCAGCTTATCTGATGCTGGTAACAACGACATTGAGTGTTTATTATCTGCCAAGGCTTTCGGAGCTTCAAGACCCAGCCGATATTAAAAAAGAAATTTTGCAAGGCTACAGGGTTATACTGCCTGTGGCGGCATCCTGTGGCTTTATTATCTACCTCTTGCGAGATTTTGTGATCAGAATACTGTTCACTTCCGAGTTTATCCAGATGGAGGCTTTGTTTGGCTGGCAAATGGTAGGTGATACATTAAAGATCGGGAGTTGGATATTGGCTTACTTGTTGTTAAGTAAAGCCATGACAAAGTTATTTATCTTGACCGAAATAACTTTTGCCATATTTTTTTACGGGCTAACTTATCACTTTGTAAACATTTGGGGATTGCAGGGTGTTGCTATTGCACATTCTGTGAACTATCTTTTTTATTGGGCCGTCATGGCAATTATTGTTATTAGTTATTTAATGTCCTGGCGTTCTGGTTTTCTAAGTTTTTTATGGCGTTAATGCTGGTGCTCATGGAAAGTTCAGAGATGGTGTTTTCCTGATACATTTCGGCTCTTCGTCGTTGGATGTGGAATTCGCCGCCTGAGCTGGGCCAGGATATGACCTCCACGACGACAGGGGGGCATGACGTGGACGGGCACCCAGATTCTGACCCTCGGCCTGGGCCTCCCGAGTTCGACACTTCCAGCCCGATTTTGGCCTGTAATCGGCACCCATGGTCTGAGAATTCAGTGACTTAGCCATTTCTGGCCGAATTCTCTGTAGTGACACGTTTTTCTCTTGGTGCCTTGCCAGTCATGGGTTGACCGGTCTATCGTGGTGACATGTTCGTCAAAGTCACCAAATCCGGCCCACGCCGCTACGTGAAGCTCGTCGAGTCCTATCGCGACGAGGCCGGCAAACCGCGCCAACGTGTGATCGCGACGCTGGGACGCCTGGAAGCCGTCACGGCCGGGGAATCCAGCGCGCTGATCAATGGCCTGCTGCGCGTCACCGGCCAGCCCACACTCGAGGAAGGCACCGGTGAGACTGACTTCGCGCCGGCACGATCCGTTGGCGATACCTGGCTGCTGACGTCACTTTGGAAAGAGCTCGGCCTGGATGACGCCTTCCGGCGTGTCTTGCGTAGCAAGCGCCAGTTCGATGCCGAGCGGCTGCTGCGGGTCATGGTGTTCAATCGTCTATGTGATCCGGAATCCAAGCTCGGGGTGCTGCGCTGGCTGGAAGATGTACTGGTGCCCGACGTCGACACGGTCTCGATCAGTCACCAGCATCTGCTGCGCACCATGGATACCCTGTCGGACTGCAGCGAAGCCCTCAATGACGTCCTGGCACAGCAGCTCAAGCCACTGATCGACCAGGAACTCTCGATCGTCTTCTACGACCTCACCACGATCCGGGCAGAAGGTAGTACCTCGCTCAACGGTGATGTTCGTCACTACGGTCCCTCGAAGGAGGGCGGAATCGCCCGCCAGTTCATGCTCGGTGTCGTACAGACGGCGGAAGGCTTACCCATTCACCACGAAGTCTTCGATGGCAATGTCGCGGAAACCCGCACGTTGCTGCCGACCATCGAGACGGTGGTCAAGCGTTTCAACGTGCGGCGAGTCGTGTTGGTCGCCGACCGTGGCCTGCTCTCCCTGGACAATCTGGCCGCCCTATCCGCCGTGCGTATCGAAGATCGCCCTCTGGAATTCATCCTGGCGGTGCCGGGACGCCGTTATGGCGAGTTCGATGCGCTGCTGAAGGCGTTTCATCAGACGCATTGCCAGGACGCCGAACGTGAAGCCTACGGCGAGATGGCATGGCAGGATCATCGGCTGATCGTGGCGCACCGGCCGGAGGTCGCCAAGGCGCAGACGGCGGCACACGATCAGAAGATCGAGGCGCTGCAGGCCGATGCGCGCCAGTGGTTCGAAAAGCTGGACAACCAGGATGCCGGGCGTCGCTATCGCGGCAGAAAGCTCTCCGATGCCGGCGTCACCGCCAGGTTCTACAAGGCCGTCACCGACGCTCACCTCGGGCATATCTTGAAGGTCGATCTGACCGCCGAGACGTTCAACTATGTCCTGGATCAGCGGGCGCTCGATCGCGCCAGGATGATGGACGGCAAGCTGCTGCTGGTCACCAACATGGCCGACCACGACCCGCAGGAGATCGTAGAGCGCTACCGTGCGCTGGCAGACATCGAGCGCGGCTTCCGGGTGCTGAAGAGCGACATCGAGATCGCGCCGGTCTACCACCGGCTGCCGGATCGTATCCGCGCCCATGCGCTGATCTGCTTCCTCGCGCTGGTGCTTTACCGAGTGCTCCGGATGCGGTTGAAGACCAGCGATCACCCACTGTTACCGACGCGGGCACTGGAGATTGCCCGCAAGATCCAGTTCCACCAGGTCCTGCTTCACCGTCGCGAGACGGCGAGCGGCCTGACCAAATTGAAGCCTGAACAACGCGATCTCTTCGAAGCCATTGGCCTGCCGGCACCGACTACATCTCGCTTGTAGTGCCAATTTTGAAAACGCGTTTCCAGGATAATCAATAGTTTACGCTTCTATCTGTCGAACTCGGGGGGCCTGGAAGCGCCCTGGATCCTCAAGGACCAGCACCTGGATACCTCCGTGTCACCCCATCGCCTGGACCTCTACGTCGAGGCCGAGCGCCCCTGTCCTGAGTGCGGCAAGGCCTGCCCGGCTCACGATTTCTTCGCCGACAAGACCTGGCGGCATCTGAACTTCTTCCAGCACCACTGCTACCTGCACGTCCGCGTGCCCCGCGCCAAGTGCCCGGAGCATGGCGTCAAGCGCATCGAGGTGCCCTGGGCCCGGCCAGGCAGCGTGTTCGAGCAAGCCGCCATGTCGCTGGTCAAGGAGATGCCGGTACTGGCCGTCTCCCGGTAGCTGGAGATCTCCGACAAGCGGCTGTGGCGCATCGTGCACCACTACGTCGGCCGGATGCTGGGGGAGCTAGACCTGAGCAATGTGGCCACCGTCGGTGTCGATGAAACCGCTTCCCAGCCAGGGAAAACGCATGAAAAACCGCTCTACGACGGGCTTCGTAGCGCTTTACCAGTAGGAGCTAATGTGGTCATCTAACGGCTTTTGCTCATGGATGACCCGATGCTTACACCGTCCCTTATGCACCA